>JBMFIF010000184.1:0-503 GCA_049976445.1 Thermoprotei archaeon | reverse complement strand
ATTAGAAGGGAGACGAATTAGTGATTCAGAAATATCTAATTACATTAAAAAATTAATAGAAATCTCTTTCATATATAAAAAAGATGACACATACTGTCCAACAGATCCATTAATAGGTAAAACTTTCATGTAAGCTATCTCGTCTTGAACGGTAGATTAAAAAGGTAAAAGTTGAAATGTCAAGAAGATAATGATTTACCGTGAATGATAAATCAAAAACAGGATTATGAGATTGAGCATTTATTTTAAGCTCGAACATCTATATACAATGCTCTTATTATTTAGAGCAGAGTTTTCTATGAGAAGATACCAGTTTTTAATTTACCGCTCTTAAGTAAGATTTTTGTGGTTGTTCCTCCTGTACTTTCTAGGTTATTGAGGAGGTTTTAAAATTGTTTTGTTATAAAGTTATTTAAAGAACAGCCACAACATTCTTATTTAAGAGCGAAGTATTAAGATACGAATAGAGAGGCTGTCCACATAGGCTTTATGTGAGTTTGCGG
>JBMFIF010000183.1:0-507 GCA_049976445.1 Thermoprotei archaeon | reverse complement strand
CCATTACGTTCTCAAAGACCGTTAAATTTTCAAAGAGTTTTATTGTTTGGAATGTTCTTCCAATGCCCAATCTTGCAACTTTATAAGAGTTTAGTTTATTTATTTCTGATCCTTGGAATATAATTTTACCAGAATCTTCCCTTAAAAGCCTTGTGATGATGTTGAACAGGGTAGTTTTTCCAGCACCATTAGGGCCTATCAATGATAAAATTTCATTTCTATAGACACTAAAAGTAACATTATCTATAACCTTTAAACCACCAAATGATTTATTTATATTTATCAATTCAAGTATTTTTTCCATTAAAATCACCTAAATAATTCCTTTAATTTAATATATAATTTACTTTTTTCACCAAATAAACCAAAGGGGTCAAACCTCATAAATAATATAATTAATAACCCGTAGATCAATATCCTATAATCGGAGATAAATCTTAGTATTTCAGGTAAAAAGATAAAAAGGATTGCTCCTACTATAGATCCAATGATTGTACCAAGACCTCC
>JBMFIF010000182.1:0-508 GCA_049976445.1 Thermoprotei archaeon | reverse complement strand
GCCTTCCTCCACCTTGCGACTGCTCTTCGACTTCATAGTGGCACCCTCCAATAAAATATTAATGTAAAGTTTATAAATTTTCCTACTACTTATAACATATGGAGCAGATAGTTTTCAGAGGCGTTATATCTTCAGCTTACCTAATAACGTTAAAGGGATTAGAAGTAATTAAAAATAACGAATAGTTACGTAGAAGTGCTACAGACCTGTATGTTATTGTTTTAATGTGACGGAACAGATGATATGGGATGAAATATACCTTAAAGGTTGTTGTGATACGCTTGAAGACATAGTAGCTTATACCAAAGCAGGTTCTGGAAGATGGTGCCCAATAACAAATCCTAGTGGTAGGTGTTGTAGGGAGTATTTAGAACCGTTAGTTAAGGATATTCTAGAGGTGTTACCTCACGAGGCTAAAATGCAAGGTCAACGTGTTATTGGGTCAATAAATGCGGAACCTGTAGTTGAACCTATGAGATTGGTAGAATTAAAGGTCTATGGTATGACC
>JBMFIF010000181.1:0-514 GCA_049976445.1 Thermoprotei archaeon | reverse complement strand
AAACATAACACGAACAAAACAATTTTTCTGGAATGTGTATCAGACAAAAATGAACTGAAAGTAAAACCGCATATGCATATAAGTGGTAAAAATTTTAGTATCAGACAAAAATGAACTGAAAGAAAAATGCCTGCACCCATAGAGGAGTTGTATCTTAATAGTATCAGACAAAAATGAACTGAAAGGGTCAACGAAAATCTTCCCGAGGGAGCTGGCCATTTGAATAGGTATCAGACAAAAATGAACTGAAAGAAATCAACAAATGTGACTATTATTTTCATCACTCCATCACCTCCGTATCAGACAAAAATGAACTGAAAGGGAAGCCTTTGAAGGAGCTGAAACACTAGAACTGCCTCACCGTATCAGACAAAAATGAACTGAAAGCAGTAAGTTTTATGGATGTTATATGTTGAGTATATTAATGCTCGCCAATCAGGGTGAAAGTTACAGGAAAATAGCAAAAATGTTTAAGTTACTCCCACTACTATATTTCGCATAGTAAACACGCAAC
>JBMFIF010000180.1:0-518 GCA_049976445.1 Thermoprotei archaeon | reverse complement strand
AGTTAACGATGATATAGAGTTTATTGAGAAAGCCGAGGAGATAGCTTTAGCTTGTGGATATAGACCAATAGAGCTCTGCTGGATGACTTGGCTAATCCAACCTGAAGGAAAAATCATGAGAATGAAAAAGTATTCGAAAATTCTTCCAAAAATTTAAGTGTTGTAAAATAAAGGGTACGAAAGGGATCGTTAAAGAACTATTAGAAAACCTTTCTAGGGATTATAAAAGAAGGACAAACTTCGCCCTTCAGGGCGGGGAGAAGGTCAGAAAGATTTAATTAATTACTTTAAAAACTATATGCGTCATCACAAAAATATATAACATGTAATAAGTTCTCTGTATTTTTCGAACACCTAAACACAGCATTAGATATGGTTTCAGGAAAAGATGTCGTAGAGTAGCTCACTCTTCGATGTTTAGTTTGGGTTTTTTCTCCGCTTCTTTTTCTTGCGTGTATGTAAGTATATAGTCAAGTTTTGAGTGGTGTGTGATATTTACTATAAGCGATGGGTTCACG
>JBMFIF010000179.1:0-524 GCA_049976445.1 Thermoprotei archaeon | reverse complement strand
CTTACAAGATCCAAATAATAGTTTTAATCTACAATCAAAACTTTATCTCATTAAACTTTAATATTTTTATTTCTATAATAATTTTTATATAATTTAAAAAAATAAACTTAAATATAAGCCAAAAGAAATATAACTAAGTGAATATAATACTTAAACTTTAACATGACATGTAAAGACTACCTAGATTGTCTAGATAAGGATTTTGTGATGCAATTTTTTATACCAATTCACAGTCAAGAGAAGCTTAAATGAACAGTCTCTATATGTCATAGTAAAGTTTAAGTACTCCATTTTATAAACGATGGTATAAGAAGATTTTATCATGACGAGCTAAGACTACTCAATCTCACATGCATAGACTACAAAAAGAAATCATAAGGCATTTATATCTTATTATGTATTTGGAAAACTGCGATGTTCAGTATGTTCTTTAAGACATTACTTTTAGTGATAATTTCTCTATCAAATGTGAGTATATGTTCGCATTTAATTAATGAGGCTGCAATTACGTGTAAAAGATCAAG
>JBMFIF010000178.1:0-533 GCA_049976445.1 Thermoprotei archaeon | reverse complement strand
GAATTATCTGATGAAAATTTTAATAATGAAACATTACCAAACGTATCAGACAAAAATGAACTGAAAGATACAATTGTACCACCATTCAAAAACTGTATCTAGTAGCTGTATCAGACAAAAATGAACTGAAAGTAATGATGCTTTATCATTAGCCTAGCCTGTTCATCAGTAAGTATCAGACAAAAATGAACTGAAAGATTCTTTTATATTCATAGTCTCCCTCTCACTTTGTATATATAAGTATCAGACAAAAATGAACTGAAAGTTAAAATAGTTTAATGCTGTTCTTTTATGAATATTTAATTCGTATCAGACAAAAATGAACTGAAAGTCCAATTAGCTAATCCACGTTTAATAGCTAAGAATGTATCAGACAAAAATGAACTGAAAGGTGTCTGCTTTTTCTATTTTTATTTCTTTCAGATTATGTATCAGACAAAAATGAACTGAAAGAGCTCTCTTTTATATTCTTCAAGTTCTTGTAAATTATCAGTATCAGACAAAAATGAACTGAAAGTTGATATGATGGGTCA
>JBMFIF010000177.1:0-533 GCA_049976445.1 Thermoprotei archaeon | reverse complement strand
TATCAAGAGATGCGGTCGTTTTTCCAAATCCTATTGCACCATCTCCCTGGACTTTACCTTCCCATATGTCAATTTTCACAGGTTTATATGCAGTTGAGCATAAAGTACATGAGGACCCAGATAATGGTATTGATAAAAGCTTAAAATTACAGTATGAATTCAAGGATAAAACAATAGCAAAAATTTTGAAAAAAGAGGGATACACAAATATAGGCTTTTCAGCGAATGGTTGGATATCAGAAAGCTCCGTCTTTTCAGATAATTTCGATTATTTTCAGTTTCAACACTCTGCGTATTTCACAAAAAAAGATCTGGATTTAGCCAGAAATTTTTTAAAGACAAAATTGACACAGATGATTTCAAATCCAAATCTATTTAAGGATTTATACAGATTATATAGGATTGAAAAATTTAATGGATGGCCATTAAAGAAAGGGGGTAATCATATTTTACAGAATATACTAAACAGTTCCTATTTTACTCCATTCTTTTTATTTATTAACTTCATGGAGATGCATGATCCATATACAAAA
>JBMFIF010000176.1:0-540 GCA_049976445.1 Thermoprotei archaeon | reverse complement strand
GATTCATAACAACGGGAAGTTTAAAGCCGGAGATGATATGATGTACACTACAGAGAGCCATCGCCATCTGACCAGTGAGCAGGCAACCTTTAGAGTTGTGGCATTTAACGGAAGGAGAAAGTCTGGTCGGACAGAGCTTTTTGTGTTCGCAACGAACACGGACTTGAGAGCGAAGAAGATAAGGGAGATGTTCAGGAGGAGGTGGGTCGTAGAGACGTCGTACAGGGTGATAAATCAGTTCCTTCCGAAGACAACTTCAAAGAGTTATAGTGTGAGAAAGCTGTACTTTTACCTTGCTGTTCTTTTTTATAATATTTGGGTGTTTTTGAATTATAGGTATGGGAGAATAATGGTTGGGCATGTTAAGCTTGAGGTGATGCTTGGGGTGATTCTTCATTGTTCTCATGATCCTTTAACCTCCGTGATTATCTGTAGTTGTGTTTGGGGTGATTCTTCTGGGCATGTTCGTCATGGTTGATGGATAGTTTTTGTTGTTTGGTTGTTGTAGGGATGTGTTTAGGTTGTATTGTGTGAAGTTTC
>JBMFIF010000175.1:0-553 GCA_049976445.1 Thermoprotei archaeon | reverse complement strand
GACGATCAGCAAGACGAAGAGGCACAAGATGATGATGCCCAAGAGGATCCTGAGCCGGAAGCACAACCTGAGCGAGTGCAACCACCAAGAAACCGTCAAGCACCGGAAAGATTGACGTATGCTCAGTCAAAAGGAAAAGAAAAGCATGTCAAGTTTGATATCAATGTGAATCCAGAAAATGTTGAAGAATATAATCAGCAGTATGCAATGCTGATTGCAAAGTGCATGGCAGAGATCAATGCCAAAGCTACTATGTATGGTTCATGCTATGGTCAAAAATATATTTTGCAAAAAGGTCTAAAGAAATTTAAAAAGGCCGGAGAAGATGCAGCTGGAAAGGAACTGGAGCATCTGCACAAAAGAAATTGTTTCGCACCAATTGATGTGACAAAGCTGTGTCCTGAAGAAAAAAGAAGAAAAAAGAAAAATAAGGAAAGTTTTTTAAGGTTTCTTTGAATATTAATATAATGAAATTTATTGTTACTGGCGGAGCAGGGTTTATAGGTTCGAACTTAGTCGAAACGCTCGTAAAAAAAGGGCACGAAGTTATAGT
>JBMFIF010000174.1:0-555 GCA_049976445.1 Thermoprotei archaeon | reverse complement strand
GGTGGAAGGATACGGGTACTGTAGATGACATACTCGCTGCAAACAGGCTTGTATTGGATAAAATAGAAAACAATATGGAACTAAGGAACATTCAGGGCAAGGTTGTTATTGGTAAAAATGTAAGGATATCAGATGATTCAAAGATAAGGGGACCAGCAATAATTGGTGATAACACTGAAATTACTGAAGGTGCCTTTATTGGACCATATTCAAGCATTGGGGAGAACTGTAAGATAAAAAAGGCATCCATTGAAAATTCCATTGTTATGAAGAATTCTTTGATAGATACAGATAATATGATAGTTGATTCAATAATAGGTGAGGGTTCAACCATACTTAACGCAAATTCATTAAAGCCAAAGGGTTTGAGATTGATCATTGGTGAGAATTCTAAAATAAATATTTAATTTTATAAAAATAAAATATTAAATATTTATTTAAAATAAAGAAGAAAAATTTATTATCTTTTTATCTTTTAACTTAAATATGAAAATACTTATTACAGGATGTGGAGGATATATAGGTACAACATTAGTACCTTACTTATTATTGAAT
>JBMFIF010000173.1:0-560 GCA_049976445.1 Thermoprotei archaeon | reverse complement strand
CCCCGGGAGTACCCCCCGCCTCTCCCGCCCTCTAGCCCCGCAGTATCCCGGCCATTCCCCGGGTTGAGCCCGGGTCTTTAGACCGGGACTTACGGGGCCGGCTACGGCCGCTTTAGGCCCAATAAACGTCCCGACCATACGCGCCGGGGGTACCCGCCTGTGTCTATTAAGGAAATAGAGTAAGTGTTATATAAAGTGCCCAGAGAAGTTTATTATTTGAAGAACGTATCAGTATAGAAACGCCTCCATTTGGGATGTCTAAGATCCAGTAGCGACAACAGCTTTAATGCTTGAAGGGTATACGTCTCTATAACATACCAATTATATTTTCCTTTTCTTCTCTGATACAATTTATATCTGATATTCTGGTCAGTAAGAAATCTACTTACTAACTCAATTATCAGAGGATCTTTATTCGTAAAACTTAGTTTCCTCTTATTAGGATTCCAATAGCCTTCAGCATCATATAAACCTCCAGTAAAGTGATGATCAGGCTCTCTCTTAGCTAGCTCTATATCATGTTTTATCGCTAAATATACTTATTTTCTAAACACTCTAAT
>JBMFIF010000172.1:0-565 GCA_049976445.1 Thermoprotei archaeon | reverse complement strand
GGGTATCAGACAAAAATGAACTGAAAGAGAACTAGGTGAAAAAGATGATATCGCACTAGAAATAAGCGTATCAGACAAAAATGAACTGAAAGATGAACGAGAGGGGTTCCATGCTTTTGAAGATGGTCTCGTATCAGACAAAAATGAACTGAAAGGTTTGTGAATCGGAATCCTTTGCGATTTGAACTGTAAGAGTATCAGACAAAAATGAACTGAAAGATTGGATTGTTGGCGGTATCTAAAACACTTATATAGCTCATAGTATCAGACAAAAATGAACTGAAAGTAGTGCTAATTTTGTTATTGGCCTTGCATTATTACTTACGTATCAGACAAAAATGAACTGAAAGAAACACTAACTTTTATTCGTCCTAACGCATCAAACCCCTGTATCAGACAAAAATGAACTGAAAGTCGCACCCTTTACAAAGGCTGGGCTTGGTCTTTTAAGCCGTATCAGACAAAAATGAACTGAAAGTTTTGTGTTTATGTGAATGTTGTGGTTTTGGGGGTGTGATGTATCAGACAAAAATGAACTGAAAGTTTGTTAATGTTAATGTAGGGA
>JBMFIF010000171.1:0-571 GCA_049976445.1 Thermoprotei archaeon | reverse complement strand
ATGCTAGTGTTGAAGGCATAATAAATCCATAATGCTTCATCGACACTTCAATTACACTAAACCACTGCTCACTTAACTCACTCACAATCCATCCCCTATCTCTATTTTTACTTGCCTTAACCTATTTAATATTCTATTTTTTATATAAATTTTGCTTGCATCGATGATTTGCTTTTATTAGCTACTTTGGTTATTGTTGTCTGTTGGGTTGTCTCGGCTTGTCATGATAAAATCCTCTCAGCACCACTATAGAGCAGAATACTTAAACTTTAGCATGACAAGCTGGGGGCTGTCCACTTAGTATATAGGAATGATGTTGTGGTTGATGGCTTATCTGGGCAGCCTCACAAGCTGAGACTACTGTCTGTTGTATCGGTTTTTTCTTTAATTATTTCGTAAAATTCGTAGGCTTTGTATCTTTTTATGGATCTGATAGCCTCTATTATCCATGGGAGTGTTGATGGTTTTCTTTTTCTTATTGCTGTGACTAGATCTTGCATGGAAACTTGCCTAACATTTCCTTGAGTTAGTGCTTGTTTTAGGGCTGTTTCTTTTGCTTCTTCGCATATGG
>JBMFIF010000170.1:0-575 GCA_049976445.1 Thermoprotei archaeon | reverse complement strand
ATGCGGAGAGTCTGTAAGGATCATAGAAATACTTTGAAAATGATAATAAGAAAGAATTTATGCCTAAAATTCCGAGAATCTAGGTTTTAATAATGTTTAGAATTTTCCGAATTTTGTTTATAAATAATTAAAATAAAAAATAATATAAAAATTAATATTAAGTTAAATATAATAAAATAAAACAAAAATTCATTAAAAATAATTAATTCGATCCATAATAAGATTAAAAATATTATGAATAATAGAATATTCATTTTTTTATATAATTTTTTATTCTCAATGAATTGAAATTTATCAAGCATTACATATAGAAGAATGGTAAGTATAACTAACAATACAGGATTAATAATACCAAAGCTTAAAGATTGATTTTTAATTTTTAAAATAATATATGTCCCTAAATTTACAGTAAACAATAATAAAAAATAAAAAATAAAATATTTTTTTGGTGAAAAACTTGAATAAAGAATCGAAAATTGATTTATTATTATTTCTTTTACCTCCTCTGGTAGTACTCTCCATATTCGTCATTTATCCGATCATTGGGACAGTCGTCCTCAGTTTTATCTCTAAAG
>JBMFIF010000169.1:0-581 GCA_049976445.1 Thermoprotei archaeon | reverse complement strand
GAAAGAGGGCGTGCAAAGAGGGAATACGAAAAAGCTACAAAGTATCAGACAAAAATGAACTGAAAGGTGTTTGCAGTTCCTAAATCAATTGTCAATAAGTTATAGTATCAGACAAAAATGAACTGAAAGAGGTATTTTTCTAGAAGAAATAGAGTTCGGCTAATTCCTTATGTATCAGACAAAAATGAACTGAAAGTTAAATGCAATTTCGTGAAAATTGCATAGTGGTTTGTTAGTATCAGACAAAAATGAACTGAAAGTAACCAACATTACGCTTGATAACTTTAAAAACAGGCGCAATGTATCAGACAAAAATGAACTGAAAGGTGTAATGTGTAAGTAGCCAAAGTATGTAATTGTAGGTTTGTATCAGACAAAAATGAACTGAAAGGCTATCTCATTTTCCTTAATCCTTTGTGAAATAGAGTACGTATCAGACAAAAATGAACTGAAAGAGTAGATCATTCTATACCTGTCCTCAATGGGGTAATAAAAAGTATCAGACAAAAATGAACTGAAAGTTGAAACTAACAAACACTTTACTCAAGTCGTTGTGAAACTGCCCACTTATTATGTAGAAA
>JBMFIF010000168.1:0-607 GCA_049976445.1 Thermoprotei archaeon | reverse complement strand
CCCAGTCTGACCTGTATTCTGGTAATATGGCTTGACTGTACTTTCTCGGTCTACCAGTCCTCATGTGTGTGATATGTTTTAGAATGCATTTAAACTTTAACATGACATGCAGAGACTACCTACACTAAAAACAAAACACCATTAAAAATAATTATACAAAAATACTATCGCTTCTCTTATACTCATAAACAGAAACCTTATTCATCAATATTATAATAACCCTTTTCACTAAAATAGCCCTTCAGGGCGGAGGAGGAGTCATTTCAGCAAAACGTGCGCGTCTAAGTAGCGTATGCTACTACTGTAACTTATATACGAATGTTGTGTCCTTTTGTGTGAGAATTATTAGTAATATTGTTGCACTTGTCGGATTCTCTTCAACTGTGATTGTTGCTCGAAGGAATTGGTATCCAGCGACTGGTATCTGTGTTATCTGTTGTTGTGGGTAGTTCACTACTTTCTGTGTTTTTATTATGGTTATTATGATGTTTGTTATGGTTATATCGTTTGATCCCGTATTATAGATAATTCCCGATATTGTGATTGTGTATTGGTTTCCCTGTTTTGTAATCGTCATCGTGAGGTTTGCGGTAATCTTCTCATGTGA
>JBMFIF010000167.1:0-613 GCA_049976445.1 Thermoprotei archaeon | reverse complement strand
CTAAAGAATAAGCAATCATATTTATATACTTATCCGAGAATTTAGAATTGAGAATACCCAAAATATATTTTAAATCTTGACCTGTTATTATATATACTGTTTGATTTGTATAGAATTTTCTTATATCATAAGCAAAATTTGGTAAATCTGACATTTCCTGCCACACAATCTTTTCTTTTTCAAATTCTTGGTAATAATCACAATGTCTTAATTCCCACCAGTAATCTCCTTGGTCATCTCTATTAAAAAGTCCTTTACCTTTTCCTTTATAGTCCTTGAAAGTCATAAAGTAGTTATACAAGCTTGGAAAAGTATTTTTAAAGAATTCCTCTGGTTTTTGACTGCCACGATTCCTATTAGTCCAACCTGCTTCTATTTTTATCAACCACAATCCTGCCCACTTATATCTCCACTTTTCAATATCTCTACCTCTTAAAACTGGCTTTATTATCTCTTCACTCCTCTTTCTCTCCTCTTCTGTTTTGCAGTTTGCCAAAATTCTATCTCTTGTTTCACTATCAATAATAAAAGCTTCATTAAAGCCCGTCTTAATTCCAAAATAAATCTTTACATCCCAATTTTTTAATGGTTTGCCTATACTTTCTATCTTTTC
>JBMFIF010000166.1:0-615 GCA_049976445.1 Thermoprotei archaeon | reverse complement strand
TCAAAAAATGAGTGTTGAAAGAAACCATCCGATTATTTAAAAAACAGACCAGAACCAAAGAATCTCAAAAAATGAGTGTTGAAAGTAAGTTCAGACTATTTTGCATTATATAGTATTGAAGCTTACGAATCTCAAAAAATGAGTGTTGAAAGAACATAATTAAATCACGCTTTTTCACCATTCCCCCCACTGAATCTCAAAAAATGAGTGTTGAAAGAACGTTGAGGATGATATACTAAACTTTGTTAATAGCTGAATCTCAAAAAATGAGTGTTGAAAGAAAAAGCTAAACGCCTAAAAGATGGTGTTCCCCCGGAATCTCAAAAAATGAGTGTTGAAAGTGAGAACGAATATTTCGCTTTCCTCATACCATCCCATGAGAATCTCAAAAAATGAGTGTTGAAAGTCAGCTACTAAGACTGTTCTAAATACTGGATTTACGAATCTCAAAAAATGAGTGTTGAAAGTTGAACCGATTTGGTGATGAGATGGTGAACATCTCCTACACACTAAATGGTGGTACTTTTCTTCTCTTAAGGAATCGATTTAGCTCACCAAATCTATTAAAATGGCGTACTTTTTTATTGTTTATAATCAAATAGATACCACCAAAAG
>JBMFIF010000165.1:0-618 GCA_049976445.1 Thermoprotei archaeon | reverse complement strand
CATCCGGGAAAATTTTTAAATTATCCACCAATTTAATCTTAGTATCAGACAAAAATGAACTGAAAGAATTTAATTTCAAATAAACTAAAGGAACGAACACCCGTATCAGACAAAAATGAACTGAAAGTTGCTATCCAATTCCTTTGACAAATCCGTGTTTGAAAATGTATCAGACAAAAATGAACTGAAAGATAATGATACATTCGCAATTCTAACCAAAATATTTTTAAGTATCAGACAAAAATGAACTGAAAGTGCGTCTAGTTTTTCCCATTCTTTTATCATGTCTTTCATTTGTATCAGACAAAAATGAACTGAAAGCTGTATTTTTTGCCTTGTATGTAGTACTTGTAGTGTACTGGTATCAGACAAAAATGAACTGAAAGTTCTTATACGTGGCGACCTTCAAGTAGCCCATCAAAGGTATCAGACAAAAATGAACTGAAAGCCTGTACATACTCCCTGTAATGTACTGTAATAACGTACTTGTATCAGACAAAAATGAACTGAAAGAGATGCATATGCGATTACAAATATGATAATTGGTAAGTATGTATCAGACAAAAATGAACTGAAAGACATTTTCAAACCTATTCATGGGCGAAGCTATCCATGGAT
>JBMFIF010000164.1:0-633 GCA_049976445.1 Thermoprotei archaeon | reverse complement strand
GCGTTTAGAGGTTTTCACCCGAATCTGCCAAAGCAGTATTATCCTGCCTCATTCCCGGATAGAGCTTCCATATAGGTGCATCTAACTGTTCACGTTTAGAGGGGATATTGTGCGATCCCTTTGTAGGCTCGAGAACAGCCTGCCTAGCAGCCATTAAAACAGGCAGACACTTCATAGGCATAGATATAGAGTCAGAATACGTAAACATAGCTGAGAAAAGGGCTAAAGAGCTATTAACCCAGAGAAGGCTCTCAGATTCCTGAGGCAGTTAGTATTCGTAGGCAGGCCTCTTCCTATATTCAAGCCTTTCCAACATAACTGTAACTTCCTCATAAATCGCTTTTCCTCTCATGGAAGACTGTCTACATAAGACATCACCTCCAATTCACATACCAATAGGTAGTCTTTGCATGTCATGTTAAAGTTTAAGTGCTCTGCTCTATAAATATTTGGTATAAAGGGGATTTTATCATGACAAGCTGAGACTACCCAATATTTTTATTATTTGTTTAAAGGTTTATTAAGTCTAAGATATTTGCTTTGTGGTAAGGTTGCTTTGTTGCATAATTCGTGCGTGGTTTTATGAAGCGTTTCACACGTTCCCCCCAATCTCATAATACTTACCGATGTGGT
>JBMFIF010000163.1:0-635 GCA_049976445.1 Thermoprotei archaeon | reverse complement strand
ATCGGTGGATTACCACACGGTGAAATTTCAGGTATCAGACAAAAATGAACTGAAAGAGACAATGAAGGCATGGTAGGAGTAATAGATGCCTGAACAGTATCAGACAAAAATGAACTGAAAGCAAAAACAAAGTTTAAGACCAAACCAGCAATGAATAGTATCAGACAAAAATGAACTGAAAGTGTTAATCATAGGGTTTTCGGCAATATACTCCTCCTAGTATCAGACAAAAATGAACTGAAAGTATTTGTTATAGTATTATTTGAACTCCCCATTCGTTATGTATCAGACAAAAATGAACTGAAAGAGACTTATAATAGATGAAAAAGACCATACTGAGTACGTATCAGACAAAAATGAACTGAAAGATCGTAATTGTTCTAAAGTTTATAACACGTATTTTTTGCTGTATCAGACAAAAATGAACTGAAAGTCAACCTCAATCATAGCATAAAATTTTGGTTTGCGTCCCGTATCAGACAAAAATGAACTGAAAGAAGATTTCCGCAATTTTAATATTGCATTTGTCGCATATAGTATCAGACAAAAATGAACTGAAAGAATTCAACATTGTATGTTAATCCATCTTGACTTCTCAAGTATCAGACAAAAATGAACTGAAAGTTTTCATTTCC
>JBMFIF010000162.1:0-647 GCA_049976445.1 Thermoprotei archaeon | reverse complement strand
GGGACGATTTTAGGTAATGCCATAGCCAAAGTTTATTCCATAACACTAGCAATCACTTATACTGGAATGCTTTTAGGTTCTATGTATTTTGCATCTCAAGAATCATATAATTCATTCAAAGTAATTTCTCTACTAATCTGGACAGCTTTTTTCACGTTTATACTATTTAAATACAAACATGAAAATATCAAAGCTACAAAATGGAGTAATCACTTAACGATAAAAAACCTAATAAAAACTCTGGAGGTTGTCCAGATAAGCCATCAACTATTACATATTTTTACATGTTAAGTGGACAGTCTCAAACTCTGCAACAACAAACTCTAATAGCAACTCTTATGATCTTATGGGGAATTGGCGGAGGGATAAACGCTTCATTCCTTCCTAACTATCTCAGTAGTGTTATAAGATTAACTAATACTCAATTAGGATTTTTATTCTCTACTATTTACGGTCTTCAAGCAATATTATATGTAATTGTTGGATACCTTGTTAGTTTTATAGGTTGTAGAAGGAGCTTACTTTTTAATGTAACGTTAATGAGCATTTTTTGTGTCTTAATTTCCCTAAAATCTATCTTCCTTAGTTATGTAGCAGTATATGTAATGATCATAGCTACAATGTTCGGTAATACTGCATTATTTACT
>JBMFIF010000161.1:0-648 GCA_049976445.1 Thermoprotei archaeon | reverse complement strand
TACTTGTTTTGTTTGGGGGGTATCAGACAAAAATGAACTGAAAGACAATTAAAAAAATTGGATATGTTTTTGTGTTTATAATGTATCAGACAAAAATGAACTGAAAGGCCTGCAAAAACTAGGTAAAAGACTGGGTATTTTTGTCCGTATCAGACAAAAATGAACTGAAAGACACCATCAACCCACCAATCGCAATGAGTATAAAAGTATCAGACAAAAATGAACTGAAAGTATTCATAACGAATTTCAAACGATTTTATGATGAAATTGTATCAGACAAAAATGAACTGAAAGCTTTGTATTGTTGAATAATGCTTTTAATTCGTCGTCATGTATCAGACAAAAATGAACTGAAAGATCAATCAACATCAATTTTCTCACCACCTGGTTCTAGTCCGTATCAGACAAAAATGAACTGAAAGTCATAGTCGGTGTTTACTTCGGTGTTAGCGTTGGTTACGTATCAGACAAAAATGAACTGAAAGATGCTTTTGAAGATGGTCTCATTAATGGGCTACTTGGTATCAGACAAAAATGAACTGAAAGTAAGGAGATTGGTTGATTGAGAGTTCCACGCAAAAGAATATGTATCAGACAAAAATGAACTGAAAGCAATTTCCATCACTCCAAAGCTTTGTAGATGATGAG
>JBMFIF010000160.1:0-650 GCA_049976445.1 Thermoprotei archaeon | reverse complement strand
GATGAGAAAGGTAGGAGGAGACCAATAACTGGTATCAGACAAAAATGAACTGAAAGCTTGACATTCTTTCCCATCCCTTGTTGTAACGCAACATTGTATCAGACAAAAATGAACTGAAAGGTTTACCATGACCACTGAAAAAGCTGTTCTCAAAATTAAAGTATCAGACAAAAATGAACTGAAAGTTTTCAAGTTTTATATCATATTCTACGAAGTCAAAATCATGGTATCAGACAAAAATGAACTGAAAGGTTATTCATTAGAAACCATATCGGAGTACTTAAAAGAATGTATCAGACAAAAATGAACTGAAAGCTTGATTGAGGGACATAAAAAACGTCCCTCATTTTTAATGTATCAGACAAAAATGAACTGAAAGTAATAACCACTTTGATAAATATGTATGTCTTCAAGAGTATCAGACAAAAATGAACTGAAAGAAATAATTGATGATTACGTCTTTGTTTATGAGCTTGATGCGTATCAGACAAAAATGAACTGAAAGTAGTGTTGAGAAATTGCGTAAATGGTGGAAATTGGGTAGTATCAGACAAAAATGAACTGAAAGTTACCACCTAGATATCTTTCAATACTACATTGCACACAGTATCAGACAAAAATGAACTGAAAGGGGTTTGTAGGATTGCTAC
>JBMFIF010000159.1:0-651 GCA_049976445.1 Thermoprotei archaeon | reverse complement strand
ATGGAAATTATCCGTCAGTATCTAATTCTGCGGGTTTCTTTCAGTTCATTTTTGTCTGATACAAAATCTTGCTTAATGTCCATTTCTCCTCAGGTCTTTCAGTTCATTTTTGTCTGATACGGCTACTCATTAATCCTCACCCGCATTTTTCCATAGGTCACTTTCAGTTCATTTTTGTCTGATACTACTTAGGTGATTACAAAGCTTTTATAACACTATTTCATTTCTTTCAGTTCATTTTTGTCTGATACTCCCAGAAAGCCCAAAACCCCGCTTTTCATCGCACCCTCTTTCAGTTCATTTTTGTCTGATACTAGCACGAAAATTTAATATCCAAAGCTTTGAATTAACCTTTCAGTTCATTTTTGTCTGATACAATGATGAGGGATATATTGGATAATGCTGATGATTTGACACTTTCAGTTCATTTTTGTCTGATACTTAGACTTCAAATAATTTACAGCATCATCAATATCCCGTATCAGACAAAAATGAACTGAAAGGTCCGCATAACATACTTACCATCTTTCTCTTTCTTAAAGTATCAGACAAAAATGAACTGAAAGGATAAATGGATTTTATACATTTTTTCATGGGAAAGTCAAGTATCAGACAAAAATGAACTGAAAGCTACTATTCACAACATTATAT
>JBMFIF010000158.1:0-651 GCA_049976445.1 Thermoprotei archaeon | reverse complement strand
GTCATCCCTCTGGATGTTGCTGGAGACTCTAGCATATAGCACAACCTTCCTAATCCCAACAAAGCCTATTAATCTCTCAACATCCTCCTCCCTAAACCTCCACTTCACACCAGGAGTTAGTACTGGAGTTATGTATCCTCTCTTAACATAATCCCTAAGAGTAGTGTAGTTTATCCCCAACATCTGGCAAACCTCCTTAGGCCTCAGCACCACCGCTCTCCAATAAAGGAACTAAAATCAACCCTTATAAACCTTTATGAAACCTAAAACAGCTTCAGAAAGGTAGTATTCCATCCCATGCAGAGCATACTCGGGAGAATTACGAGGGTCTGTTAATGTGTCAATGGCATATACTGTATCGAAAATGCTGAGTATTAGCGGATCACCTTCATGATAATCTAATCGATAGAGTATTTCAAATTTCAGAGTGTACAAATTCCTACCTGTACGATAGAATGATGCGCCTATTCCGTTATCGAGTGTTATTTCTGTATAGCCGAAGTCTTCCCAGTTAAGGGGATTGCAGTTCATATCATAGTAGCGTCTTTGGGCTTGTATTCTTATTTTCGCACCTGGGGGATAATACCATTTTGCACCTACATTATCCCATGTTGTATACCTTAAGACTTCAGTAAATACTTGTGTATCCAC
>JBMFIF010000157.1:0-658 GCA_049976445.1 Thermoprotei archaeon | reverse complement strand
TGAAAGTTTTTCTTTTCATGTTTTTCCTCTTTCTCCTTTTTGAATCTCAAAAAATGAGTGTTGAAAGACATTAAGATACCCAGTAACGTTTACTTTATTCCCAGGAATCTCAAAAAATGAGTGTTGAAAGTTAGAACATCCTGAACAAAGAATTTGACCGGCTTTGTAAGAATCTCAAAAAATGAGTGTTGAAAGTTGTTACAAGTCATTCCGATACAATCACAACCAACAGAATCTCAAAAAATGAGTGTTGAAAGGCCTACTCGGGGCATCAGCCCTTATTTTCATCACGTGAATCTCAAAAAATGAGTGTTGAAAGTTGGTTTTGTCCATACTTGCTGGCTTTTAAAGGAATGATTGAATCTCAAAAAATGAGTGTTGAAAGAGAATATTGTTACAAAGTTAGTGTAAAATCGCTTGAAGAATCTCAAAAAATGAGTGTTGAAAGTCATTATACTATCATTCATCATCATGGGTTGTGGTTGTATGAATCTCAAAAAATGAGTGTTGAAAGATGATTAACATGAGGATTACAAGACCAATCCAGAACTGAATCTCAAAAAATGAGTGTTGAAAGCATATTCAAGTTCAGGCTTTACTATGTTCAATTGTTTATGAATCTCAAAAAATGAGTGTTGAAAGAAGCCATGGAACTCGC
>JBMFIF010000156.1:0-666 GCA_049976445.1 Thermoprotei archaeon | reverse complement strand
GGTTTATTTTCAAAATTCTCATCTTACACACAGTTTTGTGAGGTTTCTTGTCATGAGGTTTTGCGTTTTTTCTTGTCTTAGGACCGTAAGATTAAAAAACATCCTAACCCACACTTTAAAATGCATAATAACCATGCTACTCACAACCCTAACAGCTCACTTAGCCATGCGATGCTGAAAAAATAACGCTTTCAACACTCATTTTTTGAGATTCAGGATTCTAGCTTGTTCGATTTGAATTTTATTCCTAAACTTTCAACACTCATTTTTTGAGATTCACTAACTCTTGGACTTTTCCTCTGTTACTTCTTTCAACACTCATTTTTTGAGATTCGGTCATCGAACTTAACGTGGAAGTCGTTCTCCTCGTTCTTTCAACACTCATTTTTTGAGATTCTCAAAAACTTGAACCACAAGCACAAGCGTATGAAAACTTTCAACACTCATTTTTTGAGATTCCGTTTGTTTTTGAGTAAAATTGTATTTGTATGTATTCTTTCAACACTCATTTTTTGAGATTCAGTAACGGGTGGAGCAAAGACTGAGACGATACCAACTTTCAACACTCATTTTTTGAGATTCCATTAATCGCTTCAGGTGTAATTTACTTAAAAGTTATCTTTCAACACTCATTTTTTGAGATTCGAGAACAATTCAATTTGTGAC
>JBMFIF010000155.1:0-666 GCA_049976445.1 Thermoprotei archaeon | reverse complement strand
AGCAAACTTTACAAACCTCATCATAAAACCCTTTCAACACTCATTTTTTGAGATTCAAAAACGCCAGCACTAACAACATGGTCTGTTAAATACAACTTTCAACACTCATTTTTTGAGATTCACGAAAAATGGATATAAACAAACATATAGTTCAGGCAGCTTTCAACACTCATTTTTTGAGATTCCATCGATTTCAATATTTTACATCCACCCAACAAAGTATCTTTCAACACTCATTTTTTGAGATTCTAATATACTCCACCAATCATCAATATTATACCAAGCAGTCTTTCAACACTCATTTTTTGAGATTCTAGTCCAACATACGTTATTTTTGTAGGAAATATAAAGCTTTCAACACTCATTTTTTGAGATTCTTTTCATGTTTTTTCACCAAATACCTTAAAGGTTTACTTTCAACACTCATTTTTTGAGATTCAAATGACTTACCAAGACTAAAACTAGATTTCCACACCTTTCAACACTCATTTTTTGAGATTCCGCAAACTTTAAATAGTTGCTAAACCAATTAAAACTCTTTCAACACTCATTTTTTGAGATTCAATGAGCTTAATTTTGAAACTGGTTTAAGAGATGACAACTTTCAACACTCATTTTTTGAGATTCCAAGAACAAGAATGGCGTTTTGATGCAGGATTGTTTGGT
>JBMFIF010000154.1:0-669 GCA_049976445.1 Thermoprotei archaeon | reverse complement strand
AAAATGAACTGAAAGATTGCGTTTCCAATATTGTTTATTGCATACTTAACAATCGGTATCAGACAAAAATGAACTGAAAGCTTTCTGCTGTGTCGTTTTCGCTAAGCTTCGAATCAAAAAGTATCAGACAAAAATGAACTGAAAGTGCAGACGTTTTCCACGCCTCATGAAATTCAAGTTTTACTAGTATCAGACAAAAATGAACTGAAAGGGGTTTGGGTCAATAGCGTACATGATTGTTTCATATTCTTCGTATCAGACAAAAATGAACTGAAAGCAAACCAAACCAAGTCCAAGGAGAGTTAAACCAATCGTATCAGACAAAAATGAACTGAAAGCTTCTTCGATGAGATTTTGTACATCAGGATGAGATTTTGGTATCAGACAAAAATGAACTGAAAGTACCTTGACCCTTGGCTTACACTAGACGCTATAATAACGTATCAGACAAAAATGAACTGAAAGATCACCGAACACTTCGATATCAGAGTAGTACATAATCCTTGTATCAGACAAAAATGAACTGAAAGTTGTTAGGAAACTCTCGAAAGATGAGGAAAATAACCTCATGTATCAGACAAAAATGAACTGAAAGTTGACCTTTCGTCATATCAATTGTTACACTAATCTCATAGTATCAGACAAAAATGAACTGAAAGACTTTCAGAC
>JBMFIF010000153.1:0-669 GCA_049976445.1 Thermoprotei archaeon | reverse complement strand
GTGGATTTTCCCATAATGATTGGAAGACGTTTAAAGAGAGTTGACATCGTTATTTTCCGATATGGGATGCCTCATACACAAGAATACGCCTATATTTTAGCTAAAACAAATTCTGAGGATATAAAACCATCTCACAAGAAAAATGGTATCGACCAATTAAAGTCCTATCTTTCTGCTTGTCCGCGTGCGAAGTATGGACTTTGGGTTGGTAGTGAAAGAATAACAATAAAAGTTGTGGAAAAAGAAGGTAGAAAAGAGTTCGTGAATATACCAGACTTACTAGATGCTGGTAAAATTGAGCCTCCGAAAGTGGATAGTCTCAGCTTGTCATGATAAAATCCCCTTTATACCAAATATTTATACAGAGTACTTAAACTTTAACATGCAAAGACTACCAGCCTAGAAGGACGATGAAAAAAGATTGATGAGTGTCTCAGAAGCAAGAATCTCCCGACTTTAATCGTGGAGAATGTCAAATTCGAATTTTTAGGAATAACAACCGTAAATCCTTGCCCCTTCTAGGGGCGGGAAGGAAATCAGTCTCTGATATTATTAATAAAATTATTCACGGGGACTGTTTGAGATAATGAAGCGTATTCCAAAGTAACACTATAGACATGACACACCATGGGGAGTATTGTTAGGATTAAATATCCTTAAGCATCATAT
>JBMFIF010000152.1:0-702 GCA_049976445.1 Thermoprotei archaeon | reverse complement strand
ATAGACATCGCACTAGTAGACTTCAAAAAACTAAAAGCAGTCATAGAAGTCAAATGGAGAAAAAACATAACAAACGACATTATAGAAGAAACAGAACAAAAACTAGAAAAATACAATTGCAAAAAAATCTTAATCGTACCAAACAAAGAAGAACTACCAAGACAACCAAAAAAACTAGAAGTATGGGACACAAAGAAAATACTAAAAACACTACAAACAAAAACCCAACCCTAAACTTTTGGGTAGTTTTTGCATGTCATGTTAAAGTTTAAGTGTTCTGTTCTATAAATAGTTGTGTAAGAAAATTTTATCATGACAAGCTGAGACTACCAAATAGATGATTGCAAGAGAATACTAATTCCAAGGAACATAAGAAATAATAAGTATGAATGAGAGAGTACCTTTAGAAACACAGCATCATTATTTCACCAGCAATTCAATTATCTTTGTTTATGATTTCCTTTTCTATCCTTTAAACTTATTTACTATAAAGATTATTGCTCATGCGACTTTATATCTTTTATGAGCCATTTCCATAGTGGAATGAACCTTATTTTATTATTCTCAATTGTTTGTTCATCTTCATAGTCCCATGTAATTATTATGAGATTTTTGCAGTTAAGGAGTTCACTTGCTCTAATTAAACCTTTAATTTCTCTTTTCTCGATCTCATTTTTATTTGAAGCGTATGTTACTTGAATT
>JBMFIF010000151.1:0-713 GCA_049976445.1 Thermoprotei archaeon | reverse complement strand
ATAATATTCCGTATCAGACAAAAATGAACTGAAAGTTGGTCTCATTGGTCTTGAAATGTGGTAGTATCTTATCATCTGTATCAGACAAAAATGAACTGAAAGTGGCAACAATTTAATAGGAAATGAGTTGGGAGCAATTCATGTATGTATCAGACAAAAATGAACTGAAAGGTTGCTACTTCTTTTGTTCCAGCTTCTATTTCTGGAAGTATCAGACAAAAATGAACTGAAAGTTTGTGTAGAATTGTATTTCCCATTCATACACTATTCCTGTATCAGACAAAAATGAACTGAAAGCTAAAATCCTTAAACTCATCCAAATTACCAATAGTCCTATGTATCAGACAAAAATGAACTGAAAGTTTGATATTTTCCTTATTTCCATTTTCTCACCTCCTACGGGTATCAGACAAAAATGAACTGAAAGTGGTTCTAGAAGATTAATGAATGTTTATGCTGGTGATTAGTATCAGACAAAAATGAACTGAAAGTATTGAATTAAAAGTGCAAGCATATTTTTATCATACTATGTATCAGACAAAAATGAACTGAAAGATTTGCACTAAAGCATAAAACTTTGGTTTGCGTCCCATATGTATCAGACAAAAATGAACTGAAAGTTATTTGTAACTTCCTCAAATTCATTTTCGGATTTTCCTGTATCAGACAAAAATGAACTGAAAGTGTATCCATTTTTTCTTACTCATAGTTTT
>JBMFIF010000150.1:0-717 GCA_049976445.1 Thermoprotei archaeon | reverse complement strand
TTTGTTAGAAAATAACTATAAATCAAAGTGAATCTCAAAAAATGAGTGTTGAAAGTTGGTATGATTGTTGAAGTTCCCGTGATGTGTGATTTTCGAATCTCAAAAAATGAGTGTTGAAAGGAAAATCCAATTCTTTGGTATTCCTTTAACCACTTTTTGAATCTCAAAAAATGAGTGTTGAAAGTAATTAATGTTCCCCAGAAATCGGTGGGGTTTATCATGAATCTCAAAAAATGAGTGTTGAAAGCTCTCAGTAAATGCATCGCTTCCATATTCCCTCATAAACCAGAATCTCAAAAAATGAGTGTTGAAAGCTGAGTGAAACGTTTTTTTCTTCCACACCGTTCACATACAGAATCTCAAAAAATGAGTGTTGAAAGATACTCATTTCTTCACTCTCCTTTTATTATTTCTCCTTTGAATCTCAAAAAATGAGTGTTGAAAGTCTTTTTGCCATTTTTCGATTGCCTCAAAGATTAACTCCTTGAATCTCAAAAAATGAGTGTTGAAAGCTAGCGCCATGAGTTATCAAGTATGTATATGTATTACGAATCTCAAAAAATGAGTGTTGAAAGGAATTAATTTAAGAAGAATGTATGAGATGGGTGTTATTACTGAATCTCAAAAAATGAGTGTTGAAAGTATACATTGAGAAAGGGGATTATACTACTCCAATCACGGAATCTCAAAAAATGAGTGTTGAAAGAGAATAGGTAC
>JBMFIF010000149.1:0-746 GCA_049976445.1 Thermoprotei archaeon | reverse complement strand
ACACGAATAATATTAAAGAATCGTTAAAAAATGAGATCATCTTTCAGTTCATTTTTGTCTGATACCCACAATTTAAGAGTGATGATGATAGGTATAAGTATGTTCTCTTTCAGTTCATTTTTGTCTGATACCTGTCAGTTTTTATGATAGGGTGGATACTACAAGAACATCTTTCAGTTCATTTTTGTCTGATACGGGATGACCAATTAGCTATGTTGTACAGTCTCTTACACTTTCAGTTCATTTTTGTCTGATACGCTATTGGGTGGTTAATTTATGGCTAAAAAGAAAAAGTCTTTCAGTTCATTTTTGTCTGATACGGTGTAGCACCGACTACTTTAATATTGGAATATACTTCTAAACTTTCAGTTCATTTTTGTCTGATACGCAACAGAGGAAATCTGAGTGAAAGTGAATATACTGTTGACTTTCAGTTCATTTTTGTCTGATACAGCACCATTAACGTTTAGCGATTATAATTTGTTAAATATCTTTCAGTTCATTTTTGTCTGATACTTCAGCATTAGGCCATAGCTCATTAAATGCATATTGCATAAAACTTTCAGTTCATTTTTGTCTGATACGTGAGAGGGCGATTATGAACATAAAAGAATGGTGGAAAATCTTTCAGTTCATTTTTGTCTGATACCAAGTTCAAAGTCTCCAGTCTCAAGTTAAAATTATGTATCCTTTCAGTTCATTTTTGTCTGATACGGATAGTAATCACTTTTTGTGAATGTTGAACC
>JBMFIF010000148.1:0-746 GCA_049976445.1 Thermoprotei archaeon | reverse complement strand
ATTAATACGTATAAACCTAACATGAAAGAGAGATACGATATAATTGGATCTTGTAATATTCGCACTATGGTATTTCTTATGCCCGTATTAAACTTTATTATTTCGGCATTTAATGTTTCTAACGTTATTTCTCCTTGAGCAGTTTTTACAATTTTTCCATTGATTTTGAACAGAAGTTCTTCAACATTATCCGCAACACTATCTATTACATTATATTTTAGTGCTTCATCAGCTCCTAAGTTAAGATTTTTAATAACAAAGTCTTGAGCAGCAGTTTCGTTTCTATTACGTACTTTGGCGATTTCTTTAAAATATGTTGCTACAACGTTAATTATTTTCGTGTCATTAACTGGGCGACTTCCTGCTATTGGATCATAATAAACTGGTTGTGCAGAGCCTATTACTGTACCATGCGCCATCGCAGCTATATGAGTTGATAAGAGCAGTAATGAACCAGCAGACCATCCTGTAGCTCCATGAGGATATACGTAACCTATAACAGGAATTTTCGAGTTTAAAATGACTTCAACAATTTTCACTGTAGAATCTAGAGATCCTCCCGGTGTATTTATTACTAATAATAAGGGGGCATTTAATGAGGTAGCATAATCAATAGCGCCTTCTAAATCTTCATAAGTCCCTTCTGTTATTACACCAGACACTTCCATAAGAATTACAGGTCTTGATTGTGCATGTAGATTAACAATACTAACCATCAATACTAATGATAAAATTATTAAAGATAA
>JBMFIF010000147.1:0-763 GCA_049976445.1 Thermoprotei archaeon | reverse complement strand
CCACTATTCCTTACTGTTATTCCGAGAACATAATTACCACTTGAATCAACAACTAATTGTGCATTTTCGATTTGAACTTCTCCTACTGAGCTTGCTGTTGAGCTTGCTGAGAAGAATAAGTTGTATATGAGTAGCCCTGCAGCTATTGTTATTGCTATTAGTATTATTGTTGCGATTAATGGGCTTATTCCTCTCTTTCTAATCATTTCTCCTCAATATTTCTACAAAAACGTAAGCTTAAAAAGAAAGAAATAGAAATGATGATGAGCAGAGTAATAAACTTAAGACCGTTAAGCACTTAAGATGGTTAATTTCCAAACCCTCTAATCTCCATAAAAAAAAGGAAAAGCGCCAAGAACTTTCTTTAATTTTTATAGAGTTTAACTTTTCTTGCTACTATTATAACAGGACAAATGGTAATACTTGCCATCACACCATACTTGGTCATCATCGTATTTAACTTCCTTACCACAAATTGGGCATATTTTTTCGTATGTCATGGGTGTCTCCCTAAAATATACCAAAAAAGTAGTTTTAAAAAACCGTCAGAGTTTTTTGAAAATTATGTTTTTTCGATCTTTGTCAGTATTCTTATTGTTGAGATTGTTACTATGATTGCGAAAATACTACTACCAATGATGTATGGATTCATGTTAGGACCGAAATCTCTATGCGTACTAAAGGATAGCAGAAAAACAATAGCGATCAGAAGAAAATTAATAATAATGAGGAGGTCAGTCCTACTAACTTTGATCATTCCAAC
>JBMFIF010000146.1:0-801 GCA_049976445.1 Thermoprotei archaeon | reverse complement strand
CGCTTGAATTTGTTTAGTGGGAGTTCTCTGTGCACTATTACCTTGAAAGTCCCTAGTTTTGAGAGCTCTAACTTAATATTAGTTCGTTTCTTCCACAGTCGTCTGAAAGCATGATTGCAAATAATATAATTCAAGAAGAATTTGGTAATAGGACTAGTAGCCAATTCATAGTAATCATAAATGGATCAGATGTTCGTTCTTCAAGAAATCAAGACGTTCCTAATACAACTTAATAGTACATTAAGCGAAAATGCTTCGATAGATTCATTGTATTCAGTTTATTTAAAAGTTCTTAAAACATATTTTAGGATGATGAATAAAACGATTGATAACTTGAGGTTGAAGCTAAAGGATAATATAATTTTGCTTCATGAAACTGCATGCAGTTTAAAAAATAATATAACATTAATTAATTAGCTACACGAGGAATGCTAGGGATCAAACAAATAGAACTGCTCAGTTAATTTACACAGCTCCTTCACTTTATACGTCTGCATGGGTAAAAATTTTGTCGCAAGAAATCTATCAAATCCTTCACAGGTAGTCCCCAGCTTGTCATGATAAAATCTCCTTATAAATTATTTATTAGAGTAAAGTGCTTAAACTTTAACATGACATGCAAAGACTACCTAACTAAATCCTCTTAAACTTATAACTAACAATAGCTAAAACTAACAAAATAAGAACAACAATAAAAACCGACGAAATAAACAAAACAACATTACTAATATCAGTACTCACAGTACGAGAAGCACGAACAACAATAGACTCCACATTCCTCTCAAGACCACGAACATCACG
>JBMFIF010000145.1:0-802 GCA_049976445.1 Thermoprotei archaeon | reverse complement strand
TGTGCAGATTTACTTCTTTTTAGTATCAGACAAAAATGAACTGAAAGTATAAACTTAGTAAAACTATAGATGATGATGATAGAAAATGTATCAGACAAAAATGAACTGAAAGATTTACCATTATACCAGTAAGCCTTCACATAATATTTAGTATCAGACAAAAATGAACTGAAAGTTTTTTCTCTACTATTCCTTTATAATATATGCTTACATTTTGTATCAGACAAAAATGAACTGAAAGTTATCCTTAAATGTTAGTACTCTAACCAAACCATAACGTATCAGACAAAAATGAACTGAAAGTAAATTTACGATAACAGTTATATTCGAATACGTCTTGTATAGTATCAGACAAAAATGAACTGAAAGTTCAAGTGAGGTATTATATGCTCCTGTCCGATGATTTCATGTATCAGACAAAAATGAACTGAAAGTTAATCCACTTGCACTTAATACGTAAATATCATCTATTACGTATCAGACAAAAATGAACTGAAAGTTGAGCACCCCTATCCCTTTCATCAAGAGTTATTACGTAGTATCAGACAAAAATGAACTGAAAGTTTCGAGATATTACATAATAATAGCTTACATCTGCTGTTCGTATCAGACAAAAATGAACTGAAAGCTTGCATTCAACTCCACTATGGGGAGGTTTAGCTCATTGTATCAGACAAAAATGAACTGAAAGTGTACTAAAAGAATTCGGATGGAATGTACCCAAAGAGTAAAAGTATCAGACAAAAATGAACTGAAAGATTGTGGGGGCTATTGGGCTATAAGCATTGGGCGCCCCCTGCGT
>JBMFIF010000144.1:0-888 GCA_049976445.1 Thermoprotei archaeon | reverse complement strand
ATGAATGAAATAATCGCATCAATAATTTGTTGAAGAATCTCAAAAAATGAGTGTTGAAAGAAAGTAAAAATTGATAAGAAAACGTTAAAGAGAATTGGCGAAGAATCTCAAAAAATGAGTGTTGAAAGATTCCCATCGCACCAGAAATATTAGCTCTCATCGGTTTTAGAATCTCAAAAAATGAGTGTTGAAAGAACATGTAGCCCACCAAACCCCCAATTATACTCGCTGAATCTCAAAAAATGAGTGTTGAAAGAATGGTGCCACCAGCACCACCATTACCATTAGCACTAGAAGAATCTCAAAAAATGAGTGTTGAAAGTGCTCATAGCGGGCGGAGTATAAATACACCGCATCCGGAATCTCAAAAAATGAGTGTTGAAAGTATCAAATCGCAAATCTTTATGCAATCGACCCTAGAGAATCTCAAAAAATGAGTGTTGAAAGATTATATTGGTTCGTTAAAATTCTTATGAATGCAATGGAATCTCAAAAAATGAGTGTTGAAAGATAACTATAAGTTAGTGTATACTTTCTTCCCTTGCTTGAATCTCAAAAAATGAGTGTTGAAAGTGATGGATAAAAAACATATCGCACAATTAAGAAAGTATAGAATCTCAAAAAATGAGTGTTGAAAGATAATAAACGAAATATTTTTCTGGATTTTGCATAATGCTGAATCTCAAAAAATGAGTGTTGAAAGTTTCTTTCAATATCATATGCAATTTTTATCGCTTGTCTTGAATCTCAAAAAATGAGTGTTGAAAGAGTATTTGGGAAATTATTTTTGCGGTTGCCTCATGCCCTGAATCTCAAAAAATGAGTGTTGAAAGAGTGTTGATTTCATAACACCAACTAATGAATTAGTTAGGAATCTCAAAAAATGAG
>JBMFIF010000143.1:418-935 GCA_049976445.1 Thermoprotei archaeon | reverse complement strand
TACCCCCAGAAGTATAAAAATTTTTGCACATACCTATCGAGACTGACCAGATAAGCCATCAACACAACATCACTAATACATACCAAGTAGACAATCTCTACCTATCAGATATTGGACAGATAAGAATTTTATGCTTTATTGCATAATTGTGCATAAACCTGTTGTTTTTAGAAACTCCTCTCTATAAAACAGCTAGCTGATGAAAATTTCATACAAAAAGATCAAGAAAAGTTTCATAAGGAAATAAAGTGTGTTCCAGCCATGTATGTTCAGAGACGCCCTTATCCGTCTAATATCCTTAAAAAGCGTGGAATACTATATATACTTAGAACTGCTGAAACTAATTTGTCCCAAACTCGCATAACAAAATATTTAGAGAGTAACATAGGAAAAAATTAACAGATTAAAACAAGCAAAGAGAGGCCTTCAGTTTAAGTTCAAATATGCTTTGTTGCATAATTCGTGCGTGGTTTTATGATACGTTTAACGTGCTTCCTCCAATCTCATGACACTTTGT
>JBMFIF010000143.1:0-408 GCA_049976445.1 Thermoprotei archaeon | reverse complement strand
AACACAAAAAGCACATCAAAAATACATCAAAATTATGCAACAAAGCATTCAAATATATAACGTTATTAAGTGTATCTACGATATAAAACAATGGGTTAGGTGGATTGTTGTGGTGAGAACTGTTGCTTTCCGTAGTGATAGAGAGAGTAAACATGAGCATATAGCAGAGTTTCGTGCTGATCCTAGTAAATGGATACCTCTGCTAATTGATGTATATAAGGAGCTATCTAATATAATGAGTAGCTTGGGTATAGATATTGTAGTAGCTGGTGCAGGTGCGTACTCGATTCATGTGGAACTGGATTCAACTAAAGATATAGACCTAGTGCTGTTGAAGCCTGTAAACATCGAGATCTTGGGCAGAGTTCTCCTAGAGCTATCGAATAAACTCATGAGTAAGAGGTGGAG
>JBMFIF010000142.1:0-940 GCA_049976445.1 Thermoprotei archaeon | reverse complement strand
CTCTTTACCCAAAGGTGTATCGTATCAGACAAAAATGAACTGAAAGATTTTTCTAAGCTTTTTGGACAAATTTACTCACCCACTTTGTATCAGACAAAAATGAACTGAAAGACACTGGGTAATGAGAATTGGAATAAGTTAAAATTGACGGGTGGAGTATCAGACAAAAATGAACTGAAAGATGTATTGATATCTCATCTGATACATAGGTATCAGTTCAGGGGTATCAGACAAAAATGAACTGAAAGATCGTTAAAACATAGTAGTTAATTTTTCTTGCTACTTCCAGTATCAGACAAAAATGAACTGAAAGTGTTGCAAAAAGTGATGTTGCAAAAATTAACTCAATAAATGTATCAGACAAAAATGAACTGAAAGTTGCATTGTATTTATTCCAATCAATTGGAACTAATCCTGTGGGTATCAGACAAAAATGAACTGAAAGATCAATCACAGTTGGAGCTTCACCATTTGTTTATCGAAGTATCAGACAAAAATGAACTGAAAGTCTTCTCCCACAACATTGTACCACCATTCCCACATTTTTGTATCAGACAAAAATGAACTGAAAGTTCGCAGAAAATATTAGTTTTGCGTAGTTTACGAATGTAAGTATCAGACAAAAATGAACTGAAAGAAACCACGTAGGTACGGTATTAATACTTGTCTTTCACTGTATCAGACAAAAATGAACTGAAAGGGGGACATCAAACACCGATGTCCCAGATAATAGTATGTATCAGACAAAAATGAACTGAAAGATAAATTAATCTCCAGCTCATCATTTATTTCTCACCTTGTGTATCAGACAAAAATGAACTGAAAGTATGGGATAAGTTTGACATATGAATGTAATAATTCTGGTATCAGACAAAAATGAACTGAAAGCGGCAATTATTACGGCAACTCCAATTTCTTTCCAATCCATGGGTTGTATCAG
>JBMFIF010000141.1:0-1020 GCA_049976445.1 Thermoprotei archaeon | reverse complement strand
TCTTAAAGAGTACAGCGTTACACATGTAAACTCAACGTCGTTTGGAGGAGGTGTTGCGGAGCTTTTGTACAGCATTGTTCCTCTTATGAACAACGTTGGTTTGAAGGCTACCTGGGAAGTTATTGAAGCTCCTCAAGAATTCTTCAACATTACTAAGAAAATGCACAATTCTTTACAGGGAGCTGCGGTAGATATCAGTAAAGAAGAGAAGGAACTTTATCTTAAAGTAAATGAACGCAATGCAAATGAGCTTAAGCTTGATTCAAGCCTTGTTGTCATTCATGACCCTCAACCTTTAGCTGTAAGAAAGTTTCTCGACAATAGCAGAAAATGGATTTGGAGATGTCACATAGATCTAAGTAACCCATATAAGCCCACATGGGAGTTTGTATCAAGCCTTATGAGAGGTTATGATGCTTCAGTATACCATATAAAAGAGTATATTCATCCTGAAGTGCCAACTCCTAAGACATACGTTATTCCTCCATCTATCGATCCTTTAAGTGAGAAAAACAGAGAAATGAGCTGGAGCGAGGTTGAAAAGATAGCTGAGAGGTACGATGTTAACCTAGAGAAGCCAATAATTACAATGGTTGCAAGGTTTGATCCTTGGAAAGATCCACTTGGAGCTATTGATATCTATAGGCTTGTAAAGGAACGCATTCCCGACATACAGCTCCTCATGGTAGCTAGCATGGCACACGATGACCCAGAAGGATGGGTATACTTTGAAAAAACACTTCGCCATGCAGGCGAAGACTCTAGTATACACTTTTTAACAAACCTTGTTGGCGTAGGTGCTCGCGAAGTTAATGCCTTTCAGAGAGCTTCAACTGTTATCTTACAACCTTCTACTAGAGAAGGCTTTGGACTTGCTGTAAGTGAAGGAATGTGGAAGAAGAAGCCTGTTGTTGCAAGAGCTTCCGGTGGGATGAAAATTCAAGTCATTGATGGTGTTACAGGATACTTCTTCAAAGACGCTCAGGACGCTGCGGACAAAGTAGTTTATCTTATTAAGCA
>JBMFIF010000140.1:0-1026 GCA_049976445.1 Thermoprotei archaeon | reverse complement strand
AAGTTACCACAATCCCCGCTCTCCTCAATATATTCAAAGCACCGTTCAAATCAGAGTGCAGCTTATGATTAAATGGACAACTAATTACACCCCTCGGATACCTCTTAACTTCAACACCATGATAAGCACAAACCCCTGAAGTATTATACTCCACAACCTCGTAAACCTTCATACCATACTCCTGAGCCTCCAACTCGATAACATCCATCAACTTACGATAAGACCACAAATTCACCGTAAACTTATTACCCTTCCCTTGTGCAATGTCATATGGATAGCCTAGATAGATTGTGGAGACACCAAGTTCGTGCAAAGTCCTCAAAAGATGAGAAGCAAAATTCCTGTATAAATGAAGCAACCTTCTGGCTAACCTCTTAAACAATCTCCTCTTCTCCCTGTTGAGTTTTAAGTATGCTTCATGCAAGCCCAAGCTTTTAATTTGATCCGCCAACGACTGCACCTTAGCAATCATCCTCTGCAAGTAGAAGTAGTCCTCCTTCGCCCTCACACCTTTGTAGAGGAGCCATGTTCCATCAGACACCAACACACTAGCCATATTATTGATCCCCGGGTCAATAGATGATGCCTCATTACCTTTGGGGGATTTAACTTGAATATTCTTTCTTTCACCTTTGACGATGTGTTTACTCTTTTTGCCAGTCCTTGTTTTCTCTGCACCAACCTCAACTGGTATTGATGCGTACCATGCATTCTTTGTTTCGTCGTAAAATATCTCCAACCTACCCTGTTTACCATACCACCTTAACCTACCCACAAAATCCATCGACATATTGAAGTCTTTGAGGGTGATCGTGTTCTTCTCCCCATCAACTTCGTACCTGTCCTGTCTTATGACCATTAGTAGTCTTCTTCCCTCCTCCCTGTCCTTCCAGTAGCCCGGTGGTGAAATCTTTTTGATGAATGGTGGTAGTTTTCCTTTTTTCTTTTGTTTTAGTAGTGTGAAGAATGATTGCCATGCTTCGTTGTTCTTTTGTAGTGTGGCTTGTGCGTTAACTCCTAGTGCAT
>JBMFIF010000139.1:0-1088 GCA_049976445.1 Thermoprotei archaeon | reverse complement strand
AAACCCAAAAACACTACAACTCGTAATATTCAACTCACTCTACACAATACTAAAACTAAACCAACAACTAAAACAAGAAAAACCAAATCAAAAAATAGCAACCAGATGGATCTTCCTACCATAAATTCACTTTCAGTTCATTTTTGTCTGATACTTCCATGTGGGTTTTCAACAGCAGGTGATGTATTAGCCTTTCAGTTCATTTTTGTCTGATACCAGGGGAAACTGTGACTGTGAAAGTTGAAGCAGTATATACCTTTCAGTTCATTTTTGTCTGATACTAGTTATTTCGGCATCTCTGCATTAGATGATTTAGACATCTTTCAGTTCATTTTTGTCTGATACAGAACAACAAAAACCTAACATAGTAGATTATCAAGGTGGTCTTTCAGTTCATTTTTGTCTGATACATATTGTGTTTTATTTTAATATTACTAGTAAAAGATGGTACTTTCAGTTCATTTTTGTCTGATACAACTACTTGAAATATCCCGTCTAATCGCATTCTGGTTGGTTCTTTCAGTTCATTTTTGTCTGATACATAATGCATATGAGATATTACGAACATATCTTTTATTGAAACACTTTCAGTTCATTTTTGTCTGATACAAAACACCACCAGTACCCTGCAAAACAAGCTTCGCAAAATACTTTCAGTTCATTTTTGTCTGATACGTCCAATTCGTTGAACAGTAAACATCCCGCCATGGTTATCTTTCAGTTCATTTTTGTCTGATACCCAAGCGTTTTCGTATAAGCCTGATGCTAATGCACCTACCTTTCAGTTCATTTTTGTCTGATACGCTATCTCTCTTGCATAAATATAAGCTCTCTCAAGCTCTTTCAGTTCATTTTTGTCTGATACTAGACCAAACAATTATACCTGCTGGTGCGGAAATAACAGCTTTCAGTTCATTTTTGTCTGATACAAAAGCTATGCTGGTTCAACATTAAGCGCTGTTGGTCTTTCAGTTCATTTTTGTCTGATACGAAGTTTAGTTGAAATTTTTGAAAGTAGTGTAGCTTATCCTTTCAGTTCATTTTTGTCTGATACACAATATCAATCAGCTTAAAAAAGACAAATGCAG
>JBMFIF010000138.1:0-1119 GCA_049976445.1 Thermoprotei archaeon | reverse complement strand
CTTTAGAAGTATCAGACAAAAATGAACTGAAAGAGATATGTGAAGAAATAATAGAAAACAAAGATGTAATAAGTATCAGACAAAAATGAACTGAAAGTTCAATATTTCTCGTATCTTTAACATTCCAGAAAAATTGTTGTATCAGACAAAAATGAACTGAAAGCAATATTTTTCATAATCCGTTTTACTTATTTTTCCCGGTATCAGACAAAAATGAACTGAAAGCCAGGCCCTAGCATAAAACTTGGTTTTATTCTTTGATTTAAGTATCAGACAAAAATGAACTGAAAGAACAGTGCGTCTAGTAACATCTTTGTTGTTTTTATTCCTTGTATCAGACAAAAATGAACTGAAAGAATAGTTTAAATGGTTTAAGATAATCATGAGCATTCAAGTATCAGACAAAAATGAACTGAAAGCAGGTGTTTCAGTTACTATCCTGCTTTCGTATATTGTTCGTATCAGACAAAAATGAACTGAAAGTTGTTATATATCAATTTGAAAATATACTTGTCGTTATTTGATGTATCAGACAAAAATGAACTGAAAGTGTATTGAAAGTTTCCGCTTGATTTCAATATGTAACTATCCGTATCAGACAAAAATGAACTGAAAGACGTCCTCCATCTCTGGTTCACTTACCCAGATCCAGATTGTATCAGACAAAAATGAACTGAAAGTTATTGAATAACAATGCAGACATTACACTTAAAAATGATTGTATCAGACAAAAATGAACTGAAAGTTTATTAGCAAAAACCAATAAGAAAAGTTACCAAGACTATGTATCAGACAAAAATGAACTGAAAGTCATTGTTGTTATATTGATGAAGTTTTGTAGCTAAGTTTGTCCAGCTCGTATCAGACAAAAATGAACTGAAAGATTCTTTATTAATGCATATGCAGATGCATCTGAAAATGTATCAGACAAAAATGAACTGAAAGTGACCTCTTTTATTTCATGTTCCTGTTTCTTCTCCATTTTGTATCAGACAAAAATGAACTGAAAGATTCAATCAACTGATGGTGTTAGTCGTTTAGGTATTGATGTATCAGACAAAAATGAACTGAAAGTAACCCGCTATAGCACTTAACACAATAACAACAATTTGTGAATCA
>JBMFIF010000137.1:0-1180 GCA_049976445.1 Thermoprotei archaeon | reverse complement strand
GGGGTGTTCAAAGATGTTCATAGTACCACACTGCAAGTATTACTACAAGCTCACATAAGGCTTATGTGGACAGTCTCCAGTCCTTTATCATCAATTATAATAAGAGCCTCCTTATCATATCCAGCCAAATAAAGCACCCTTTCTATAATAATATCGTCAAACTTTATTAAGATAGGTTGTTCACGTAATTCCCTTAATAATTCATACATACTAATACTTGGTATATTATCTATTAGCATTTCTATCTAGAAAAGATAGAGCTTATCTTTTATTTATTTTTTTGAAATTATTATGTACTTTATAGAAATTTTATCACGTTATTATATCTATTTTTATTTTTAGTGATTTTAAGGAAGAGTATAGTAAAATTCTGCTTTGTGGCTTAACTTCTAGCGCTACGAGAGTTGATGAAGAGTGGTGATGTGGAGCTCGATGAAGAATAAATAATTAAGCCACAAAACTGTAAATTCTATTGAATACTAATTATGGATGTTAGTGAATTCTTAAGAATCTTAAGAATATGTTTTGTTTTAATTTGTTTTTTATTAAGATGGATGAAGATTTTTCGCAGCTGAGATGTCAGTATGTTAATGATTGGGATTTAATTTGAAAAATAATGAAGTTAGTGAAAGTTTATATTTTAACGGATTATTGAATATACTGAATGAATTATGAATAAATGTAAGAGGTGACATACGGAATGAATGAGAAAAATAAATATACATATTTATCAATTGCATTAATGATTAGTATTATAGCTGCGGTTTTAATAGAGTTGGTTTTCGTAATTATATTGTTAAAAGGTATTATGATGATCTTTAATTTTCCGTATGTGGTATTTTTAATTTCGTTATTGATGTTAGGTTTAGTAAATAATGTTATGTTTCTAAGATCAACTAATCATGCGAAGTTTTTCTTTAAAAATGTAACTCCGATGTCACTTGTGTTGGCTGGATTAGGTATAATTGTTGGTTATTTAGGTAATTTTGTGGGGGGTTCGGGTTTCATTGGGCTTAATATTGTTTAATATCAAGCCCTCTCCCTTGGCATCATCGCCCTCAGGATCCCTTTTCATCGGGATCCATATCACCGGGCTCCGCCCACTCGGGGTGACCCCAACCCACAACTCCACCCTCATCGATTCCTCCGGTTCATAGCTGTGGGGAAACCCCCGCATCCT
>JBMFIF010000136.1:0-1334 GCA_049976445.1 Thermoprotei archaeon | reverse complement strand
AAATAGCATGGTGAAATTAAAACAAAAAGTTAATTGAAGAACTATAATACATTTCTTCATACTAATAATGCTTACTGGTACAAATCTTTCAGTTCATTTTTGTCTGATACGTAAAATATCACACATTTAGCAACATTTTAATCGAACAACTAAACTTTCAGTTCATTTTTGTCTGATACAGCGATCGCACGTTATAAAATTTCAAAGTTCCCATTCCCCTTTCAGTTCATTTTTGTCTGATACATGCAATGTATGGAAAATTTGCACAAACAAGACCAAAAACCCTTTCAGTTCATTTTTGTCTGATACAATTACTAATCCCCGCCTCCTTTACACCAGAAGCATTATACTTTCAGTTCATTTTTGTCTGATACAGGAGTTCCGAACACGACGGATGAGCGAGGAGGAAGCGACTTTCAGTTCATTTTTGTCTGATACGTAGAGGAAATTCTATTATTATTCCGAAAGCGCTTTTTACACTTTCAGTTCATTTTTGTCTGATACATACATCAAATCTAACCAATCTAAGGGTATTAAATATATGCTCTTTCAGTTCATTTTTGTCTGATACCAGAAGGTACAGCAAATGATTATATTGTTATATATTTAGGTCTTTCAGTTCATTTTTGTCTGATACATATTCGTCGTAAAGGGTTACATGGATGTCTGGTGGATTTCTTTCAGTTCATTTTTGTCTGATACAAAGGCGATATACAAATAAGGAAGCGAGGAATAAAATACCAACTTTCAGTTCATTTTTGTCTGATACGAAGAGGAAGAAAATGAGGATTTAATGACCGTTATCTTTCAGTTCATTTTTGTCTGATACTAAATGCGTAAATGTAAACTTTACCGGCCGTTGCGGCCGACCTTTCAGTTCATTTTTGTCTGATACTTATCGCTTAATAGTCATTATGCGCTTTCTGACGTGTCCTTTCAGTTCATTTTTGTCTGATACGATCAACAAAAATTTTATTCTTAACTTTAGCTAACTCCATCTTTCAGTTCATTTTTGTCTGATACTCGACAAGTATAGTAATGCCAATTTTTCTTGTTTTACCTTTCAGTTCATTTTTGTCTGATACTTTATCGCCCTCAACAATAAGCTCCACTTTGTAATTACTTTCAGTTCATTTTTGTCTGATACATTAAAAAGGCCTAGTCCAGCCTTTGTCAAGGGTGCAACTTTCAGTTCATTTTTGTCTGATACGTCGCGGTCTCCGCGTGGTGAGTATATTGATGCATATATCTTTCAGTTCATTTTTGTCTGATACAGCCATAAATAGCGGAACAGCGAACTTAGCGACAAACATCATCTTTCAGTTCATTTTTGT
>JBMFIF010000135.1:0-1367 GCA_049976445.1 Thermoprotei archaeon | reverse complement strand
GAAGTATTCAAAGATATTCACCGACACCTCACCACAAGTAGTACCGCAAACTCACATAAAGCTTACGTGGACAGTCTGTCTCCTCAAAACATCAAACTTATATACATGCTTTTAGTAAGGTTTTTTGGCTGCTCCGATGACAACTCTGGAGCATGCTTCCTCGCTTGACAGGAGAGTTAGGATCTTCACATGACTGGGGCTCCAGTTTATGTTTGTCATAGAGGAGCAGCCACTATATTTTCTCTCACTAGTGTGAAAATTTTCATCACCCATATCATAGAAAAATCTTCTAAAGTACGCACAATCATGCAACAAAACACCAAAACATCAAACTTATATACGAATACACCATAACATTAACACATGAAAAAGTACATCATACTAATGTATTATGAGGTTGAGAGTGAACTAGAACCTGATAAATTAAAGAACCTGATTGAGAGTGATAAGCTTAAACTAGAAAGGCCAACGATCAAGGTTCTCGAAGAAACCTAAACCCTCTCCAAAACCCACTCCATAACACTCAACAACTCCCTCAACACCTTCACACCACCAAAATTCCTTACCACAACCTCATACACAATACCGGAGGAATCCGTGATAACCTCATACATGAGAGGCTCCCTCTTACCACTCATAACATCCCTCTCCCTCAAACCCTTGAGAACCCTGTTTATGAGGAAGTGTTTGAAGATTGTTGTGTCTTCATGAAATTTGATGTTAGGTATTATGCGTATGGTGTTGTCGCCCACGTAAACCTTTGCGAGCTCTCTTCTGTCCTTTGATGTGAGTGTGTTCGTTTTTGGTCTTGTATTCGTTGAGTGTTTTTTCGATGAGTTCTAGTAGTGTTTTTGTCTTCTTAATCTCGTAATCCAATCTCTTAGCTTTCTCCTCTAATTCTCTTCTTATGTTCTCTAGTTTTTCTCTCACGTTTATGATTATTTCATTGTGGGTGTATTAGTTTTGCGTTTTTTAGTTTTATGATAAATTTTTGTGGTGTTGTTCGTTGCTTGTGTTAGGAGTTTGCTTGATAATAGTGAAGTGCAAAAATCATTAGCAACATTGATGGTATATCAGCTGTTCGTCCCATTAACAATTTTTGATTTTGGCTTAATGAAATAAGAGGCAGTATATAGCTCAATAATATTTCCTTTCGCTTTTGTCGTTTCTTCATGGTTTTAGTGTTCTTGTTTTGAATATTTTTGGCCCTTCATGAACCTCTTCACCCACCATGAGGACGATGTCTTGTGTAGACAGTCTCGTTATAAAGGTAGCAAAGTATTTATGTTAGGTTTTTTATAATAAGCTCATGAGTGGTCAATTGGTTGAGAGCGTCAGTGAAAAACTATTAACATCTATACTAAACG
>JBMFIF010000134.1:0-1380 GCA_049976445.1 Thermoprotei archaeon | reverse complement strand
ACCTCGTAGCCTAGAGGTTGTATCAGACAAAAATGAACTGAAAGATAAACATTGGTGATACTGAAGTATCACAAACTTTTTCGTTTGATAGGTATCAGACAAAAATGAACTGAAAGTCGAGTAGTCTTATTAATTCATCTTCGTACTGGAAAAGTATCAGACAAAAATGAACTGAAAGTGAGAATTCATAACGCTTACGAAATATTACGAACATATCTGTATCAGACAAAGATGAACTGAAAGTATTTTGTCCTTCATTGTAATTACTATTTTCACCTGTAATTTTTGTATCAGACAAAAATGAACTGAAAGTGGAATAGACAAGGCGAAAAAAATCGCTCAGGAAGTGTATCAGACAAAAATGAACTGAAAGTACCTTACAGTTTTAAGATAAGAAAAAACAAGAAAACTCAGTATCAGACAAAAATGAACTGAAAGATTCGTCTGAATTGTTCAGTTGGTGCTAATTGTTTTAATGTTTGTATCAGACAAAAATGAACTGAAAGATCTAAATCACCTTTCTTATCACAAAGTAAATCACAACGTATCAGACAAAAATGAACTGAAAGCTTCATACCCCATGAAACAAGTGCTGAGGATTTTGTACAGTATCAGACAAAAATGAACTGAAAGATTATCTCACTTAACTTTACATCCAACGTCATATCACTGTATCAGACAAAAATGAACTGAAAGTAGAATATCATAAACCAATGTCTTAGTTCGTTTTTAAAAGTATCAGACAAAAATGAACTGAAAGTACATATTCTTTTCCTTTTACAACAATAACATACTTTTGTATCAGACAAAAATGAACTGAAAGAGCATATGAGATATTGATAAAGGTTGATGAGTATGTAAGTTGTATCAGACAAAAATGAACTGAAAGGAACACCTTTTAAGGATTACGTCTTTCATGACAAAAAACGTATCAGACAAAAATGAACTGAAAGTATATCTTATTTTATAGATATCCATTTTACCACCTCCGATGTATCAGACAAAAATGAACTGAAAGAGGAAGCAATTGTTCAAAAAAGAGAATTTGATATCGCAAGTATCAGACAAAAATGAACTGAAAGCTCCTTACTTCACACACTTTGCATTTATTTGGACCCCGTATCAGACAAAAATGAACTGAAAGGTAATAAACACAGACTTCTTAAGTTCTTGTCTCTCCTTCTGTATCAGACAAAAATGAACTGAAAGAATGCTTTGAAACACTTATGGCAAACAAAAACCTTTTTCTCGTATCAGACAAAAATGAACTGAAAGAGCTTGTTAATCCGCGTTTGATGGCTAAAAATAAAAGTATCAGACAAAAATGAACTGAAAGATTTGTACCAGTAAGCATTATTAGTATGAAGAAATGTATTATAG
>JBMFIF010000133.1:0-1447 GCA_049976445.1 Thermoprotei archaeon | reverse complement strand
GAGTGTTTTAAAAATGTGAGAAAACACCATCAAACTCTCAGCACACAAGAATTCTCAGCATAAAAAACACATCAAAAGCACATCAGAATTATGCAACAAAGCAGAATAGACAGTAAATTATATAATAATTAATTAAATCCTATTTATAGAAAGGCGAATGAATCTCATTGATAGAATAGAACACATAAGAAAGAAAGAAAAACGTACTGTTATAGGCCTTATGTCAGGGACATCAGCAGATGGTATAGATGCTATATTGGTTGAACTAAATGGTAGCGGTTTAGAAACAAAGTTTAAAATTATAAATTTTCTTGTAGAGAAGTATCCAGATGAGATAAGAAACTATATTTTTAAAACTTTCGAGAAAGGTAAAGTTAGTGATGTATCGATCTTAAATTTCGTATTAGGAGAACTGTTTGCAAATGCATGTATAAATCTTATAAAATCATCAGGATTGAATATGAACGATGTTGATCTTATAGGCTCACATGGACAAACAATATTTCATATGCCTATACCAATTAACGTTGGTGGTATGAGGATAAAATCTACATTACAGATTGGAGAACCGGCAGTAATAGCTGAGCGAACTAATTTACCGGTTGTAGCTGATTTTAGAGTAAGAGATGTTGCAGCTGGTGGTCACGGAGCCCCGATAGTTTCGTATGTTGATTATATTCTTTTTCGTGATAAAACTAAAACCAGGTTAATCCAGAACATTGGAGGCATTGCTAATGTGACTGTAGTTCCAAAAGATGCAACGCTTGATAATGTTTATGGATTTGATACTGGACCTGGAAATATGATGATAGATGCTGCGGTAAAAATTTTGACAAAAGGAAAATTAACTTACGATAAAAATGGCAATCTTGCTTTCTCAGGAAGAGTTCAAGAGAAGCTTTTAAAACAATTAATGAAGCATCCCTATATTTTAACATTACCACCTAAGACAACGGGGCGTGAGATGTTCGGAGAGAATTATACTAGAAGATTGATAATTAAGTGGTTACATAATGGTTACACTCCAGAGGATATCATAACAACATTAACAGAGTTTACAGTACAAAGTATTATAGAAAATTACAAACATTTCATATTTCCAAAACATAATGTTTCAGAAGTAATATTGGGTGGTGGAGGAGCATATAATAAGTATATTGTTTCTCGGTTAAAGGAGGAACTAAAGCATATTAAAATATCTTTACATGAAGATTACGGTATTCAAAGTAAATTAAAAGAAGCATTAGCTATATCAATATTAGCTAATGAAACATTGAACGGAAATACAAATAACATACCCAATGTTACAGGAGCAACAAGACCTGTAGTAATGGGTAAAATAATACCATAAAGCATTTTGCATAAAGATGTGCTTTGTTGCATAATTCTCACATGTGAGGATCTGTGCATAAGAGACTTACCCCTACCACTACACGCTCCCTAAGCG
>JBMFIF010000132.1:0-1532 GCA_049976445.1 Thermoprotei archaeon | reverse complement strand
CTGGAATAATTATATGGTTTTCTGGTTCCAGTCGCGACTCCTGATGTAAAACGATGAAAAAAGCACAAGAAAAAGAAAAAACTTATATAAAACAAAAACAAAAATATAAAACAGACATATAAACCCGCGGTATCAGACAAAAATGAACTGAAAGTTTATAATTGCATTAAAATCAAACTCAATATTGAAAAGTATCAGACAAAAATGAACTGAAAGTAAAACGTTAAGCTTATAAGCATGAGTTTTGAAAAAAAGGTATCAGACAAAAATGAACTGAAAGGTTAGGATGATGGTTTTTACATGGAATGTGTTCAATAATGTATCAGACAAAAATGAACTGAAAGTATTTCAAGCGATTTGACGATGAAGTGGTAGGCTTCCGTATCAGACAAAAATGAACTGAAAGTATATCTAAAATTCTCCTCATTGGTATATAATCTTAACTTAAGTATCAGACAAAAATGAACTGAAAGATTATAACATCAGAATATGTACGTAGCTCGGGAATTTTACGTATCAGACAAAAATGAACTGAAAGAGCACCACTAGAAGGGCCAGCTCCACCAGCTCCACCAGCGCGTATCAGACAAAAATGAACTGAAAGACTTCCTTACAACAAACTGGACACTTCATGTTTCTCAGAATATGTATCAGACAAAAATGAACTGAAAGAGTTAAGTTTGTAAATTATATTAAAAATCCATCTATTAAGTATCAGACAAAAATGAACTGAAAGATTCCCATGAATGAGGGTTTAGGAGCCGATAGTAATTCTGTATCAGACAAAAATGAACTGAAAGTTTCTATGTAGGCAGTTTTGAAATTTATTATATATGTCTCGTATCAGACAAAAATGAACTGAAAGGTTTGTTCGTCGATGAACCAGCTTATGAGATTATACTCGTATCAGACAAAAATGAACTGAAAGTAGCCAATTGAACAGATTTTTGGAGTATAATCTCCGTCTTGTATCAGACAAAAATGAACTGAAAGTGTTTATATTCCATTATATTCTTGGATTCCTCCAAACCTCGGTATCAGACAAAAATGAACTGAAAGATTAATCCCGCTGGGCCATCCCCTACTGCGTTGGATATAAGTATCAGACAAAAATGAACTGAAAGTTATGGTCTTTTATCTTTGCATCATTAAATCCAGCTTGGTATCAGACAAAAATGAACTGAAAGTTATATACATAAATTTCTGTATAGTACTTGAATCGCTTTCCACGTATCAGACAAAAATGAACTGAAAGTAACGCAATTCTTCCCTATGATGCAAAAAATTTATCACAAGTATCAGACAAAAATGAACTGAAAGCTAACATCTTTTATCTCATCAGCAATCCCACGAACACACGGTATCAGACAAAAATGAACTGAAAGCTTTTACAATATATTTCCAATTCTTTTTCGGATACATTATGTATCAGACAAAAATGAACTGAAAGTTTATATAATGTAAAATAAACAGATCACTATCTATAACAAGTATCAGACAAAAATGAACTGAAAGATTGAGTATTCTTGTGT
>JBMFIF010000131.1:0-1583 GCA_049976445.1 Thermoprotei archaeon | reverse complement strand
AACTTATATAAAACAAAAACAAAAATATAAAACAGACATATAAACCCGCGGTATCAGACAAAAATGAACTGAAAGTGCGCGTCTTCTTATAATGTCAGTTGGCGCGTTTTTGTATCAGACAAAAATGAACTGAAAGGGTCGTCAACTTTTTGAAAAACACATTTTATTTTCAAAGTATCAGACAAAAATGAACTGAAAGTATATGCACCGTGTTCCATATACTCTTTTTCTGTTCTTATCATTTCGTATCAGACAAAAATGAACTGAAAGGTTGAACCATTACATCCCAGCCTATGATAACCCTATCACCGGTATCAGACAAAAATGAACTGAAAGCAATAGTAATGTTTGCAATTTCTAGTGTAAATTAACTGGTATCAGACAAAAATGAACTGAAAGATTATATTCACGCCATGTTAATTCAGATAGTGTCATTTGTGTATCAGACAAAAATGAACTGAAAGAGTTGTAGATGTCGAAGTAACAGCTGTAGTATCTTTTACGTATCAGACAAAAATGAACTGAAAGCCAAAACGCATATGTTAAGTCGTTTACTTCTGGTAGTTTGTATCAGACAAAAATGAACTGAAAGAAATTTTCTGTTCAGGCTTTACTTCCCATACAATAAGCACGTATCAGACAAAAATGAACTGAAAGTTGTTTTTTAATAAGAATGCTCCTACTAGGATGAAAGCGTGTATCAGACAAAAATGAACTGAAAGACTAATAAGTTAAACCATTGCTTAGGTGTATAACTCAAGTATCAGACAAAAATGAACTGAAAGATATCGCACATTGCAAAACCACTAAGAGCACTAGTTCATTGTATCAGACAAAAATGAACTGAAAGGATTTGCAAACCAAGTTTTAATTTGTTTAGCAACTATTTAAGTATCAGACAAAAATGAACTGAAAGGTATCACCAACACTTACTGAGTAGTAATCACTTTTTGTGGTATCAGACAAAAATGAACTGAAAGTCCACAGTTCCCATCGTATGTTGTTCATTAGTTCATGTATCAGACAAAAATGAACTGAAAGTAAGCATGCTGATAAGTGTTGATGTAGTTACAATTTGCGGTATCAGACAAAAATGAACTGAAAGAAAAATACTACGATACAAAAATGGTAAGCTTAAGCAAGTATCAGACAAAAATGAACTGAAAGGGATTATTATCGTTTTTGCAAAAAGCAAAGTTTAGTTATCGTATCAGACAAAAATGAACTGAAAGTTTTTGTTCTTCAATGTAGTATTCGATGTGCGCTCGTACAGTATCAGACAAAAATGAACTGAAAGTTAAGTATAACATGTAATCCTTTGTTCCTTGAAAAACCGTATCAGACAAAAATGAACTGAAAGAGAGAGCTTCCAAGGTATCTGCCAAGACAACGTCGCAACAGTATCAGACAAAAATGAACTGAAAGAAAGGTTGGATGTAAGGTTGGATGCTAATGCAAGGTAAGTATCAGACAAAAATGAACTGAAAGGCTCCTCGTACACTGTTCATTCCTCTTTTTCTTTTTTTCTGTATCAGACAAAAATGAACTGAAAGTAAAATCATATAAGCATAACAACATATAAC
>JBMFIF010000130.1:0-1592 GCA_049976445.1 Thermoprotei archaeon | reverse complement strand
AAAATGTTGGTGTTGGTTGTTTAGGTGTTGGAAATATGAATCTCAAAAAATGAGTGTTGAAAGACAGCTACTGTATTAATCATTGAAAAACTGTAAGAACCGAATCTCAAAAAATGAGTGTTGAAAGCTAACGAATGCTTCACCTTTAGCCATTATTATCACTAGAATCTCAAAAAATGAGTGTTGAAAGACCCCATATATGCCACCACCAGAAATTAAACCACCAAGAATCTCAAAAAATGAGTGTTGAAAGCAATTACCACAACAACCTAGCCCATGGCCAGGTGTGCGGAATCTCAAAAAATGAGTGTTGAAAGTATATTCATAATCACCCTATATGCATAATCGCACCAGAATCTCAAAAAATGAGTGTTGAAAGATGAGAGCTAATATTTCTGGTGCGATGGGAATTGGTAAGAATCTCAAAAAATGAGTGTTGAAAGGGTGGAGCAGTGATAGATGATATTTACGTATTAAGTGCAGAATCTCAAAAAATGAGTGTTGAAAGAAAACAAAAGAGAGTGAGGAGACAATTGTTGAAAAATTAGAATCTCAAAAAATGAGTGTTGAAAGGATACTATTATGTGGAAGGGATATTATTCACGTACCTTTCGAATCTCAAAAAATGAGTGTTGAAAGATATGAAATTCTTCCAGTCCATCGCCACCACCTACGCCGGAATCTCAAAAAATGAGTGTTGAAAGATTGGCTGAGGCTGAAACAGTTATGAAACAAGCTGAGGAAGAATCTCAAAAAATGAGTGTTGAAAGAATTTTTCATAATAGTCAATTAGTTGTTCTTTAGTAAGAATCTCAAAAAATGAGTGTTGAAAGTATTCTTTATTGCTTGTTCAGAAGGAGCTACTGTAGTTTTGAATCTCAAAAAATGAGTGTTGAAAGTATCTACATAATAAACATTATGTAATCCAGCTTTTTTGAATCTCAAAAAATGAGTGTTGAAAGAAAACATAATCCTTTGGTGCATTTATTCTTATGTAGTTTGGAATCTCAAAAAATGAGTGTTGAAAGATTGTATCAATTGTATTTGTTGTAGGCACATAAGCTTGAATCTCAAAAAATGAGTGTTGAAAGACAGTTATTAAGTATACTTGTGGGCTATCTACAATTCGAATCTCAAAAAATGAGTGTTGAAAGACCATGCCTTCATTGTCTAGAGAGTTCTGGATTGGTCTTGTGAATCTCAAAAAATGAGTGTTGAAAGTTTGATTTTATGTCATTAGTTTATGCTCCTGCTAACGTTAGAATCTCAAAAAATGAGTGTTAAAAGATACAATAAGGGCGGGTGTAGGTAGTACTACATTAAGAATCTCAAAAAATGAGTGTTGAAAGAAGCTAAAGGTGGTGGTATTATACTCATGAAGGTGAGAATCTCAAAAAATGAGTGTTGAAAGGAAGTATTTGTTTTAGATGAAGATATTCTTCATAACCCTGGAATCTCAAAAAATGAGTGTTGAAAGTAATACACTATGAAGTCATAATTCCAAGACGAGGCTACGAATCTCAAAAAATGAGTGTTGAAAGAAGAATGTGAGAGAGAGTAAAGTATATGTGTATGTGGTTGAATCTCAAAAA
>JBMFIF010000129.1:0-1618 GCA_049976445.1 Thermoprotei archaeon | reverse complement strand
GGAGTGTTGAGCTTTTCGTGAACCTCTTCACTTATTGGTATGTGAATTGGAGGTGATGTCTTATGTGGACAGTCTCATTTATTTCTAACACTAATCTATATATACTTCAATCATTCACCGAACTCAGTATACTAATAATGTTTTTATGCGATGTTTATTATGTATTATTGTATGGATTATGACAAATGTTCATCAGTTTTACGTAAAATATTATTCATAATCTCATGATAGGTATGTAAGAAATTATTGATCTATTTGCAAAGAAGTTTAGTGCGAAAAGAATTATGAGGTAATTTATGCATGATTATTTAAATTTCTTTAATGAACAGATATTAATTAACGTATTGTTTGGTTAGATTTAAGTTTGTTTATTTGGTCTTTACTATATCCTAACTTTTTAAGTATTGATAATGTATGTTCTCCAAGTATTGGTGGAGGCAAACGAATTTCAGGTCTTTTATTATTAAATAGTACTGGATATGATAGTTGTTTTATTTGTCCTAAAGTATTATGGTTAATTGTACTTATTATACCAGATGATAGTACGTGAGGATCCTGAAAGACTTCGTTTAATTCGTAAACTGGCGCGCATGGTACATCTGCTTGTTCAAGTATATTTAACCATTCATCTCTAGTTTTTTCGTAAAATTTCTTTTCAAGTAATGGTATTAGTTCATTCCTATTTTTAACTCTGTCTGGGTTAGTTTTAAATCTTGGATCATCGTATAATTCTTTCATATTTAATACATTGCATAAATTTTCCCAAAATTTTTCATTTGTAACTGCTATTGCTATGTACTTATTATCTGCACACTTAAATGCTTGATAAGGAACTATAGATGGATGTGCAGAACCCATTTTGTTTGGTATTTTACCTGTGAGTAGATATATTTCAGCTATATAACTCATTGAGAATATTGCACTATCATAAAGTGATACTTCTATGAATTTACCATGTCCTGTTCTTGATCTCTCAATTATTGCTGCAAGTATAGAGTTAACTGCTATTAAACCAGCTATGATATCAAACAGTGCAAATGCAGCTCTAATTGGTGGACTATCTTTTTCACCTGTAACTGTCATGAATCCACTCATTGCCTGCACTAATAGGTCATATGAAGGTTTGCTTTCATATGGACTTGTTGAACCAAATCCTTTAATGCTACAGTAAATAATATCATTTTTTATATTCTTTAAAGTATTATAATCAATTCCAAGCCTTTCAGGAACACCTGATCTAAAATTTTCTATAACCACATCACTCTCTTTTACTAATTTATATACTATTTCTTTTGCATCCTCTTTTTTGAGATCAAGCACTATACTTTTCTTATTTCTATTAATACTTAGGAAATATACGCTTTCGTTATTTAATAATGGAGCCCACAATCTAGTTTCATCACCTGATGGGGGCTCAATTTTAATGATTTCAGCGCCCAGATCGCCTAAAATCATTGTAGCGAAAGGACCAGCAAGTACGCGCGTGAAATCTAAAACTTTTATGCCATCTAGCATGGAACAGCACACCAAGTATATTTTAGGAGATGGTTTCAAAATATTTAAGCTTTTCGCTTTTCATGCTTTGTTGCATAATTCTGATGTACTTTTGATGTGCTTT
>JBMFIF010000128.1:0-1760 GCA_049976445.1 Thermoprotei archaeon | reverse complement strand
TTCTGTTTTGATCGTTTCGGTTGTTGGGTTTCTTTCTTCTCTTGTTGGAAGATATTTTATGTAATCTTTTAGTTCTGGGATTGATAGTTGGTAGTTGATTGTTGTTTTTGCTATTGTTAGTTGGTGTTCTTTTGGTGCGTTGGCTATTAGGGTTAAGTGTTGTAGTGTTATGTTTGTGTTCTGTTCTCTGATTGTGTTCTGTATGTAGTTTTTTGTTTCATCTGAAAGCTGTTCTAGTGATAATAGTTGTTTAACTTCGTCTGTGCTGATGAGGTATTTTTTACTAATATGCTCTTGTGAGAAGCCCTTTCTGAATTCTTCCAATATGATGGAGGAGAGTTTCACGTAATCAATTTTTCCTCGTTTGCTGTTATACACGATTGTTCTAATTTTCGCCTCCTCGTCATCAATCTTCATTATTACTGCGGGAATGTGTTTTTGTCCGAGTTCTTTAACGGCCCTAAACCTGTGTTCGCCATCAACTATCTCATATTTTCCGTCGGTAAGCGGTCTGACTATGATTGGTTCAACACCATTATACTGTATAGCCTGTTTAAGCTCTTCCAGTTCTTTTTCACTCATATAATTACAATTCCACTTGTTTGGAACAATTGTATCAACACTAAGATGCACAAGATTTTCCATAAACACACCCCCCTATTACATTTTTTTGTAAGCTTAAAATACGTTGAGATCGCATGATTTTTAAAAGAATGTTGATAACATCCTGATCATCTCGCATTCTGCGTAATGTCTCCCCTGCTATTTTCTTCACAATAGGAACTTTTTTAGAAAAGTTTGAATGCGTGTTGAAGAGGCGGGCGAAATCGTTTGTGTTCATGATGCCGTTTGCGATATTCTCGAAGACAGTAAAAACGCACGCTAGTGCTAATATACCTTTATCATAACCAGAAAAAATACTCCCCACGTTATCAACATCTTCTGCTACCTTTTTAGAATACTCGTATAGCTTCATGAAAAAGTATTCCAGCTCGTCATCTGATAAATAGCTCCTCATCATGCTTACTAAAATACTATTCCTCATTTTTATGATCAAGCGTTCAACAAGATTCCTTAAACTAACCTGAGTATAATACGGTCTCACAATGTCTGGAAGTCGTGTATTAACGATTTGCAGGGCATTGTAAAAACCCTTTTCATACTTTTTAAAAATCTCTTCTAGTTCAAGACTGAAAACACTAGTATTATACCCACGATATTTTCGCAATACTAGGTATAACGCAATGAGAGTAACCAAATCAGCATTAATCCTCCTGTTAATTCTGAATAAACCATCAAGAAGTTTATTTGCAAGAATTATAATCTCCTCCTTCTCGACCTTCGAAAGCTTAATTGGTTGCGTGTCGATGACATGAACAATTCTATGATACCGAACATCCTTATTTGAAAGTCTTTCCCTCCACCTGAAAAGAACATCTCTCGGGAACTTCCTATTCCTCCAAGTACTATTATAACCATAATAACTACTAATCACACGACTCTCAATCACCCTACCACACTTACTACAGACATACTGATTATTATGAAGGACAATACTTCCACCGCACGAACATTGCATTTTTATCAATAATAATATAAAAAACGAAAATATAAAGAAAGCGTTTAATAATATATAAAAAACAAAAATATGAATATTATAGAATATCCGAGTTTGTTCCATTGGACGGGGGGAGGAGTGATGAGGCCGAGTGATTAAAGTCATTAAAAGTGACTATTAGTCACGATGAAGGCCGAACTCT
>JBMFIF010000127.1:0-1847 GCA_049976445.1 Thermoprotei archaeon | reverse complement strand
GTGTTTATAAGAGCGGTCAGGATGACGAATTTGCTATAAAATCAAACAAAAAGTTTTGAACTACTGTTCAGGGCGGGGAGGAGGTCAGATGAATAGTGACTGGGTTAAGTTTACCTTTATTGGTCACTCTATGCCAGGCTCTGCTTATGAGCTTGTCGGATTGACACGTATAGGTTATAACAACGACAATCAACCAACTGCTGGTGGCGGAATGCATTACATATATTATGTTTTACCTCAAAAAGTTTTTATTGCATATGTAAATATAACTTTACATTCTATAAATGGTAGGCCTCGATTAGATTCGTCACGTTCTTTTATTTCAGTATGGGAACCATCCGTGAACTTCTATCATATTGCAGTATGGAATAATAAAGATGGTTATGGTTGGTATTATTATAATATTACTCAAAAGGGAAAGGGGCGTGTTGCACTCGTATCTTTTGGCATTCCTGTAGGAAATCAACCAATGGAATCAGGAATAAGTTATTATCTTAGCAAAAGTTTTAAGCCGCCTAACATGGCTGGAAAGCCTGAAGTATACCTTGAAGTGAGTTATGCTGGTGGTTTTAATGCTGCTCCTGAAAGTGCATTTGGCAAAGGTAATTATAGGGCTAAAATTGATGCAGGCATTGGTAAAGGTAATTGGCTTAATGAGGCTGTTCATTCTGGTCTTAATCAAACACTCTATTTAAAACAGAAATACTCTGACCTCCCTGCACTAGTAGCTCAGGAAGCTGCCGATGGTATGATTGATATTATTCAGGAATTACTTACGGATGTTCTTCCTAATGTTAATGGACTCTATGAATCTATATTCTTTGCTATAGATGTTGCTCAGATAATTTCCAGTCTTGGTTTTGATGAGGTTGTTGCTGACAGAAAAATTCTTGTATTTGATAATGTGGATGTTGATCCAAATAACATGTTTTATACATGGATTAATTTTATAGGTCAGGTAAAATCAGCAGGATTAACAGCTACATTAGCTAATTTCTATGGAAAATTTCCCTTTGGATCAACAATTTTTGACAATTTACCTGGCGTCAGCGTGGCAGATTTACCAGATGGCGGATTTCAGATAGGAGGAATACTTTTGCATTACAACATACCAGTAATTGAAAGTATAAGCCCATTAGGCAATAATCTTCCTGTTACAACAGGAATAACTTTAAGGTTCAGTAAGCCAATAGATAGAAATTCTATACTCTACATAAAAAAAGGCTCATCATTGGTAAAAAACCCAGATACTATAATCGCTACAGCAAATTCTCAAAAGATTAACTTCTTTGATTTCTTTCATTTTAGGGATTCACCTAGCAATGATCTTACTGTGCTAATTATGAGTCCAAATTATCATCTTGATTATAATACTGAGTACGTTATCACTTTCACTTCAAAAATTTTAGATATTTATGGCTTTGGACTTGAACCATTTACTTTCAGCTTTTCAACTCAGCTAGGACCACCACCTCCAAGAAATATTTACTATAATATAACAGTAGCGATAACAACAGGACAGTATGAGTTTGGTACTGATTTAAGAGGGGAAATATTCAGAGCAAAAATAGTAAATAATGTAACATTTGATCAGAATTCAATAGTTGCAGATGGCCTTATTAGAACTAATGATCCTCTCTATGACTACTGGAATGAAGGTTTTGGTTGGATATTTAAATCTGGAGATAAGACTTATTTTAAACTTTCCGAAGCTCATGATGGCGGTGTACCACCAAGGAGCTCAACAATATTTGAACTTATTGATAGAATTGCTTTGTTGCATAATTCTCACATGTGAGGATCTGTGCATAAGAGACTTACCCCTACCACTACATGCTCCCTAAGTG
>JBMFIF010000126.1:0-1900 GCA_049976445.1 Thermoprotei archaeon | reverse complement strand
CTCAACGTCGTTAAGCTCACGGAATTCCATAGATAAAGGATAGAGAGTAAGGCTTAAATATTTTGAAACCATCTCAAGACACTTTTAAATATTATTATCCGCACAATAATAATCATCACTTATAATTCAGTACAATTAGAAAATACAATCTGGCGATCAACATGAAGAATAAAAATATGTTAGCTAAATAAATACATGATAAAGCTTATTACAATGATTGCTATTATTATATTTATAAATATTGAGAACACTATTATTAATATGTCTACAATAAACATCTCACCACCGACACCTATTGCACTCTTAAACAAAGGCATTATCCAAAACCATAATATCAAAGGTCCAGCAATAGGTATAAGTGACAAAATACTAGCAACAACAGATGTCGTCAATGCGTAAGCAAAACCTCTAACACCACCTATTAAACCTCCTGATAATGTCCCCACTATAATACCTATAACAATAACTGTCCATGATAAATCAATCTTAATTTTCACTACTGCATCACCTAATTCATTAAAAGTGAAAAATATATAAATACTTCCTTACATTCTAAACGTATATTCTCAGAAAAGAAAATCATGCAACATCAATAATCATTAAATAAAATTATTAATAACACATGCACAGTTATCTATAAGAATATCAACGATTAAACTTAGATAATCGTTAGAACCAGGCATAATATCCAATTAAGTGATAGTACAACATTCAGTTAGATAAAACCGATGAATTTAGTATATTAAGGTATTTCCAAAATCTTAATTTCCGGTTTTCCTAGGTCAATCCTACCGCTCTTTATTAACTCCAACAACTCATCTTTATTCAAATCGCTTTCAATCTCGTAATATTGTCTGACCTCCTCTCCGTAAAAATTATCAATCTTTATGCAACCTATTCTCACTGAGGTTACCGTAATGAACTCAATGAGCAGTAGTGAGGGGAGGAAGGAGCCGATGAGGTTACCGATTCGCCCGAGGAATACAGGCTCCCGAAGGGTCGGCAGGCTAGATAGGGAATAATGAGGCGAGCGACTATATCAAATATGAGGCGCTATGAGACCAGAACACTACGATAGACAGACAACCATTTTTACCAAAGAGAAAGGCCTTTAAACAAAACGAGCTGAGACAACTAACACTAGACCTCAGAAAACAAGATAAGGAACACTAACAACTCCACAAGTAGTATCCGTAGCTATACGCTATGGACAAAGTGAGGTTGTAAAGCAAGAAGCTTTCCCTTAAGTGGGGTAGTTCACCAATCTCATCCAAGGAGACCCCGGATTTTAGTCGGGAGTAGCTGACTTAGCATCTCTGATTGCACTTTCTAATAGTTGAGGTTCTATATTACCTCCAGTTATCATCAGTACCACATTTTTATTTTTCAGTCTATCTTTTAATTTTAGAGCTGCGGCTAGGGATGCAGCACCTGCAGGTTCAGCCACTTGACCTACAGTATCTAAAAGTAATTTTATAGCCTTAAGAATTTCCTCATCGCTTACTAGAACCACATCATCAATCTTACCCTTCAATATATTAAAAGAATACTCATATGTTCTTGATGTGGCCAATCCCTCAGCTATAGTTTTAGCATAACCTGTTGAAGTTATCCTACATTCCTTCAGAGATAGATATACGCTGGGGGCTCCCTCAGCCTGCACACCTATAACCTCAATCCTCGGATCTATAGATTTGTAAACTACCACAGCGCTAGCAGCCCCAGAACCACCACCGATAGGATTTATCACAGTATCAGCATTAGGTAAATCCTCAATAACCTCAAGATGCATAGTACCAACACCAGGATAGAGTAAAGGTTCATTTACAACTAGAAAGCCTCGCCTTTTTAAGGCGGGGATACAGAGCAATAGGTTTATAAGCCTGCATTCTCTAGTGTA
>JBMFIF010000125.1:0-2048 GCA_049976445.1 Thermoprotei archaeon | reverse complement strand
GCATTCATCAAACCACATCAGTAAGTATCATGAGATTGGGGGGAACTTGTGAAACGTTTCACAAAACCACGCACGAATTATGCAACAAAGCAGTCTATTCTTAATCATTAAATTTTTAGCTATTTTATAATCAAAAGCCTCACTCTTCAAAATAAGAAAAAGAAGTCATCATAAGAACTCATACTTTCTCTAAACTCATATTTGTTATCATTTCTCATTTAATCTTAAGATTTAACCATGATCTTATTAATTTATCTTTTATGCCATTAGTGAGTGGTATTTTAAGGTATTGATATCCTAATATTAATGCGCCGAATACTGGTGGAATATTAGGTCTTATGAACTTAGCATTAGGAGCAACTTTTTTAATCTCTCTCTTTATTGGTTCTATAAAATATTTTCCAGCGTTAAACATACTCCCTACAAATACAACATAAAAATCTTCATTCTCCATCTTTAATTTCTTTATTACCGCAACACTTGCTAATCCTAACTCCTTACCTCCTATTCTTAGAATGCTTTTAGCTATACTATCATTCATTTTAGCAGCTTGTGAAACTAAACCTGCTAAATTAGCTATTTCTGGGATACTCATTCGTTTGTATATGATCGGTATTATTTCGGAAAGCTCATTAACCTTAAAATAGCTCTTAACCATTTCAGTTAAAATTGTATGACCTCCTCTACCATCATACTCTCTGAAAACAGCATTTAGAGCAAGACGACTTATATGATAGGCGCTTCCCTCATCACCGATCATATAACCCCAATTACCTGATCTTGCGTGTTCACCGTAAACATTCTTACCATAAACGTTAGAACCCGTTCCAGCAATAATTACTACACCATACTGTCTCCAAGTACCGCTTGCTAATGCTATTTCTGCATCAGAAACCAAAATAAGATTTTTTATAAAACTATTGTTTTTAAGCTTGCTTAACATCATTGAATAATTCTCCTTATTATCAATACCAGCTAACCCGATACAACTTACTAGCACATTAGCATTTGTTCCAGAAATAGCCTCTTGAATCGCCTTCGCAATATTTAAATAAGCTTTCTTTAATCCTACAATATTCTGATTACTTGATCCTCCATAACCAATACCAATTATTTTTCCATCTAGGGTAGCAACCAATGCAATAGTTTTAGTTCCACCACCATCTACTCCAAGAATAACATCCATAATCTCACCAAAAATTAAAACGATAGTTTACCTTCTTCTCCATGAAAGTCTTTACATGTTGTAGTTCATTACAGCTGATAAAACTAGCAAATCTAAAAATGAAATGACTTAAAACAACGCTTATAAAGATTAAGACTTTCATAATCCATATTTTATACAGATTATATAGGAACAATCTCATTTGATAAGATCTTTGTTGTGAATGAATGGAGACTAAGTTTAGTTGTTGAATTAAAAGGCCTCTTGCTTTTACAAGGGATAATCTACTAGTTTTCACTTCTTCACACCACCATAAAAATGTAATTTTAAGTATAAATCATTTAATAAAAATAGTTACTTCGTTGCATTCTCACATAATTATATTATCTTATAGAATAAAAACCTCTTAAATAGTAATGTTTAATGTTTTTAAACTTTTAAATGCTTTGTTGCATAATTCGTGCGTGGTTTTATGATACGTTTAACGTGCTTCCTCATGATACTTTGTGATACAACTTAATGTGAACGTTAAAAATGCTCATCAAAAACCGTGAGTAAACATCATCAAACTCTCAACACACAAGAATTCTCAACATGAAAAGCGCATCAAAACCACATCAGAATTATGCAACAAAGCATTAGCGACTGAATCTTAATAACTAATTAAGCCATACATAATTGGGGTAGTGCAATTTGATTCATGAAAAAATGCTTTTAAAAGTTAAGAACTTTATTTCCAAAAATAGGGGCTTGAGAAGATCTAGGGTTAATGATATATTTGAGAGGATTCTGTATATAGGACCTGATAATTTTCTTATAGTTAATTATCTTAAAAAACGCCCAATAGCATTGTTTAATCCTGGGGTATCATTAGATCTTGATA
>JBMFIF010000124.1:0-2162 GCA_049976445.1 Thermoprotei archaeon | reverse complement strand
CTTTTGAGCAATATCAATCCTACCTTACTTTTACTAACCAAATAAATGACACACCCAAGAGGACTTAACTTAAACGTATCATAAAACCACGCACAAATTATGCAACAAAGCATCATTATGCCATTATTTGTGAGTAGTAAATTATGGAAAATAAGCATTATGAATAGTATATGCTATTTAAACAAACTGGTGATTTGTTAGGAAAATTATTGCTGATAAGAAAATCCTGGTTTAATATGACGCTTGAAGATATTTAATCCTAACGCAATTCCACTACCAACAAATTAGGTTTATATCTATTTAAATGTTATTTTATTTAGGTAAGAAAAGTGGAAAAGAATCCTTTAAACATCGGAGATGATGATCGTATTTATTTTAAATCTAGTGATTCAAATCTTATAATAATAAATGATGATTTTCTTGCTACGAACTTAATACCAGAAGAATCTATAGATTTAATAGTAACCTCACCGCCTTACAATGTTGATATACGTTATGGTGCATTTAAGGATGACATTCCTTATGATAAATACTTAGAGTTTACTGAAAAATGGCTTGGAAAAGCATTGAGGTTACTAAAACCCAGTGGGAGAATGTGCCTCAATATTCCTATAGATAAAAGTAAGGGTCGTGAAGAAGAAGGTTTTCAGAGTGTGTATTCTGATATAGTCACGATTGCAAAACATATTGGATGGAAGTATTTTTCGACAATAATATGGAATGAAGGGAACGTGTCAAGAAGAACAGCATGGGGTTCATGGCTTAGTGCTTCGGCACCCTACGTAATAGCACCAGTTGAAGTAATAGTAGTTATGTATAAATATAAGTGGAGAAGAGATGGTGGAAAATCTGACATCACTAGAAATGAATTCATAGAATGGACAAACGGATTATGGACATTTCCAGGCGAAAACAGACAAAGAATTGGGCATCCTGCACCATTTCCACTTGAACTACCTAAAAGATGCATCAAACTTTTTAGCTTTGTAGGAGACACTGTACTAGATCCCTTTCTTGGAAGCGGAACTACATTAATCGCAGCATCAATACTCAACAGAAAAGGAATAGGTATTGAAATCGAGACAAGATATTGTGAACTAGCTAAAAAAAGATTAATAGAAGAAGGATTATTATTTCAAACAAGATTAATCTAAAGCGAAAAACTATGAACATTTGCAAATCTGAGATTTATAACATCTTAACAAGATTCTATGACAAAATCGCATCATTAAATTACGAGAATAATTATTTAGATGCACTAAAACATTTCGACCAAATAGCTGAAGAAAGATTAAGAGAAAAATTAGAACAGTTTTATGTCAATCAAAGAAGCAGAGATCAGGCATGGAGAAGTTGTAAAGGTTCATTGTATGAATATGCAGTATTAAAATACATCCAGCAAATAATTAACCTTAGCAACACATTCAGAATTCTAAGCAGTAATGAACTGAGCAACTATAAAAATCAGATAATTATTAGGAACTGGACTGAAATTTTACCTGATATTGACCTGATACTTCTTAAACAAGAAAACATAAAAGCAATGATCTCATGCAAAACAAGCCTTAGAGAAAGATTAACAGAGACCGCATTTTGGAAAAGAGAACTCGAGAAACAAGGTTCCACAATAAAATTAATACTTATAACTATAGACAAAGACAATGAACTAAAACAAGATAACAATAGATATATACTACTTCACGTAATTGACTATACCTTCATAACAGATCCAACAAAGTATGCAGATCTTATAAAATATTATGAATTAAAATATAGCTCAAGACCTGACCTTGCAAAACTATTATCAAGAATTAAACCTATAGAAGATTTCCCATTAATATTAAAATCTCTTTAGCTTAATCTTACGTCACTAAAATCTTTTACGCTCTTAAGTAAGATTTTTGTGTCTGCTCATTTAAGCATGGCAGTTTAGGTTGAAGAATGATTTCATCACTTTTACGACATGCAGCTTTCCCCAAGATCAGAGTATGAGATATATTATGACGTAAGGTAAAGAAAGTTGTTGAAGGAATTTCATTAGATTCCATGCGAGAAGCAGCTGCTTTATTGCATAATTCTGATGTATTTTTGGTGTGCTTTCTATGTTGAGTATTCTTATGAGTTGATAATTTGATAACGTTTTCTCACAGTTTTAAAACACT
>JBMFIF010000123.1:0-2264 GCA_049976445.1 Thermoprotei archaeon | reverse complement strand
TGGTATTAAGTGTGTTTGTTTGTGATAAAGTTTTTGGTGTGCTCCGTGAGTTCATGCACGAATTATGCAACAAAGCAAATTAATGAATAGATTTTTACATCATAAAACTATACAACTCGTCTTAATATTTTCTTGTACATACTAAGATAATTAATTATGTATCCTAGTGAGGTTGTCCACTTAGCATGTAGGAGTGATTTTGTGTTAATGGCTTATCTGGACAGTCTCGTTCTTCTTGCGGTAAAATTTATAAAGTTTCATCGATGATATTTTCATGCTCTAAAAGATGGGGCTTTCATCTTTTGTAATTGTTTGTTTTGTTGGTAGCCCGGGTGGGATTCGAACCCACGTCACCGGGTCCAGAGCCCGGGATCCTTGGCCGCTAGACGACCGGGCTATATTATATATTGTGTTAGAGTAAATAAACTCTACTATGGTTATCTTATTTCTTATTGTTCTTTGTATTCATGACCTTTTAAGAGTTCATATTCGTTAAACATGGTTTCGAGTTGATTTTTCTAAAAATTCTTTAACGTTTCCTACTTTTTGGTATTTCTTTCCTTTCCATGAAATGTTTGATAATAAACTTTTGATTGTTGAATTTATAATTAAAGTAATGATGAGGAATATTGTTACGGGAAGTAGTAATGTTAGTATTGGTGTTGTTCCGTAACTTTTGTATATGACGAAACCTGCAGTCAGCATAAGAAATGTTGGTAAAAGATTTAGCAATAATAAAGAGAAGTGGTTGTTTGTGAGTTGCATGAGTGATATTATGGAAGAGATGTATGGTATTATTAATCCAATAAGCATGAAGATGAAAATTATTGTTCTTTTAAGACTGCCAATTCCCGAGTAAATATTTTTTGTCCAGCCTTCCCATAGTTCACTAAAATTGTTATACATTTTAACTTTTAATAATTGTGGTGCATTATATCCACGTAATTTGTATCCGTGATGTTTAACCAGACCGGCTAAAGCATAATCCTCAATTATGATATTTTTTATTATTTGATGACCACCAATGCTCTCGTAAACATTGCGGCGTATCAATATGTATTGACCGTTACCGAGAAATGATTTACTTCTATCATTATTTAAGTTCCAAACACTATTAGAGATGCCTATGAAAACGGCTATTAAAGGTGTGATAAGTTTTTCCCAAAAGGATCTAAAGATAAACTTGGGAAAGAATGTAATCATGTCAACATTCTCATTAACGATAATAGATACTGCTTTGGAGAGCAAATGTTTATCATGAATCGTATCACCATCAGTAAATAGAAGTAGGTCGCCATTTGAACTTTGATAACCAATATAACAAGCCCAATTTTTTCCAATCCATCCATCAGGTAATGAAGGCTCATGAATAATTTTAATCTTATCATCGAACTTTCTTATGATCTCTTCGCTCCCATCATTAGATTCTCCTAAAACAACGATAATCTCCTTAGATTTGTATTCAAGGTTGATGAGGGAAGATAAGCATTCTTCAATTGTATCAGCTTCATTCTTGACAGGAACGATAATAGATACCAAAGGACCATTAGTACTAATTTCATTGGCATGTTTTAGGCTTGGTAGATGTCTCATCTTATTTAAATAAAAACCTAGAACAAGAAACAATAATAATCCATAAATTCCTCCTAATACCTCCCACCAATACACATTGTTTAGAATTTGAAGCCTAAAATATAGTTAATTTTTTTCTTTTCAGTTGATAATATATACTTGAAAATTATACTAAAACATGTGGTGATTAGTATGCTTTCTAAACCTGAGATGAAAAGAGTATTAAGATTAACGGATATTAATACAGCTTTAGATCTTGCAATAAGTAGTTTTAATCTTAGCCTAACTGCAGAGAGTATTAGTGTTGAGTATGCTGTTGGTAGGATTTTAGCTGATAATGTTATTTCGAATAAGGATTATCCAGAGTTTGATCAAGCATTTTATGATGGTTATGCGGTTCGAAGTGTTGATACAGATCGTATTAAGGATGGTTCTCAGGTAAAATTAAAGATAATAGGACGTATGGATACTAATGATAGACCAGAAAAAATTACTCTAAAGCCTGGAGAAACTGTCTTTATTGTAAGCGGTGCACCATTACCACTTGGGGCCGATGCAGTAATAAGACTTGAAGAGGCTGAAGTAAATAATGGTTATTTGATAATAAAAAGAAAAACGCTCTTAAGTAAGATTTTTGTGGCTGTACCTCCTATACTTTCCTATGAAAATACTAACACTCCTGTCAAGCGAGG
>JBMFIF010000122.1:0-2294 GCA_049976445.1 Thermoprotei archaeon | reverse complement strand
AAAATATAAAACAGACATATAAACCCGCGGTATCAGACAAAAATGAACTGAAAGTTTAGTTCCATGTATGCGTGTTTGTCCCTTTCATAAGTATCAGACAAAAATGAACTGAAAGTTTTTATTGCTTTTTGTATCCAACGTTTAGTCATTTAGACGTATCAGACAAAAATGAACTGAAAGTAAAGATGCAATTTATGGTTTCTACAAAGCTTATGTGCAAGTATCAGACAAAAATGAACTGAAAGATATATGCGATTGAAACTGAATATGGTGAATTAACACCTGATCATGTATCAGACAAAAATGAACTGAAAGCTGAGAGCCCCCGGCCGTTTAATTGCCTCCTGTATCCATCGCGTATCAGACAAAAATGAACTGAAAGTAATTTTCTTAATGTTAATGCTAATCGGGCCCGCCTTCTTGTATCAGACAAAAATGAACTGAAAGGCCAATTGTTGTATTTATTTCTATTTCTTTATTAACGTATCAGACAAAAATGAACTGAAAGTGATTATTTGCTCATTCCCTTGAGCATCCTTAAATTTGAGGTATCAGACAAAAATGAACTGAAAGTTAGTTTACCTCCATTTTTCGTGATTATCCATATTGGTATCAGACAAAAATGAACTGAAAGATTCTGCTATTTGCCATATCAAAAATGCTGGAATTATAATGTATCAGACAAAAATGAACTGAAAGGTTCCCCCCGTCCCACTTGCTCCATAATTCGTCTTAACTATGTATCAGACAAAAATGAACTGAAAGTATCCTTTTTCCATTTCGGTAACCCATATTTTCTAAAAAGTATCAGACAAAAATGAACTGAAAGGTTGGTGCGCTTTTGGCTAATTGTTTTAAAACGCTAATGTATCAGACAAAAATGAACTGAAAGAACACTTGATGTTATTTATGCAAAATTAAGGGCTAACGGGGGTATCAGACAAAAATGAACTGAAAGTTTGATTAGTGCTGGGCTAGGTCTCCTTAACCTTCTGTATCAGACAAAAATGAACTGAAAGTTGAAAGCCTTTACGGCGTCTGCATCGAGGTAAACGGTTTGTATCAGACAAAAATGAACTGAAAGATCATTCAAGCCGATAGAAAAGCCAATAGAAAAAAGTGGTATCAGACAAAAATGAACTGAAAGTAAAATCATATAAGCATAACAACATATAACATAAAATCAGTATCAGACAAAAATGAACTGAAAGTTTAAAAGCCAGCAAGTATGGACAAAACCAATGGTATTACGTATCAGACAAAAATGAACTGAAAGAGTGTATAATACTTGATATGATATTCCTGCTTCAAAGATTTCGTATCAGACAAAAATGAACTGAAAGGGACAAGTATCCAATGTTATATGTTGCTGATAGTAAGTATCAGACAAAAATGAACTGAAAGGGAATATTTATTTTTCCTTTATTAAACCATTTATCTATTAGTATCAGACAAAAATGAACTGAAAGTTTAATTGTTCTATGAGAATTCCGCTAAATGTATGGTATTTGTATCAGACAAAAATGAACTGAAAGTCTTCTGTTATTTCTTCATGCATTTTTTTCACCTGCATGGGTATCAGACAAAAATGAACTGAAAGGTTATTGGTACCTCTTGCATTTTTTCTTTCTCACTCATGGGTATCAGACAAAAATGAACTGAAAGCGGGTGAAATCATTAACATCCATCACAATGAGAAACAGTATCAGACAAAAATGAACTGAAAGTTCAGTTCATGGAGTTCATATGTTTTTAAATTCAATATGTATCAGACAAAAATGAACTGAAAGTCCAATGCTCTTCCTTGACGCTCTATGAGTTTAATGTATCAGACAAAAATGAACTGAAAGGATACCTTTCCATGGTCCTGGGTTTATTGTTTCTATGTTTATTATGTATCAGACAAAAATGAACTGAAAGAATACACTCTTTCTTTATTATCGTGGTTCTAGTGTTTGTCTGTATCAGACAAAAATGAACTGAAAGTTTTAATGAGAGATTAGTCCAAGAACGTGGGCTTGCAAGTATCAGACAAAAATGAACTGAAAGGAAAGTTTATATGGGTTTATCCCTGCAAGTGCTAGTGCTGTATCAGACAAAAATGAACTGAAAGATCTGCAGAAATATAGTCTTCACCTGTTAATGCTTTGAGTATCAGACAAAAATGAACTGAAAGTATCAAGGAAGATTCATTACATTATACACCCAGCCATCGACGTATCAGACAAAAATGAACTGAAAGCAATAATAACGCCCATATTCGTTATTTACCAAGTAACGTATCAGACAAAAAT
>JBMFIF010000121.1:0-2301 GCA_049976445.1 Thermoprotei archaeon | reverse complement strand
CACCCTCAGCATCACCGCTCTCCAATAAAGGAACTAAAATCAACCCTTATAAACCTTTATGAAACCTAAAACAGCTTCAGAAAGGCAGCTGTTCTGAATTTAGGTGCATGAAAATTGTTATCTAATTTAAAGAGATAATCTATTAATCCGAACTGTCCAATTAGATATAATATTGCATCTATTAGGAATAAATTCCAATCATGATTATTGTACCTGCCATTGAAGACCTCATAATAGGTAAATGTTCTGGTAACTCTGATATAATTTTTGTAATAACCGTGATACCTACATAAATATTTTCACAAGAATGGTGTGTTTATAGGAAAAATTTTAATCGTGTGTTTTTGTTAATGTTTTTATTAGTTCTAGTAGGTGTTTTGCTGTTTCTAAGGATTCTTTTGCTTCTTCTTCTGTAATTTCTTTGTCGCTGTAATCAGCTTTCTTTCTGAGTTCGTATAGGCGTAAGATGAGTTTTGCTTCATTTTCATAGCCTATGTTTTTTAATATGTTAGCTAGTTTATCATCTCTTCTGGGTATTAGTATCCTCATCTTTTGAAGCATGTCCTCTAATGCTTTTCTGACTGAAAAGTAACTTGCGGATGCGCATTTATTAAAGTTTTTGATCTTAAAATCTGTCTCAGCTTCTTTCATTAATATTTCTGATTTTCTTGAATTTTTCAATTGTTTCACCGTCCTCCTTTGTTGTTATCATATAGCTGATGGTGCTTTTGAACTGCTCGTTTACCTTAAGAGCTGCCTCAGCAATCTTCAAACTAACATCCCTATCCAACCTCTCAACAACAACCAAAACATTACTATCGTAAAAGAATTGTTTTTTAGGGAGTATTAAAATTTCAAGCAAATTATTGCCAAGTGATCTTGTGAGAATTTCTTTGAACTTGTTTACTGCTTCATCATAATCGCTCCAATCATCTAAAACGTATACAAATTTCTTGAATTTTTCAATTGTTTCACCGTCCTCCTTTGTTGTTATCATATAGCTGATGGTGCTTTTGAACTGCTCGTTTACCTTAAGAGCTGCCTCAGCAATCTTCAAACTAACATCCCTATCCAACCTCTCAACAACAACCAAAACATTACTATCATAGAGCATTACTTCATCAGGAAGGGCAATAATAGATACCAGATTATCCTTTAAGGATTCATAAAGTAATTCAACAAACTTAATAACCGCTTTCCATTTATCACTTCTAACGTCTAATATTAAAGTCACATACAAATAATAAAATTAAAATATTTAAAAATAACCTTCAATTAACATAAAACATTGTGAAATAGCAATACTTTATTCTAAGAACTTTATCATAAATCATAGAATTAGAACTTGAGTGAGTGACGAAGATTGATGAACGTTTTAAAAGTAAAATCTTTTGTCTTTAATCGTGAAGAGTGTTTATAGATTCTTTAGAAACATCTATAATCATTAATGTCGTTGATAATGCTAACCATAATCCTGGGAGTCCTACTAATACAGATGCGACGATTATTCCTGGCATTTTACCGTTCACAGCTATTAGTGTTAGGATTGGTGATATTATCGATGTTATGATTATATAAAGGATTGTATAACTTAGATACGTATTCTTCCAAGCTGATAAAGCTGACGTCACTATAGCTTCACTGATTCCTTTATTGAACCCAACTATTATAAATGGTGATGCATATATGAAATAGTTTATTATTAGTAGTATGATTACATAAAGAAGTAATACTATATCGATACGTGAAGTTAGTATAAGTAGTAATGCTAATATTGAGATTAAAAGATAATAGACGAATAGGTCTAGAATTCTTTTTAAATTGATTTTAATATTTAGATGCACGCCTTTTGTAAATAATGCGTATAGATAAAAATATGCTGCAAGAGCGTACACAAATGTAAATATAAGCATCAAAATAATAGATAAGGGCATAGATCTCTGAAAAGTGTAAAAGGTCATAAAACCTACATTGACCTCTACACCTTGATGAGGGTATTCTGCAAAACTCCATAAATCAATGATTACTGATGGTAAACTAATTTTAAGTCCTATGTACATTCCTCTAAATTCTAATATATTAATTATAGCGTTCCAGTTTATCAGGCTAAATATGATATTAATTATTGATAATGGTATCACATTTTCCATGTTGAGAAGACCGTTTTTGAAGTAATTAAATATGCTCATACAATTCACCTTAATGTATTCCTTAAAATTGTCGGCGCTCTTAAGTAAGATTTTTGTGGCTGTACCTCCTATACTTTCCTATGAAAATACTAACACTCCTGTCAAGCGAGGA
>JBMFIF010000120.1:0-2356 GCA_049976445.1 Thermoprotei archaeon | reverse complement strand
AGGAGTGTTGAGCTTTTCATGAACCTCTTCGCTTATTGGTATGTGAACTGGGAGTGATGTCTTATGTGGACAGTCTCATATATACAGTAACTACAAACTTAGCAATTGAAAAACATATTAATGAATATTAATGATAAAAGAAAATTACTGCATTGGCAACTAGCATAGGTATTACTCCTCCTAGCAATCCTATCCAGAACCATTTAAAGAATGTCATGTGATAATTCATCCTTTTCTCTAATAAGCCTAAGGCGACTATATTAGCTGTTGAGCCAACCATTGTAATATTTCCACCATATGTGCCACCAAACAATAAAGCCCACCAAAGTGAAGAACCTCCAATTGTACGCTCTAACTCTCTAACAACAGGTATAAAAGCAGCAATTAAAACAACATTATCTAAAACAGAACTACTAAATCCGCTAATCCATAAAATCATGGACGCAATAACGAGAAGACTTTGACCAGAAAACGCTGCCATTCCCTTAGCCATCTTATCAGTAACACCAGTATATGCAAGTGTACCAGCCTTAGCAAACAAGAACATGAAAAACGTGAGTGTCCACCAGTCAACACCTTTTTCAACGATCTCTCTGGCACGGTCTCTTTTCCATATTAAAGCAACAAAAGCTCCCATCATAGCAGCTGCAACAAGAAAAGTATCCTTTTCTAACCCTAAAAAAAGCTCTATACGGTAATGTAAAGCGATGAACAATATAGTTAAAATCATTAAAACACCACCTTTTTTAACCCTGTTTATGTCAAAATGCTCATTACTATCATTATTTGCATGTTCAACAATTTCTTGAGGAATCTTTAAGTCTTTTCTATACCACCAGAGAGATATTGGGGTTATGGATAGTAACGCTAGTAATGCTACTGGTGTTGCATGAGAGATGAAATCTTCAAATGTAAGGCCTGCTCTTAATGCTATTAATATTCCTATAGGATTTCCTAAGAGTGTTGCTGAGCTTCCTATGTTAGTTGCTAAAACTGCTGGTATTATAAAGGAGACTACTGGTATTTTATATTTTTCTGTATATCTGAATATCATAGCTGTTATAAAAAGTATTGATGTGACTTCATCTACCAATGCTGCCATTAATGTTGACATGCCCATTATGATCACTAATACTTTACGTGGATCATTACCTGCATGTTTCATAATTTTGTGAAGGAGCCAATCAAAGAATCCTTCTTCTTCAGCAACTCTAACAACTATCATCATTGATATGAGAAATGTTATTACGTCAATGCTCATGAATTGGATCATGTGTTCTAAGTCTAGCGTCCTAGTTATCAATAAGAGAGCAATACCTATGAATGCTATTGCCAATCTAAAACGCCAAAACATGAGAGTACCAATCACAGTCGCTATAAAAATAGTGGATGCAATTGTTTGTGCAATATTCTGTAAAATATAATAGAGTATAAGAAAATCAATAGCATTAATAATTAAGAATATTAAAAAATCACGTTTTGATCCTACATTTGTTACTTCAAACTCATTTCCCATTTTTCGTCATATCCAGTAAATACCACAAGAATAAAAACTTTTTTTATAACAAAATGGAAAAGATCCATTTAGATTTTTCTGATGTTAAAATTTCTTAAAGCTTATGTGGAATAATATTGTTTCTTTTATGTTAAGTTGTAAAAAATTCATGCTTGTTGCATAGTTTTTTGTCTTTTTGTGGGTTGATGATAAGTTTTTCATCGTTAAACTTGCATTAATGCTCATCCAAAGTAGTGTTTTTCCAAGATACAACAAAACTATGCAGAATTGTACAACAAAGTAAAAAATTCAGAAATATTTATGAGTCTTCATACATGGGTTCCAAACAGTTAGAATCTTAAATTCACGTAAAAATTATGTGGATGATCTTCAATACAACGCCGTTGTATTTAAATATTAGTTATGTTTTAGATTATAGTGGTGAAGATTCATGATAAGAAAAATAGATTGGTCTTCTCTATGGAGAAAGGAAGATTGGTGGGCTGTTTGGTTAGGGTTTTTCATTATCGGAATTGCTATCTTTGGTTTTCTTGCATGGATTCCAAAAATGAGTATTTGGACTACTAGTATTGGTGATTCTGTTAAACTATATGATTTACCGTATTTTATATTATTTTATGTTTTTCTTTCGATTATATTTGCCAAAAATTCCATAGTTAATACTTATGGATTAGAGTATGTAGTATGGGCTCTTTTGTTAGGTTTGATTATTAGTAATATAATGAGCGTACCAAATTGGTTGCATTATGTTGCTAAACCTGAATTATAGTTCTTCGATTAACTTTTTGCCTTAACAAACTTCTCCACCCACCTGTTAGTGTATGAAAACTTCCTCTCACC
>JBMFIF010000119.1:0-2564 GCA_049976445.1 Thermoprotei archaeon | reverse complement strand
TTTATGTGAATTCTGGTGTTCTTTGGTTTAAGGAGTGTTGAGCTTTTCATGAACCTCTTCGCTTATTGGTATGTGAATTGGAGGTGATGTCTTATGTGGACAGTCTTACTTCTATGAAGTTTAATCAAGACTATTCACCTAAGGTGTTTGTTCTTAAGATACGAGATTAAAATTGCATCTCTTATAATCTACCTCTGCTCTATTAAGTCCTTTAAAATGATCATATGTTCCATTTTTCCATTTTATATGACATTTCCCAAAACATGTATTCATACTTACTAGCGATTATGAATATCTTTTCTAGAATATCATAATTTGTATAAGGTAGGGTATCTATGAGATTCTTTAGCATTCGCACTAGTTCTTTATATTCTTTAGAAAGGTATGTCATTGCCCAATCTTTATAAATATTGTTTGCATTATTTTTGAGTTTCTCTTTATGATGCTCTGCGATTTCTTCATATGTCCAAAAGCATGGCAATAATGCTACTAAACCTTCAATAGGCGTTCCAAGAGAACATGTTCTTACAAGAAAGTTCATGTATGCAAAATTTGTAGGGGCAGGTTCAGTTTTAATGACCTCATCAAATTTTAAATTAAGCTTTTCTAACAATGCTAAATAATTATCCATCTCAGTAGTCATATCCATATAAGCTATTTGAAGCGTCTGCTTAGCAATATTAAAATCCAATTTAGCAGATATTATAGAAAAACAACGTGAAATCTCAACAAGATAATTATAATCTTGTATCACATAATATTTAAATTTCTCTACTGGTAATTCTCCCTTATAAAGCTCCAATACAAAAGGATGTTCAAAAATCCTTCTCCATATTATATCAGCACTATTTCTTAATTTTTTTGTAAGTATCATAAGTATGCCTCCTTATAAATTGCATCCCAAAACATGAGCTCATATCTTTGAATAGCTTTACTAACATTTTTTAAGCTCTCAATATCATCCATATACCTCTCAATAATCCTAATTCCTTTTATTTCTAATTCATCATATGGTTGTGCAAAAAGATCCAGAAACTCAGTTTCGTTGATACCATACCTATTTTTGAGCGCTTCAGAAAGCTTTTTGCAATTATTACCCCAAACTGGTAAATTAATTATTAGTGCTATAGCTTGCATTCCTGGATTTCCATAAAGTGCTAGCCATGACAAATAATGAGTATATACAACAGCATCTGGTATAACTTTTATGTTTCTGAGAGACAGAGTATCTAGTCCAAGTGATCTTCCCATTTTTTCTAATAATTTTAATGCCTCATTATCACCCTTAGATAACTCTAAGAAAAACTCAAGTTCATCATAATATCTTGCTCTCGATGCCATTAGTGCAAGACTGCGAGCATCATGATACACGATGTAATATTCTTGAAATACGAATGTTTTGAACGCATCTAATGGTAACTTACCATTCTCAGCATCAACTATAAATTTATGATTCAGTATTAATTGATTAACACTTTTTAATTCATCCCGAATAATCCGAATTAAATCCTCAACGATCACTTCACATCATATATAAAAAAGAATAAAGAAAATATTACTTTAACTCTCATAAATTACGAACCATCCTATTTTTAAATATTAAATCACATCCATAAAGCATTAAATTAGGTAACAATGTTTTCAAGTACTTATGCAGCCCACAAGAAAGACAGAACTTTAGTTTTGTATTATTAAAGTCTTAAACATAACATCGAAAGACAGAGCCATAATCTAAGCTCCTCATGGGATACAGGTAGGTGACAAAACGAACAACAAACCTCGCCCTTCACAGTAGTTCAAAACTTTTTGCTTGATTTTATGATAAATTTGTCATCTTGAATGCTCTTTATAAGCGGTTTTACTCTAAAAATATCTCCAGTATCGCCCTAGCGGGCTACTCAGTTATGCTTATGATCCAAAATTGCATCACTTTTATTAAGAAAAACCGTTTTTGCTCGAATTTTTACATGGTATGATCTAGGCATGTCTTTGCATTGACCGTGAAGAGCGAGGTTTCTCATTCTTTTATCAAAAACTTTCTCCTTTTCTCATGTGCTGAAAACAAAAACTTTTTTGAGATGTTTTTCTAAAAGTTGTATGTGTTTATTGGACGCCTATAGCCTCCTATTTCCCATTTTGTCCCTACTTTTCATTTCAATCATTTTATGTTCAATCATGATCAAGTGTAGGGACTTAGCTCTCAACTACCTCATAGGTGGGTCATGGGACTCCTTAGAGCCCAACGGCACGGGGCTCACATCTCCAGCCCTCTTCCTTAAATTATACAAAGCAACTACATCCCTATGCCAGAGTTCTCCACCAACTTCACACCTACCAACCCTTGGGGCATACCTCCATCGGGTTAGTATAGAATCTTACAATCGTGAATTGGACAAATTGAAGAAGTAAAGGAAGAATTAACAAGAATAACTGGGATACCATACTCCCTAGCCTTCTCAATAATCGCATTCTCAATTGATGAAAAAGTGCTTTGTTGCATAATTCTCACATGTGAGGATCTGTACATAAGAGACTTACCCCTACCACTACACGCTCCCTAAGCG
>JBMFIF010000118.1:0-2578 GCA_049976445.1 Thermoprotei archaeon | reverse complement strand
TTAAGTTGTTGGGTGTTATGTTTATATGTGGAGGTTTGATGTGTTTTTTGGCTTTCCGTCCAGCTTCCGCATGAAAAACTCACAAAAACACCATGAGTAAACAAAAAACAAAAGAAAAACTTAAATACACACAACAACATAATATATATAAACTTTCAGAATCTCAAAAAATGAGTGTTGAAAGTTTATTAATACTTTTGCATCACTGTAATAAGGTATATCCAGAATCTCAAAAAATGAGTGTTGAAAGTGGATAGTTTCTTATAATGAGGGCTATTAGTAATGGAATCTCAAAAAATGAGTGTTGAAAGCAGTATATACTCCACCTATTCCTGTCATGGGTGATAAGAATCTCAAAAAATGAGTGTTGAAAGAAGAAAACAATTGGTTGAGATGAATAAAAGAGAAAGAATCTCAAAAAATGAGTGTTGAAAGAAAGTATTTATGTTGTTCATTGTTTTTTGTAGATTTGAGAATCTCAAAAAATGAGTGTTGAAAGTAAAAAAGTAGCGAGCGGAAGAGAAACCAGAATCCCGAATCTCAAAAAATGAGTGTTGAAAGACAATACAATCTCAAGGACAACAGCAACCTGGATTTTGAATCTCAAAAAATGAGTGTTGAAAGTACTTTACTCTCCTCACAGCCATGGCTACTGTGATTGGGAATCTCAAAAAATGAGTGTTGAAAGTTAAAAGTAACACCAGGAAATACATTAACAATTACTGAATCTCAAAAAATGAGTGTTGAAAGTCGCTTTTCATTTTCATCCCAAACCATATCACTCATTCGAATCTCAAAAAATGAGTGTTGAAAGGTATCAGGCGATGTATTGAATAATGTAGCGTTTTCCTGTTTTGAATCTCAAAAAATGAGTGTTGAAAGTCATAAACTTATCCATGAATAGCTGAATGATGGGTGGAATCTCAAAAAATGAGTGTTGAAAGAATAGAACACATTATTGTTACATATAGAACAATAAGGAATCTCAAAAAATGAGTGTTGAAAGATAAGAGCTAATATTTCTGGTGCAATAGGAATAGGCAATGGAATCTCAAAAAATGAGTGTTGAAAGACATCATAAGCCCTTTCTTTTTCAAGGGGTTTTTCCATTTTTGAATCTCAAAAAATGAGTGTTGAAAGAGATAAATAACGATATAATCATTTGCTGTTCCCTCGGTTGAATCTCAAAAAATGAGTGTTGAAAGAAATTAAAGGTGGTGGTATTATATTCATGAAGGTGGAATCTCAAAAAATGAGTGTTGAAAGGTATCAATACTTAATCCTTCTTGCGTCCATGATACAAGAATCTCAAAAAATGAGTGTTGAAAGAACAATATAAAAACAATAAGCATAACAACAAAATACGAATCTCAAAAAATGAGTGTTGAAAGTTAGAACCTGTTACACAACCACTTAGTTTAGTAGCGAATCTCAAAAAATGAGTGTTGAAAGATACTTCTTATAATCTTTCTCATCTATCTTTCCCGCTTTAGAATCTCAAAAAATGAGTGTTGAAAGCAACAACTCATTAGCACTATACTTAGCCTCCTCAGGGAATCTCAAAAAATGAGTGTTGAAAGATCTTTTTTAACAACGTATATCTTAAAGGGAGTAAAATTGATGAATCTCAAAAAATGAGTGTTGAAAGGTATTATCAACAGTATTGTATATTGTCACGGTTATGCTTGAATCTCAAAAAATGAGTGTTGAAAGGTACATGTTATCACCAATGTTATCCATGCTCCCAGCCGAATCTCAAAAAATGAGTGTTGAAAGTAATCAAAAAGAAGTAGATGAAAGATGTGTTGAATGGAATCTCAAAAAATGAGTGTTGAAAGAAAACAAACCAACTCATATGGTTGGATGCTATCACGAATCTCAAAAAATGAGTGTTGAAAGTCTCAAGTAAATGTTCAGGCATCTATTACTCCTACCGAATCTCAAAAAATGAGTGTTGAAAGGTTTATTGCGTTTTCTAGTTCTTTGTCTATTACTTGAATCTCAAAAAATGAGTGTTGAAAGAAATCAATTGTTAGTAAATTATAATCGCTAAACGTTAAGAATCTCAAAAAATGAGTGTTGAAAGTATACCTTTAGTAGCCCATGGCGTTATTTTTTCATAACTGGAATCTCAAAAAATGAGTGTTGAAAGTTCATACTGACTGACGACTTGAAGATACAGAAGACTAGAATCTCAAAAAATGAGTGTTGAAAGTTCTTCGTGTCCGCCCGATGGTGTTGTTCTTGATCCGAATCTCAAAAAATGAGTGTTGAAAGAAAATCTCAAGCGACATTTTTCTCACCAAACTCTAGTTCTAGAATCTCAAAAAATGAGTGTTGAAAGACGTTGCACTTCCCAAACCATCTCCTCGCCTCCTCCTCGCTGAATCTCAAAAAATGAGTGTTGAAAGCCAACAAATAGTTCATTTTTTCTCTCAATTGTTGTTTTTCGAATCTCAAAAAATGAGTGTTGAAAGTAGCTATACTTTTGTGAAGTAATTTAAACGGTTTCAAGGAATCTCAAAAAATGAGTGTTGAAAGGGTTTTATGATGAGGTTTGTAAAGTTTGCTTGAGAGA
>JBMFIF010000117.1:0-2636 GCA_049976445.1 Thermoprotei archaeon | reverse complement strand
ATGGAAATCCTGTTAATTTTATACCTTACAACTTTGGTTCTTTCAGCGGATTTGCATTATTAATAGGCATAATATTTGCATTTGTTATTTTATTACCAGCTTTATGGATGAGGAAGAATAGAAAAGAATTTGAAGAAAGAAATAAGGGGGCACTATATCAATCTCCTTATTTTATTGGTACAATATTTGGTTTAATTATGATAGGTTCCTTTATATTCGCCGCTGGTCATTTCTTTAACTATTTAGGTGTTACAACGCCTATTGGTCTTTTCTCAGAGTATTTATTAAGGCCATTTGGCATTAATTTGGCATCAAAAGGAGATCCAAATTGGTTTTCTACAGTGCCTGTTATAAGTGCATTTACATTTTTTATATTGATGGTTATTTTAGGGGCCTTTATTTATGCTTCTTCTACAGGTACTTTTGACATAAAACTGCCAAGTAGGACCACTAATAGAGTTGCAGAAATCGTAATAGCATTCATTGGAGGGATAATACTAGCTATAGGAGCAAGAATTGCTCAGGGATGCAGCGTAGGAGGTTTTTGGTCAGGACTCACTGGATTATCGATATTCGGCCTGATATTTACTGTAGGATTCATACCTGGTACAATAGCTGGCTATTATGCTTATGTTAATTTAAGCAGTTGGGCTGCTTCTCTAAAAAGAAATTCGAATAATATTACTACTAATAATAAAGGCTCATATAGTAAAACTTTAGTTAATCTTATATTCGGTATAATATTCGGCTTATTATTGATAGGTATTGCTTTTGAATTACCTAGTTTGAATTCTGATGCAGCATCGATTATTAAATCTTCTGTATTGGTACAATATCAAAACGTTTTGTTAGGATGGGGTATTTTTTCAATTTTAGTAAGTTTTTTGATCCTTTCTATTAGAAAATTTGTTTTAAGGAGGTGATATGTTTATGGTTGATATAGTAGTTGATAGCAAAGGTTTAGCTTGTCCAGGACCTATAACAGAACTAATAAAGGCATACAAAAAAGCAAAGAATGGTGATAAAATAATATTATATGCAACTGATCCAGGAGTTAAGGCAGATTCTAAAGCATGGTGTGATAGAACAAAAAATAAACTGGTAAGCATAGAAGAAGAAAATGGAGTGTTTAAAGTAACAATAGAAATAATAAGCAAAAAATAACTTTGTACATAATCCATAAATCTTTTTTTATTTAATAAAATTATTTAATAGATTTTAAAAAGATTTTGGGTTCTGCTTGGAAAAGCAATGTTTGTTATTTATTCTATTAGTTTATCTTAATTCATTATGAAGTATAGGAATTTAGCTCTAATCATCTACTCGTCTTTACGGCAAGTATCTGACTTCTTCTCCGCCCTGAAGGGCGAGGGTTCCCTCAAGGAGATCATAGGTTTGTGGTTTACCGCCTTCATTTTCACCGTCTCATAGCTAGTGGGTGCGTTTAACACCAACTCCGCTCCACTCGTTTAGCGGTAGACCACCGCTAGATCTTCAGCCCATTACCCCTATCCCTCACTGTGTATAGCCCTCTGCCCACGGTTCTTTGAGACTCGAGAATATGTAGAGCTCTCATGGGCATCTCTCTACGGGGACACATTCTACTATACTTTAAAACGTTTTAGAATTTAGAATTTTTACCCCGCCCCTGGAAGGGCAAGGCTTGTCGTTTTTTACCATTTTAATAGTTCATCATTTGATATAAGAATATATACCTAATTCGGTATATACTTACTGGTGTCTGTATGGCTAGAAAGAAGACCAGCATTTTTATTAATGAAGATCTTTGGAAAAAAATAAAAGAAATTGCATCAAAGAAAAATATAGAGATTAGCCTCTTATTGGAAGACATGATTAAAGAAGAATTAGGCGAAAATATCGAAGCCGCATTAAGAGAAATTGCTGGTTCATTTAATGATGAATTAGACTTTGAACCAATAAAGCCTAAGGAAGGATTTGTTAGCAACTTAGTCAGAGAGATGAGAGATGAGCGAGCAAATAGTTTATCTTGACACAAGCGCCATTGTTAAAAGATACGTTGCTGAGTCTGGATCTGATTACATGAAAAATATATACAAGAGTGCTTATAACGTTAAACTAAAAATAGCTTTCAGTTTATGGAATGTTGGTGAAACACTTGGAGTTCTAGATAAGGCCAAAAGACTTGGAAGGTTAAATGAAGAAGATTATGGCTTGGTTAAAAGAAGGTTTCTAGGCGAAACCACAAGGCTCTTAAAGTTGAACGTGCTTATTATAGTAGATTTAAAAAGCTTTATAATAAAACAAACGTGGAAAATAATGGAAAAATATCAATTATATCAAGCAGATGCATTGCAAATTGCGTCAGCAAACTATATAGGCGCAAATTCATTTCTTGTTTCAGATAAAAAACTTCATGAAGCAGCACTAAAAGAAGGATTAAACAGTATGCTTATATAGTATTATCTTTCATATAGCATTTTAATTAGTTTATTGCATTTAATTTAAGATGTTTAAATCCTATTCTTAGAGATCATTACTTAGAGATAAATTTTATATAATTCATTTAATTTTTCCACTGACCATTTTATATAAGCTAACAGCCATGAAGGAGATTGATTCCTGAGGCCTTAAGGGTTACCCCTTTATGATACTAT
>JBMFIF010000116.1:0-2700 GCA_049976445.1 Thermoprotei archaeon | reverse complement strand
ACACCCGAAACCTCCATCATCTTCACCACAATTCTAGCCAATATTCTTTAATATATTAAGTTTGCTTTCAATAGCTGAATAGGCCCTGAAAAGCAAAAATATAACGTTCAAAAAATAGACATACAGAAAAACTCAGAACTTCAATTCTAAGATGAATAGATCAAATATAACTGAAAAATTAAGGATCAAATACATAACATTCAATAAAACTTAAAGCTTATGTAAAAATGGAATAAACAAACCTAGTTCACACGTTAATGAGATGCATGAAACGATAGTGTTCCTCAAACCATTAAGTGTACCAGAACTCATAGAAACCTAGGCTAACACTAAAACTTTAGTAAATTCCTAACAAAATAAGATGAGATGAATACTGACCTCCTTATATGAGCATGCCATCTCCCCTACCCGGGTCATATCTAATCTCCATTCTACCCTGTCCTCCCCTTAGGTGTATGAACCCCCTATACTCAACCTCTATCCTACCGATGGCCCCCAGCCCTTTAACTATTATCTTATCCCCCTTAATCTCATACTGGTCTTTTTTCAGCACGACCCAGAGCTCTCTCGATTTGCCTTTCTTCCTGTAATTGATGCTTTGTTGCGTAATTTTGATGTATTTTGGTGTGCTTTCTATGCTGAGAATTCTTGTGTGTTGATAATTTGATGACGTTTTCTCACAGTCTTGATGAATACTCCTAACTAACATACACTCACATCAGTAAGTGTTATGAGATTGGGAGGAACGTGTGAAATGCTCCATAAAACTATGCACGAATTATGCAACAAAGCAGTAATTGATAAAATTTTAAATTGAAGAAAAACTAGAACTTCATATCCCAGTTACGAATATACATAACGTGCATAATTTATTATATTTAAGGAAGATTCTTCTCTTAATAGTCATGAATATTGTAGAACTTTTTATCACTACCTTATAAAAACTAGCAAAAAAGAAACTATACATAACAAGATATAAAAAAAATAAATAATATTATAATAAATTTTACCATAATCCTAGAGCTTTGGTTATTGAGAATCCAAAGACAATAATGCATATTATCATGAAAACTATGTTTGAGAGCACTAAAATCCAGTGTAGTCTTAGTTCTTTTGGAAGCTTATAATTAAGATATAATAGAAATGGAACAGAAAAGAATGCTGCAAAGTTAGCTGCGTTTGCTGCTATCAGTATTAATCCAACTGGTGCTGATGTGAACATCGCTACTGACGCCCAGGCTAAAATTACGGCTAAAGTTATATAATATATATATCTAATATCATTTTTTGCCCATCGTCTCACACCCTCCACTTTCCAGAATGCATCACTAAATGCTCTTACTATAGCATCAGCAACGCCCATTTGCGTTTTGAATAGAACTAATACAGCAACAATAATGCCCCACCAGTATCCTGGTGCTCCATAAAAGTTTTTAAGTCCATATGCTAACCAGAGTGGAACATTCCATACCATTTCTATTTTCCAGCCGTATGCAAGTGAATATGATAAGATCATAGGTATTGTCATACCAACGATTGCGCCGAGACAGAATATTATTAAAAGTTCTTCTATAACAAGCTTTAACCATCTTTTGTAGGTAGCAAGATTTTCAGGAGTAAGTTTAAATATTTTCCCAACAGGCGATACGAGAATTTTTTTACCACCCACGATGGCTGGGATATATCCTGTAATAGAACCCATCCCAAATCCTTTATCCTTAAAATAATTTACAATGATGTAGTTAACAGCTGTTGCATAACCAATGTATCCCCACCAACCACCAAATACAACAGGATCTACCTTTGGAGGGAAATATCCAATCGAAATTAGGTACTTTCCAGCTTCACCCCAAATATGAAGTGGTACAAGTATTATAGCTAAGATTATAAATGATGTAAAAAGTACGCCTAGGTCAAACCAGTTGAAAATTTCAAGCGTTCTAGCGACTCTTTTACCTAAAGATAGAATTACAAACGTTAAGATTAGCAAAATTATCCCTGTGGTAGCAACTAAAGGCCTATCAGCAGGTCCTGGCATTCTTCCTAAAATTCCACCTGTAAGAGCAGCGGCACTGCTGTATGCCCATCCTCCCCACACAAAAGAGAGAAAAACTAGTAATGCACCTATTATTCCTGCCCATACTCCGATTCTGAACATAGTTGTTATAGGTGTTTCTCCAGTTGCTGTCGTAATTTTAGCCCAACTATATATAAACGCTGTTTGTAATAATGCACCTATCCATATTAACCATAATAACCCAAGACCGATACTGATTGCCATTGAAGGCCCTAAGAGAAATTCTCCGCTTCCGATTGATGTTCCTAATGCTATAAGTGCTGACCCCCAAAGCAATGTAATCTTATTTTTCCAAGTTATTTTAGGTACTTTAAAAACTTCTTCAGGTGTAGGCAGTTTATCGGCAACTTCATATCCTAGTATAGTTTCATCTGGTTTTTTCTCTTCCAAATTGGATCACATTATAATTTTTGTTTTTATACAGTATATAAACTTTACTATTATAATAAGATAAGTTTAAGTATAAGTTGTAAAGTAGTGTAATCTTTATATATGGGTTCTTTGTTGATTGATTTTAAAGTTATGATGAAAGTTATGTTAAGTGCGAAGAGACTGTCCACATAAGCTTTATGTGAGTTTGCGGTACTACTTGTGGTGAGGTGTCGGTGAATATCTTTGAATAC
>JBMFIF010000115.1:0-2727 GCA_049976445.1 Thermoprotei archaeon | reverse complement strand
TGATACTAGGTGATTTGACCCCAAACACCAGCTACACAATAAACTTTCAGTTCATTTTTGTCTGATACGGATATTTGCTTGTATCCGATCCTTTCTTCGTGTCCGCCCTTTCAGTTCATTTTTGTCTGATACGCAACCAAAACCGTGACCGCAACAGCATCAACACTTTACGTCTTTCAGTTCATTTTTGTCTGATACAGGTAATACCCAAAAAGTTGTTAGTGTATTGGGTTTCTTTCAGTTCATTTTTGTCTGATACTATATTCTTGCTTAACTTTGAAAGTTTTAGTAATTCTTTACTTTCAGTTCATTTTTGTCTGATACTTACAAGCAATAAGTGAGCAAGTAGTACAGACAATAAGCTTTCAGTTCATTTTTGTCTGATACTAGTTTGATGATAAGTATTTTACTGTGGAGTTTGTCAATCTTTCAGTTCATTTTTGTCTGATACTTGGTTTTTCGGGAGGCCTAGAGGATGAGATTATCACATCTCTTTCAGTTCATTTTTGTCTGATACACATTCACATCACGGAGATCAGTGATAAGTATGCATCCTTTCAGTTCATTTTTGTCTGATACGGGTCGCACTTTTTCCGCATTTTGCACACGTCATATATCTTTCAGTTCATTTTTGTCTGATACGTAGAATGGCTGAAAGTATTATTGGGGTGGTAATATCTTTCAGTTCATTTTTGTCTGATACACAGTTGCTTAGCGATACCGAAATGATTGCGTTGTGGGAGCTTTCAGTTCATTTTTGTCTGATACCACTTAAAACATACAATATTACTGTTACAAGCCCATGTAATCTTTCAGTTCATTTTTGTCTGATACAATATTTGGTGTAAAAGGTTTATTCATACTAAAATATCTTTCAGTTCATTTTTGTCTGATACATAGAAAGAGCAGGTCTAACAATTAATGAAATAGAAGATTTGCTTTCAGTTCATTTTTGTCTGATACATAGTGAATACAGTTTTTAAAGCATGGGCTTTTACCTTTCAGTTCATTTTTGTCTGATACTGAAAGTTCCCTTAACCATTATTCCAAGAGCTCGATCAAACTTTCAGTTCATTTTTGTCTGATACGTACGTAGGGATGATTATAATCAACTTAATCAACTTAAAATCTTTCAGTTCATTTTTGTCTGATACATTAGACCAGAGTATAGTTCCAGCGGGTGCAGAAATAACCTTTCAGTTCATTTTTGTCTGATACTACTTTTTCACTCATTTTTCATCACCAAATATTTGTTAATCTTTCAGTTCATTTTTGTCTGATACTTGCTGAAATATGCGGAAGGTCTAAAACAACCATTGCCCTTTCAGTTCATTTTTGTCTGATACACAATAGGACTAATTGCGTTTAGAAACGTTATAAAGCTTTCAGTTCATTTTTGTCTGATACTGGAAGCATGAAAATAGTGGCTACTTTTGTTGATTTTGATCTTTCAGTTCATTTTTGTCTGATACATATCGGGGGGTTATGGTGCAGAATAACCCCAAGTATCTTTCAGTTCATTTTTGTCTGATACATATGTAAGGGAACAAAGGAAATTGCTGAAAAAAGTGTTTCTTTCAGTTCATTTTTGTCTGATACGGAAATTACAAGGGATATTATTGTAACAAATGCAAACATCTTTCAGTTCATTTTTGTCTGATACTTTTCCATGTGGTTTTTCAACAACTGGCGATGTATTAGCCTTTCAGTTCATTTTTGTCTGATACAAGCCTTTTATTTCGTCACCCTGTTTGTCAATAATCATCTTCTTTCAGTTCATTTTTGTCTGATACATACAATATGTACATTAGTAATAAGTTAGTGAATAAAACTTTCAGTTCATTTTTGTCTGATACGGTGAGGAAAAAGATGGAGATTAGGAAAATAAGTAAAAACTTTCAGTTCATTTTTGTCTGATACCTAAAACACATTAGGTGAGAAGAAATGCCAATAATCTTTCAGTTCATTTTTGTCTGATACCCACCAATCATCAATATTATACCAAGTAGTTGGGAGATATCTTTCAGTTCATTTTTGTCTGATACAGTTGGACAATGCCAAGATGAAAATTTTGGGGGAAAATACTTTCAGTTCATTTTTGTCTGATACAAAATTTTCATCAAAGGAGGGGGTGTTTGATGGGGGACGGCTTTCAGTTCATTTTTGTCTGATACAGTAATAGAGGAAATATTAGTATGAGTGAACACAATGTTGACTTTCAGTTCATTTTTGTCTGATACGACTAAGCGGTAAAGATAGCGTAAATACTCCCCCATTCGCTCTTTCAGTTCATTTTTGTCTGATACAAGAGCTAGAAGGAGATACGACCCAGACTTTGATCCGGCTTTCAGTTCATTTTTGTCTGATACCAATTGCTTCCTTGAATTTCATTGGTTTTTTTGTATTTGACAACTTTCAGTTCATTTTTGTCTGATACGTGAAAATTGCGGATTTACATTAGCTTATTTTTCACGTGTGCTTTCAGTTCATTTTTGTCTGATACTTAATGTTTAATATTTAAGACTAACGTAGTACCAAAACACTTTCAGTTCATTTTTGTCTGATACAAGGCGGGCCCGCTTGGCTTTAACTTTGCGAAAACTGACTTTCAGTTCATTTTTGTCTGATACGTGGAACAGATGTTGTCTCTTCACTTAATTTTCCAGCGAACTTTCAGTTCATTTTTGTCTGATACAATTTTTGTTGGTGTCGTCCCTACATTAACAT
>JBMFIF010000114.1:0-2983 GCA_049976445.1 Thermoprotei archaeon | reverse complement strand
GTACAAAGTAGAAACTGTAGTTTTTAGTATAGTTTGTCTATTTACTATAAAGGAATGTACAGTAAATTAAAGTACTTTATTGCATAATTTGTGCGTGGTTTTGTGGAGCGTTTCACACGTTTTCTCTAATCTTATGATACTTACTGATGTAGTTTGATGTACGTTAGTTGGGAGTGTTCATTAAAATTGTGAGAAAACATCATCAAACTAGCAACGCACAAGAATTCTCAACATAAAAAGCGCACCAAAACACATCAAAATTATGTAACAAAGTGAATTAAAGTAAAAAGTTAACAGAAGAACTAAACTTTTATTAAAATTACTCTGGTAACTGAATGCAGACTTTAAAGCTAATATGATGAATTTTTAATCAGCATTTTTATCATTTTATGAAAATAAAAGAAAAATATCTAGGAAATGTGGAGAAGCTTTAATATTAATCATTAAAATATTTCAAAATGTTAAGTCTTAGTTGAGATCTGTTTTATTTTTGGAGTAAGTATTCTATTAAGGCTATCACCAATAAAACTAAGTCCTAAGACTGTTAAAACAAGGAATATTCCTGGAAACAGTGTTGACCACCATGCAGAGGCTATATAAGGTTGCCCTTCGTATATTATTCTTCCCCAGCTAGGGAAATTGGGATCCCCAAGACCTAGATAACTTAATCCAGCTTCGATAATTATTGCATTGCCTATCTGTAATATTGTATTTGCTATTGCTGGTTGTATTGCTCCTGGGATTATATGTTTGATTAGTATTCTGGTATTACTAGCTCCAAGAGCTTTCACAGCTTCTACATAGAGAAACTCTTTTACTTGCATGACTTGGGCTCTCATGATTCTGGCTGTAGCAGGCCATGTGGTAAGTCCTATAATTATCATAATAAGATAGAGATTGCTACCATATATTGCAACAATCGTTAAAGCTAAAAAGAATCCTGGAATCACCAAAAAGATATCTGTAAATCTGCTTATAATGTTATCAAGGAAACCACTGTAATATCCAGCAATAGTGCCAAGAATGATCCCTATCATAGATGCGATTCCTGCTGCAACAATTCCAACTGAGAGTGAAATTCTAGCTCCCCATATTGTTCTGCTAAGGATATCTCTTCCTAAATAGTCTGTTCCAAAAATATGCTGTTCGGATGGAGGCATTAGTCGTGGAAATTCAATAGAATTATAATCTGGTATAGGTAAATATGGTGCTATTACTCCAAGACCAGTTATTATTGCTAATATTAATAACCCAATAAAACCATACTTATCATTTATTATATTTTGTATTATGTTTAATGCATTAGAAAATATTCCTACCTTCCTAGACATGACAGTAATTACCTTTGTTTTAGCCATTTTCGACTCACCGTTAAGATATTTTTTGTAATCTTATTCTTGGATCCAGATATGCGTAAAGAATATCTACAACCAAATTAGCTAAAACCACAGTTATTGATATGACTAAATATATTCCCATGATTATGGGATAATCTCTAGCGCTTATAGCGTCAAGTAGTAATCTTCCAACACCTGGCCATCCAAAGACATTTTCTATTAATGCTGCACCAGCAACCGCAAAACCCATATGTAGTGCAAAAAGGGTAACGGGTGGTAATATAGCATTTCTGAATACTTTTTTATAAATCTTAGATTCATTAAATCCTATAGCTCTGTATGTATATACATATTCCTCAACAGATTGTTGTATAACAGTATCTCTGACTATTTTAAAATATAAAGGCATAGTAATCAATGTTAAAGTTATTATCGGTAAGACTGAGTGGTAAGATATATCCAAATATAACCAGAATCCTTCTTTCGGATTCCTAACATCTATTAATCCTGCTACTGGAAAAATCTTTAAGTTAACGCCGAATATCATCATAAGAATTATACCAAGTAAGAATGATGGTGTAGACCAGAATAGAAAGTTAAGACTAGTTATTGAGGTATCAATAAAGCTTCCATTTTTTCTAGCTGAATAAAGGCCTAATAATATTCCAATGATAAATGCCAATACGTTTGAAGTTATCATAAGAAGAAGCGTTACCGGCAATCTTTCTAATATTAATTGAGATACTGGTTGCAAATATCTATATGAATACCCTAAATCACCTTGAAAAATGTTAAAAATATAAGTAAAAATTCTTTCATGCAACGGTCTATCAAGCCCCCATTTATGTCTTAAATAAGTAGCAAATTCTGGAGAACTAATAGCTATATCTCCAGCTACGAACTGAATAGGATCACCTGGTGCTGCCGAAACTATTATAAAATTTATTATTATTACTGCAATTATTACAAAAAAAGCTTGGATAATTCTTTCAACAACATATTTTTCCAGTCCCAATTTACGGGCCCCTTCTCCTAGTTATTAGTAATATTGCAACAGCGATTATTACTATTACTCCTACAGCCATAATTATCATTGTTGTCGAAATACCTTGCTGAACCTGTGAAGAAGTTACCAAAGTACTTTGCGTAGAAACCGAAATCGTAGTAGTTGTTACAGGAGTTCCTTTCTCCCACCATACTCTTTCGAGTACATTAAGTCCTGCAATACCTGGAAGTTGCCAATAGAATCCATGCCATTCTGTTCTATATATGAAGAAAGCAACAAGATCAACTAATGGCAAATATGGTAAATCATTTGCCATTATTTCCTGAGCCTTCCAGTATACTGTTGTAATAGAGTATTCCCAACCTTTTCCAGCATTCTTAGGTTTCTTAGCTTGGTATGGAACTTTTATTCTCCCTGAACATATCTTTAATAAAACTCAATATAAAGATTGGATGGATCCATCCATACCGGCTCTTACAAAGCCTATTGGAACAGGACCATTTAAGTTCGTGGAATATGTAAAAGGTAGTCATGTGGTCCTTGAAGCAAATAATGATTACTTTAAAGGTAAACCATGCATAAACAGGGTTACTTTTCAAATCATACCTGATCCTACAGCAGCGCTCCAAGCATTTTTAGC
>JBMFIF010000113.1:0-3052 GCA_049976445.1 Thermoprotei archaeon | reverse complement strand
GGAGGTGATGTCTTATGTGGACAGTCTCCTATATGTATTTGTGTCCACGTATATCAAGCGCTTCTTTCCTCCTCAAGTAACCGTGACAGATTTCCATTCTTCAGTCTAAAACCCTCTTTTTTTAATTTCTCAGCTTCATTGTAAGTGTTGTCCCAGAAATCGATTTCTGCCTTTATCTCTTTAATACCCTTTTCAATCATCAAATTAAAAGCTTGTGATCTGCTTTTCACTAAACCATATCGGACCATTTTATCTGCTAACTCCATAAGCTCCTTCCTGACCTTTATTGAAACAGTTATGCTCAAGGTTTTCTACCAGAAATATATGATATACCATGTATATAAGAATTACCAAAATAGGTGCCCGGAAAGCCCACGATTTTAAGTTAAGTCCTCTTGGGTGTGCCATTTATTTGGCTAGTAAAAGTAAGGTAGGATTGATATTGCTCAAAAGAGACTGGAAACAGGGAGAATAAGCTCGTAACCGATCAATTTTCACACAAATGACAAAAACAAAGAGACTTAAATAGCTTTTCTAAAGGATGACCGTAACGTGAATAATAATTTAACAACAGTTCTTTCGTTTTATTATCAATCTGAACTATTATCGTAAGAAATGTTCCACTTCCTGAATATGCTCAGTACTTTTAGTTCGAGTGGTACTTTGTTTCTTTTGTGTTGAGTTGTTTGAAGCGTTCAAAAATGTTCACTGCATTTCACCACAAGTATTACCACAAGCTCACATAAAGCTTATGTGAACAGTCTTGTGGTATTTATGTTGGCACTCTTCACGACTAAAGTCGGGAGATTCTTGTTTCTGAGAGGCTCATCGGTCTATTGTTCATTACCCTTTTAGGCTCTCACATCATCCCATCCCACCTCAGAAGCAAGGGCTGTGCCACTAGCCCGTTATCCCTCCAAGAGGGACTTGGGATTATACTATACTATATATCTGAAGCTTAAAAATCCTATGAGTAGTGAAGAGATTGCTAATTTATTATCTTTAGTACTTTCTATTAAAATTGAACCGATTAGGATAAAACAGAGGTTAGATTTGTTGAATTCTGTAGAGAAAGATCTTTCGAGAAATTGGCAGAAGAATAGTAGTTATCAGTTTTTCTATTGGGGTTCTATAGTATTATATGGTGTGTTGGTGTTTAGGGATAGTGCAAGTAAATTTGAAGAAAGGAAAAAAGATTTGGCTCTCTTGCTTGCATTAGGGTCAAATGTTAGAAATGTAATGTTTATGGTATTCGTTGAGCTTTTCGTATCATTTGTGATCGTGACAAATCTAATGAAAGAATTCAATGAAAAATACGGAACAACATTTATCATAGCTACACATGATGCTTCAATAATCAATAAAGTCAATAGAGTAATAAAAATAAACAATGGGAAAATTATTGAGGACTTGAAAAACATAAATGACTAAAAATTATCTTCATAATGATTGCCACATAAGAAATAGGACTTTTAATATAGCTCTCTAGCGAAGAGTAAGTCTAATAATGACTCTCTCATAGTAAGATTTTTAATTATTGTAACAATTAGATTTAGAAGAAATGCTAATCTAATAGTTTGAGTGCAAGTTTTATGTAAATCTTTTTTAATTGTTTTAGTAGGCTAAGTTTTACGTATTCGTCAGGGGTATGTCCCATTTCGCCTGCGCCTATGATTATTGCGGGGGCTTTTGTGTAATAATTAAGGATTTCTGCATCTGTGTATCCTGTGCCGTAGACTTTTTCTGGGAGTGATCCTGTGGTTTCTAATATTGCTTGTTCTGCGTTTTTTACTAATTTTTGTCCACGTGGATCGTTTAAGTCTGTTAGGTAAGGTGGTCTTCCATGTAGTATTTCTATTTGTGATTGGATTGTTTCTTTTGGTACTTGGTAGGAGTTTGCATGTGTTTCGTCTAAATGGTTTATTATATTTTTTATTTGGTTATATGCTTCGTCGATGGTTTCACCATATACTAGTCTTCTATCTAGGTATATTTCGCATTCTGCTGGTATTATGTTGAGTTTTTGTCCTCCTTTTACGATTGTTGGTGCTATGGTACCTTTGATGTAGGGATTAAATGTTATGGATGAGATATATCTTGGTTTCAGATGATAATCAAGGTTTCTTATTTCGTTAAGAAAGTCTGCTAAGCGATATAATGCGTTTGCGCCCTCTGTTGGAACGCTACTGTGTGTAGAGACGCCTTTTAGTACAACTCTAAATCTTACGTAGCCTCGTTGACCTATTCTGACCATGATTTTATTTGCTCTTACTGATCCTTCTCCGACTACAATATAATCTATATTTTTATTACTTAGAAAACCTTTACTGGCTATTAGTAATGATCCCCATGTTTCAGATCCACCTTCTTCTCCAACGACGCCCGTGAATATTATAGTTCCATTAAGTTTGTAATTAGAAAGTTCAATTATTGATGCTACTATTGATGCTAGGCTACCTTTCATATCAGAAGAACCAAGACCGTACAGCTTATCACCTTCTATAGTAGGGTTGAATGGGTCTTTAGTCCATCCAGGTACTGGGGGAACTGTATCAATGTGTCCGTTAAATACAAGTATTGGCGATGTTCCTGAACCGATAATTCCAATGACATTCCCCCATTCGTCTACCTCAGATTTTATGCCATACGAGGTAAGGTCTTTTTGTATTTCTTTACTGAGTTCATGTTCTTCTCCTGTTACACTTCTTATACTTATATACTTTTTAGCTAAAATGATTTCTAAATCTTCAATTTTCATGAGATTCACCACATTGCTTAAATAGTTCTTATAAATAAAATTATGGTTCTTTATAAAAGATGAAAGCCTCGCTCTTCAGAACGAGAGGGAGGTCGTACTAAGTTTCTTAGCGAAATCTTTGACAGGCTGTCCAGGGTCACTCCACAAATACTTCTGTAAAATTGGACTTGTAAATCTTTCTAATACTATATTTCAATATTCTTTACCATAAACTCGTTAGAGACTGTCCACATAAGCTTTATGTGAGTTTGCGGTACTACTTGTGGTGAGGTGTCGGTGAATATCTTTGAATAC
>JBMFIF010000112.1:0-3247 GCA_049976445.1 Thermoprotei archaeon | reverse complement strand
TATTCAAAGATATTCACCGACACCTCACCACAAGTAGTACCGCAAACTCACATAAAGCTTATGTGGACAGTCTCTATTCATATTATAAAAATTTATATTTAGGTTTAGCCTAACTTAGGTTGAGCCTAACATGATAACACTTTCACAAAGAGAAGCTGTTTATTTGAGAACAATTGGTGAGCTTACAATGTTAGGTACGAAACCTACAACTAGTGTTAAAATAGCGAAGGCGCTTGGTGTAAAAGCACCTTCTGTGATTGATATGATAAAACGATTTTCTGAAATGGGACTTGTGAAACACACGCCTTGGAAAGGTATACAGTTAACTGAACAGGGAATACATGAAGTAAGAATGTTAATAAGGAATCATAGAATTCTTGAGACGTATCTTTACCAAGTACTAGGTATAAATGTGAAAGAAGCTTGTGAGGGAGTCTCTGATTTTGATTTGTATGTACCATCTAACATTATAAATAACATGTGCTCATATCTGGGGCATCCTAAAAAATGTCCTCATGGATTAGATATACCGGCAGCACCAGAGTGCTGCGGAGGTGTTTCAAATTGAAGAAAATCGCTGTCATAATTATTATTGCAATGTTAATAATTATTACCGTTAGCTCACCAATATTTGCTTCTTCGCAACCCATTAGAGTGGCTGTGTCATTAGGAGTTTTTGTTCCAGTAGTAAAAGATATTGGAGGAGCATATGTTGAAGTTTCTTCTATAGTTCCTCCTGGTGTTGAACCCCATGAGTTCTCATTAAGTCCTGGAGTTATCGATAATGTATCGCTTGCAGATTTAATTATAATAGATGGGCATATTGAGTGGGAAAATGAGCTATTAAATGTTATTTCTCAGAGAAAGAACAAACCTATCAATAGTTTCTCATTGAATCTTATTAACTATTCTTCAAACATGACAATACTTAACATGCCGAATGGTTCCGAAATATCTGGTAAAAATTATCATGGTTATTGGCTTTTACCTGATAATATGAAAATCATTGCTAGATTAATATATGGAAGATTAGTTAGTATTGATCCTGTGCACTCGGATTATTATAAATCAAATCTTCAAATATTTTTTGATCGTATTTCATTTCTAGAAAATAGATTATCGAACGTTAGAAAATTACTTAATGGTAAACCTGTTGTCCTTGGATTCCTAGAAGAAGATTATATTGCATATGCAATGGGACTTAAGGTTGTAGCAGTATTGTCTGCTGGTGAGAGTCCAACGGCGAATCCTAATGCACTGAGCTTAGCATATAATGTGCTAAAAAATGAGAAAGGTATTATAATGGTTTCAGATATTGCATCTGAAATGCCGTTGTATAATTCTGTTACTCAGTTATCTAAGCAAACTGGAGCTCCGTTAGTAATAGTTATTACGACAATTAATGAAGATTACGTATCAGCAATGATGTATAACATAGGAAAAGTTGAAGGTGTGATCAGTATGAAAAGTGATATGTCAACTTCACAAGTTCAGGCAGGTGTAGATCCTATGTTAATTTTTTCAATAGGCCTTGTTGGTGTGATCATAATGGAATCTCTTTATATTTTTAGACTTAGGAGGTTATTGAAATGAGTGTGATTGATGTAAAGAATTTAACTGTTAGTTATAATGAAGACCCAGCAATATTAAACGTTAGTTTTCAATTGGATGATCCTTCGATAACTGTAATATTAGGTCCTAATGGTGCAGGAAAGACTACGTTACTTAAAGCTTTAATAGGTATGATTAAGCCTGATTATGGGGTTATCAGAGTTCTTGGTTTTGATCCCTTAAAGGATACGTTTAAACTACGTCAATTTATAGGTTATGTTCCCCAGCGTGATAAAATTGTAAGAAATATACCTCTTAAAGTTAGAGATGTTATTCTTATGGGTCTTTTGACTAAACGACAGTGGCCTCGAATATCTTCGAAAAGTGATGTAGATAAAATGCATAAAATATTGGAACTTTTAGATTTAACTGATTTTGCTAATAAGACTTTTGGAGAGTTAAGTGGAGGTCAACAACAAAAGGTCCTACTTGCTAGAGCGTTAATTTCGGAACCTAAAATCTTATTTTTGGATGAACCATTTAATGGTGTTGATATAAAAAGTCAGGCGTATATAATAGAAAAAATAAAGTCATTGCGATACACTAATGATATTACTGTTTTGATAGTAACTCATGATATAAATCCTTTAATAGATATTGCTGAAAATTTAATAATTTTAAATAAAAGTATCGTAGCTATTGGAAAACCTCTTGAAGTATTAACTGAACAAACATTATCTAAAGCATATGGTGGTGGTAAAGTGATAATTGTGCAAGATAGATGCTATACTATAACTGGTGATGTACATTCAAGGTGATCAGTATGATTAATCTAATGAATCCTTTTATAATAAATGCTATAATTGGAATTATTCTAGGAAGTCTTGCAGCCCTTATAGCAGGAACAATTTCCATGTTAAGAGGTGTTCATTATCTTTCTGCAGAGGTTACGCATGCAGCTCTTGGTGGAGCAGCAATAGGTGCATTAGTTTATGAAATTACTCATATTGATTTAATGTTTTTTGTTATTGCTTTACTTTTTAGCATATTAACAGCTATGTTTACTGGTTATATAACTAGAAAAGGTGGTATTGAGGTTTCTGGATTAGCCATAGGATTGGCACTTGCTTTCAGTTTATCCATATATGCAATAGTGATAGGTTTAATTCCAGCTGAGTTACAAATTAGAGTTAACAGTTATCTAATTTCTGACATTTTGCTTCTTACGAATGCAGACCTAATATACATGACGACAACAATAGTGATTGGATTATTAATTGTCTTTCTTTTTTATAATGAGGTCATCTATACATGCTTTGATCTAGAGGGTACGGAAGCGTTAGGATTAAGAACAAGAATTTATGATTATATTATATTTGCTCTGGTGGGTATAGCTGGAGTAGTAATCGCAAAAGCTGTAGGTGCGTTATTAGTATTCGCTTTAGCTATAGTACCTGCTGCAACAGCGAAGGAATTATCAGATAGTATACCTAAGCTTTTCTTTTATACTTTCATAATAGCATTAATATCTGGATTTTTTGGATTATTTCTTTCAATTTTAATAAACTTCCCAACAAGTGGTATGATTGCGATGGTTGCATCACTAATATACTTAATAGTGAGATGGTTTCAAAATATTTAAGCCTTACTCTCTATCCTTTATCTATGGAATTCCGTGAGCTTAACGACGTTGAGT
>JBMFIF010000111.1:0-3431 GCA_049976445.1 Thermoprotei archaeon | reverse complement strand
GAGGAAAGAAGGAGTGATGAGGCCGAGTGATTAAAGTCATTAAAAGTGACTATTAGTCACGATGAAGGCCGAACTCTCTTCCCCACTCTGAACTGTAGATCAAAGGATTATGAGGTTAGTATTTATTTTAACTTAAACATCTGCACAATCCTTATCGTTCAAAATAGAGTCTTCTATTAAAAAATACCAATTTTCGATCTACTGTTGAAGGTAATACTTGCCATTCTTTTGCCATAAATGTTTTTATCTTTAAATAAAATAGTGCGCTCAACATACTTATATAAATTCGAAATCAGAAGACTGTTCAGATAAGCTATCAACCACAACATCACTATCACATACTAAATGGATAGTCTCAAAACAGTTAAGGTTAAGTTTATATTTAACTTAAGGGTGTTAAGTACTTAAGGGTGTTAAGTTAATGTTGTTTGATCTTCATCCAAAAGAATCTCCTGAAGAACTTTTTGGTCGTGATACAGAAATTAAGGAGGTTATAAAGCTTGTAAAAAACGGTAGTTGGATTTCTATTCTTGGTCCTAGAATGATAGGTAAGTCTAGTCTTCTTAAAGCTTGTAGAAAGCCGTTAGAGAATGAAGGTTATAAAACTATTTATGTTAATCTTTGGGGTATCAAGAGTTTAAACGGTTTCTTAAACGTTTTGGTTGAAGCTTTAAATAATTCTAGAAGTTTGTTTAGTATGATTAAAGATTTATTAAGATCTATTAATGGAATTTCTTTAACCTCATCAGGTTTTTCTGTTAGTTTTTCGAAAAGACCTACGACAACATTATTTTCGATTTTTTCTATTTTTGGTAGAATTAATGAACATATTGTTATTGAACTTGATGAACTTGAAGAGCTTTCAAGCGTTTCACATCAGCTTCTTAAACTTTTCGCAAATATATTTAATACCTATGAAAATATTACATTTATATTTTCGGGATCTATGTTTGGGTTAATGAGAGTACTTTTAGAGCCATCTTCAGCATCACCACTTTATGGAAGATCTCCTGCGAAAATTTTTCTTAAACCATTTAGTAAAGAGGTATCAATAGAGTTTTTGAAGAAAGGATTTATGGAGCATAATGTCAATGTTATGGAGTCTAACATTTTAGAGGCTGTTGATGAACTTGATGGTATAGTTGGATGGTTAACACTTTATGGGAACAATATTGCAGTTAAGAGTTTAAATCATGAGGAAGCTTTAAAAAGTGTGTTTGTTGAAGGCAGTAAAATAGTTTTAGATGAACTTGAACATTTTCTTAAAAATAGAGACAAAAAACAATACATGGTAGCATTGAGTGTTATGGCTTCTAAAGCATCATGGAGTGAAATAAAACATGCATTAGAGACTAAAATTGGCATAATTAACGATGCTACATTAAAGAATATAATAGATGCTCTTTTATCAGCTATGATTATAAAAAAAGAGAACAAAAAGTATAGTGTTGTTGACCCTGTATTAAGAAGGATTTTAGTTGAACAATTTTAGAATAATTACGAATGTTTTTTACTTTTTGATGGCTGAAACTATCCTAATCAATAAAGCACCAACCTTTTATATACTGCCATTTAGATACAAGAGCAAAAGATAAAGATTTTTAATAGATTAATTTTATTGATTTGTGATAAAGGAATGATAAATCTTGCCATTCAGGTCGAAGAGAAGGGCAGAAAAGAACTGGTAGACCTTAACTTTCGGGGTGTGAGTAAAGTATGAAGCTAAGAGCTTGGTTACGTGCCGTAAGGATTAGAACTTTACCGTCTTCTATTCTTGCTTCTATTGGTGGCAGTTTATATTCTATTTTAATTGGTTACGATTTTGATATTTGGTTAGCTGTGTTAACTTATGTTGGTGTAGCTTTTGCGCACATGAGTGTTGACTTGATTAATGATTATTTTGATTATAAATCTGGTTTAGATCTTGATGTTAAGAGAACACCGTTTAGCGGAGGTACTGGTGTTATTGTTGAAGGTTTATTAAGTCCTCAGATTGTCTACAGAGTTGGCATTATAATGCTTATTATTGGGTTTGTTATTGGCATTTATCTTAGTCTTCTTAGAGGTATAATGGTTTTAGTTCTTACATTATTTGGTGCTTTTACAATTTATTTATATTCTTCATATTTAGCTAATGTTGGTCTTGGAGAGTTTTTTGTAACACTTAAAGGTGTGTTTGTGTTTCTAGGCAGTTTCTATGTGATGTCTCAAAAAATAGTATGGTCTGCAGTATTAGTGGGAGTTATATATGGTTTAGTCTCTGCGTCTGTTCTATATTCTAACCAGATTCCTGATTTAGAAGCTGATGAAAAGCATGGAAGAAGAAACCTTGTTGTGAGATTAGGTGTTGGAAAGCTACATTTAGGTTATGGTATCTTCATCACTCTTCTTTATTCATTGTTATTTGTTCTAGTCTTTTCAGGTATGTTACCTATTTTTTCGTTCATAACTCTGTTAGGGTTAATTTTTCACATTAATGCGTACTATGGCATCAAAAGGAAGCAGAATGATAGGAGCGTAATTCCTCATCTAGCTCAAAGCGTTATGGGGGGTAGGATCGTTGATACTTTGTTAACTTTTTCCATTTTTTTAAAGATTTTAGGATTTTGATTTATATTATGATTTAGTTTTATTATTATACTCTGCCCTAAAGGACAGAGCTTTCATTCTTTTAATTATGTTTTATTATTTAATATTCTCTATGATTTTTCTATCAGAGAAGCAAAGAATATAATGCTTTAAGTGTTATAATTGTAGTGAATTGTATGAATGGTGATAACGGTTATCGTATAATGGCTGCTTTTCTTCAAAGTAAGGTTCGACGTATTTTAGATCCACCTGAAAGAGTAATTAATTTATTAGGTATTCATGAAAGTATGAGAGTTGCTGATATTGGTTGTGGTCCTGGTGTTTTTAGTATTGAGATTGCTAAAAGAGTTGGTAGTCTTGGTTTTGTTTATGCGATTGATTCAAATAGTTATATGGTTGATCGCGTTGAGTTGTTAGCTAAGGCTATGAAATTAAATAACGTGAAAGCTATAAAAACTGACGCATCTGATTTATCAATAATTCCTTCTGAAAGTGTTGATATATCGATATTCATATATAGCCTTCATCATATAAACAGAAAAGTTGATACAATACGTGAGGCTCTTAGGATTACTAAGCGTGGTGGAAAGATATTTGTCTTGGATCCTATATGAGAGCGTTTTTTTCTTTCATGGAATTAAGAGTAAAGATATTGATCAAATTGTTAAGATGCTAAATGATTACGGAAGCGTGAGATTTACTATTAGTCATAAATTTTGGCAGATTTTGATGTTTATATTTAAAGAATAATCATAAGAATTTTGGTTGGGGTTCGGTTTTCATTGGGCTTAATATAGTTTGATATCAAGCCCTCCCCCTTGGCATCATCACCCTCAAGATCC
>JBMFIF010000110.1:0-3544 GCA_049976445.1 Thermoprotei archaeon | reverse complement strand
TTATCTTTTGGTCCTTTAATCTGATATAAGCAAACAAAATTCTATAATTTATGAAAAAGTGTAATAAGATTTTAAGATTGTTATTATAGATTTAAGGAAATTTGAGATGAGAAATCCCTTTTTTGTAACTAGAATTTTTAGCTAATCTGCATATTTTGTTAAGTTGATTCATTCATAAAATTTACTTATATTATCTTAGTAAATTTTAGATCCCTGTTTAAACTAATTTTAATATTTTATTTATTATATTTTTATCAATACTATTGAGTTTAAAAATTATATTTATAAATACTTTAGACTTTTATATGGTTTTTGATATAGTCATTTGTCAGATCTTTAAACTCAACTCTCCCGCAAGGGAAATCTCGTTTTAGCCATTTCTCATAAAATGTTACTAAATCTGGCAGGTATTCAAATAGCGGAGGATATCCTGGTGGTACAGCTTCGACATCTAACAATTTACCACACTTGGGGCAAATATATTCTCTTATTTCTATCCAATCAGGATCTCCATGCATAAAGTATGGATATAATTCTAATAAATCCTTTCCAGTCCTTCTTACTCTCACTTTAGAAAAAACTTTCCAGTTTATTCTATAATCACCAAATTCATAACCACATTCAGATTTCACTATAGGTTTACCATCTTTGCATACAATGAATAAATGCTTAGATAAAGGAAGTAGTATTTTTTCTTTCCAACTTACTTTACTTTGGAAATATGATATTATCGCATCAAATCTCGCTATCGGATCTTTTTCTGATGTAATTATCTTAAATATTTCGTCTTCTTTGGCTTTGTTCTCTAGAAGCCTTTCTAAAGTTTTAATAATATTATTAATTCTTTCATCTATATTAAAACTGTTCATTATGATCACCTCCTATTTTCATTAATTTCTTCAAGTAAAAATATTCTATGATTATCTAAACGTGTCTTGAATCCTGGTGGAACTACGTAAGTTGCTGCTGGTGCCTCAATTATTGCTGGGCCTTCTATCAAATTACCAGGTTTCAATAAACTCATTTCATATATTTTTGCATCATACCAGCCATTCCAATAAATTTTTCTTATACCCTTATAACTATTCTTTGGAGGTTCTGGTTTGTCTTCTGAATAACTTTTCAGATAGGGCTTTGGCATTGATATATATCCGGTCAAGACAGCTCTTGTTATCACATAGCCAAACTCTTTACTTCTTGCGGCACTAGCATATACTTTTTCAAATAATGAATCAAAGTTCGAGGATAGATTTATCAGTGAATCTTTATCAACATCTATAGAATCGGAAGTAACTTCAATGTCGTCAAGCATACCTGCATATTGCATTCTAACGGCTCCTTTCCATTTGATATTTCCTTCTATCCCTGCTTTTTTGAACTCTTGGTTTATTTCTTCTTTGAGCCCAGACCAAGCATTTTTGAGGGATTCTGTTGCATTGAGATAAAGGACTTCTCTAAAAGCGTTTAACTGTTCAGCAGAAAGCTTTACTCCTAACAGTTTTGCTATTCCGTTCATCATATCTATGGCAATACCTTTAGGCTCTACATTAGGCAAAGGAGGTACATAAGTTTCTATAGATCTTTCAAGCCTTATGCCTAAGTCAGATAACGACGCACCATATGCAGAAAAAGCTGGCGCTAGTTCTGGTACCAAAACGCTTCTAAAATTAAGTCCTTCGGAGATTGCGGCTATCATAGAAGGTCCTCCGCCTCCATATATAACGAAGCTAAAAAGTTCTGGAGAAAAACCAAGTCCTCTGATTAATGATTCTAAATAAAATTTCATTTCTTCTGTTTGCATTTTGTATATTTCCCAAGCCGCTTGAGTCACATCAACGCCTAATTTTTCTGCAACTTGCTCTTTGATTGCATTAATAGCAACGTCTTTATGTAATTTAATAGTTCCTCCCAAAAAATAGTCAGGATTAAGATATCCTAGAACTAGCATAACGTCATTTAATGTTACTGTATTTACTCCCCCCTCGGGCCATGAAACACCAATTCTATAACCTGCACTTTCAGGCCCTATGTGAACAGCTTTAGTTACTGGATCTACGGTTACATAAGATCCAGTTCCTGCACCTATAGAATCTACTTTAACTGATGGTACTGCAGTCTCATATTTGCCTATGAGGGTGTACGGCTCTATGAAAGGTTGATGCTGTACTACTGTAGTTACATCAAAAGATGTTCCCCCAATATCCGCTCCAACAATGTATTCCAGATTATAAAGGTCTGAGAGGTAATTTAACTCCAGAGTTTCCTCCACTAGGACCTGATTTTACTGTATGTATTAATCTTTCAAAAGATGGAGAAACTAAAGTTCCATAATTAGTGTAAATATATAGAGGACCCGAAAAGCCTAGTTTTTTAAATTCTTTACTTAGATGATTGAACTGAACTCTAGATGGTTCAGCTGCATAAACCTGTATAACCACAGCATTAAGTCTTCTCAACTCTCCTAATATAGGAGCTATTTTATATGATAAAAACACCTTAATTTCTTTGTTCATTTGCTTTGCAAAGTTTATAGCTATTTCTGCTGCCTTAAGTTCATGAGATGGATTAGCCCAAGAATTAAGAAACATTATAATTATATTGTCTGCTCCTCTGTTTATTAGTTTTTCTACAGCTTTTTTAACTTCATCTTCATATAATGGTATCATTTCCTTTCCAGTGACGAGTGTTCTTTCTCTAACTCCTATTATCATATTTCTATTTACGAGAGGTGTGGGATAAAAGTGGGATATTGCATGAAGTCTTTCAGCATAGCTTAATGTATTCCACGATTGCCTACCTCTGCCCATCTTTAATGTATCTTCAAATCCAGCCGTTGTTATTATACCAATAGAACTCAAACCCTTATATTCTAGGACTCTATTAAGCATGATCGTTCCTGTATATATGATATATTTAAGGTTTTTGGCCGCATCTTCTATATTTAGATTCCATTTAGATGCTGCATCACTCATCGAGTTAATGATTCCCTTAGCCTCAAAATCAGGAGTTGTTTGGGCCTTACCTATAACGAAATCACCCTCTTCGCTTACAAGAACGGTATCTGACATTGTACCTCCAGTATCTATGGATAATATAACAGGCTTTGGCATGGTTCTCACCTTCTTTCACTTAATGTGACGTGTCTTATTTGATTTATATTATAGCCCTTTAATAAATGTATAAAAATTTATTAGCTTTTTATACAAAAATGTTACTCTTCTTTAATTTGCTCCGCGAATGGCTTTCCTGCTTCGACAACTTTGAAAAACGCTTCTGGATTTATAACATTTGCTAGATTTACTGCTTTATTTAAATCCCAACCTAAAAGTGCTTTCTTTACTGGAATTTCGAGTTTTTTGAAGTTAAATGTTTGTGGTATGTCTGGGACTTGGATTATATAATCTGCGACAAAATAAGGCCCGAGATTTTTCTTTAAGTTTTCATTGATTTTGTTTTTTAAATCATCAGATAGTTCGGTTCCAGGTTTTAATACAACAAATAAAAAAGTTTTTCCCTTAACCTCTACTACTAAGCTGTTTATCAC
>JBMFIF010000109.1:0-3597 GCA_049976445.1 Thermoprotei archaeon | reverse complement strand
ATTCAAAGATATTCACCGACACCTCACCACAAGTAGTACCGCAAACTCACATAAAGCTTATGTGGACAGTCTCTTTAAGTTCATGAAAATGTTTAAATATAAAGCTGGTGAATTATGTTTAAATATTATTGTGTCATAAAGAGAGGTGAGGTGCTAGGTACGCTCCAAACATAAAGCCTGAAATTCAGGCTGTTGGTGCTGTGCTAGTTGAAAAAGCGGTTAGCAATTTTAAAAGAGTAGTACCTTTAGTATGTTGTGTTCTTGATCAAGGTTTTTACTGTGATTTTATAGCTGAGGAATGGTTGAAAGAAGAAGATGTCATACAGATTGAAAAATGGGTAAATGCTAATGGATTTAACGTTGTAGTTAATAGTTTAGGACCTGAAGAAGAGGGTGTTCTTAAAAAGAATCGTTCTAAGGTTTTTGAAATCTATGGAAATATTAAGGTTAGTGCGCTTTCTGTCAATGGGTATTCAAGTCTTTTAAAAGGTTCATGGAATTTTAGTTCAGTTTCGCAACAGGTTGTCGTGAAAATAACTAATATTTCAGCCCATAATCCAAGTCCAGATATAAGATTATTGCGTGTTAGTGGGATAGCTTTTGGTTCTAAAGAAGAATTAGATCATTATCTAAGATATACTGAAGAGCTTGCTAAGCGTGATCACCGTGTTTTAGGGAGAAAACTAGATCTCTATAGTTTTCATGAGGAAGCTGGTATTGGTCTTGTGCTTTTCCATCCTAAGGGTATGATAATAAGGCAAGAGCTGATTAATTTAATGCGGGAAGTTAATAAGAACCTTAATTACATGGAAGTGTATACACCTCATGTTTATAGGGCAGAATTATGGAAGGTAAGTGGACATTATGAGCATTATAGGGATAAGATGCTTCTTTTTAATGTGAAGGATGAAGAGTATGGTGTTAAACCAATGAACTGTCCTGGACATATTCTTATTTATAAGAGTTCATTAAAGAGTTATAGAGATCTACCGTTTAAGCTCTCTGAATTTGGTACTGTTTATCGATGGGAGCAAGAAGGTGAACTTTATGGACTTCTTAGATTGAGAGGATTTACTCAGGATGATGGACATGCATTTCTCAGAGAGGATCAAGTAAAAGATGAGGTGAAAAACATACTGAATGAGGTTATCCGAATTCTAGGATTATTCGGGTTTAAAAAAGATGATGTGAGAATATCGCTCAGTACAAGACCATCGCATAGCATTGGTACTGATGAACAATGGAGAAAAGCAGAGAAAGCCCTTAAAGAAGCCCTTGATGAAATTGAGATGAACTATGAAATAAAAGAAGGTGAGGGTGCATTTTATGGTCCAAAGATCGATGTTGATTTCAGAGATAGTTTAGGTAGGTGGTGGCAGTGTTCAACAATACAAGTAGATTTTGCGCTCCCAGAACGATTTGACATATATTATATAGACCAAGATAACAAGCCTAAAAGACCAGTCATGGTCCATAGGGCTCTTCTTGGTAGTATAGAAAGATTTATGGCAATAATTATAGAAAACTTCAGCGGACGGTTACCAACATGGCTCTCACCAATACAAGTTACAGTCATACCTATTACGAATGCTCAAAATGAATATGCAATAAAAGTTGCCAGATCACTTGAGTCAAAAGGCATCCGCGTTACAATGGACCTTAGCCCAGATACACTAAACAAAAAGATCAAAAACGCTCATGACCAAAGCATACCATATATCATAATAGTTGGAAAAAGAGAGGCAGAAACCGGTAAAATATCTATTAGAGCTAGGGGAGGAAAAGAAGCAAAAGATATAGAATTGAACACTTTTATAGAATCGCTCTCTAATGAAATTTCGATACGAAGCCTAACTCAATATGCTATAGATTCTCTCATTAAAATTTAATAGTTTAAATAAAATTCACACATTCTTGCATACTCACCTTTTTAAATAATACAGAATATGATATTAAGGGATATGCATGCAACTTCCACGAGTTATATTATATCAAGGTCAGAAAGAATACGTTACGCGTGTAGGGTCTCTTGAACGTAAACTGCCAATAGTTCAAGTATCAGAAGGACTATGGATAGCATCAATAGGTGAAATAGTACTAGGAGACATCGACTTTGTAGAAGAGGCAGGAAAACTTTTAGCCAAAGAAATAAAAGAACAATGTAATCCGGAAGTCTTAATAGCACCAGAAGCGAAAGCATTCCCCTTAGCACATGTAATAGCAAGAGAATTAGGACATAAATTCTTCGCAGCAGCAAGAAAAGGTGTAAAGGGTTACATGAGCGGTTACATATCTATAGAAGTACAATCCATAACAACAGCAGAAAAACAACGCCTTGTATTAGATGATATTGATGTCCTTAGAATAAAAGGAAAAAAAGTGTGCCTGCTTGATGATATAGTATCAACAGGAGGAACTATGAAAGCATTACAAACAATCACAGAAAAAGCTGGCGGCATACCAGTATGTAAAGCAGCAATCTGGCTTGAAGGACCATGGTGGAACGAAAAAGAACTCATATACTTAACAGAACTACCAGTATTCATGAGCAATGAACTCTACGAAAAATCACTTAAAAACCTCGCAAGCATACAATTTGCAGTATAAAACTCATAAAAGAAAACAATTTATTCTTCTCCATATTCTATTATTATTTTTTATCCTAGATTACTGATAACATTCATATTAATATAATAACAAAGTTCAAGCTAAAAATGCTCTTATGATTCTTCAATTACAAAAATGGAAGCCTTACTCTTGTTGATGAGTATGAGCTTACGTGATGAGTATGAACATCTATGAAAAAAGGAACGGTGGAGAGGTAGCATATGATTTCTTATCACTTAAGTACATTTTTGAGTTCTTCTTTAAAACCTATTTTTTCTTTCTTGAACAATTTTTCATTCATTACAGTTAATTTAGGACTTATCAATGGTTGGAATTCCATTTTATTGATTATATCTTTTTCGACATCAATTCCGGGCGCGTATTCTTCGAGAACTAGTCCTTCTTTTGTTAATCTAAATACTGCTCTTTCAGTAATGTATAATACTTCTTTATTATTTTTTATAGCCATTGGGCCACTGAACATAATTTTATAAACATTGTTGACAAATTTTCTAATCATACCATCTTGCTTAATAATCAATCTTCCATTTTCAATATCTATAAATTCTTTTTCCAGCTATGACCCCTCTCCGCCTTGAAAGGCGGGGTCTCCACCGCTGGGGTCTCGGGCGTTACCCCTCAACAGGGTTATGGGTCTTAATCCATTGTGCGTTGCAATATAGCTCAATATCTTCCTCACCTCCACCCTATATCCTACCCTCCTAGCTATATTATTTGATGCGTTTAGATCCGAGTTCACCCTCCTACCCGTCTTCTCGCAGACGTAAAGCCCCCTATACACCCTACCTTTACCATGGATATTACCGCATACTGAACACTCCAAGCTTGTGTAGGGCTCTGGTACTAAGTACAATTCTATCCCATACTCTTCTAGTATTTCACCAAGCCATCTCGTCACCCTCCTAAACCACCATATATTGGTGTTATACTCGTTACCGTTACCTTGCGTTATATACATGGGATACCCCA
>JBMFIF010000108.1:0-3615 GCA_049976445.1 Thermoprotei archaeon | reverse complement strand
GCTCTCTGGAGGGTGTTAGCATACCATGTTGTTAGTTCCGAGACCCTGGCATCTCTAACAGGGACAGAGTATGCCTTTACAAGCTCAAGGGTTTTCGATGAGTCTCTTTGCGTTCTTAACCACCTCCTTTTGTTCTTAGCCTCTGGCAGATTTTTTTGGGTCTCGGCGTTTCTGCTCACTAATAAGAGAGTTGGGATCATCCCTTATAAACCTATCTAAAACCTAAAACAGTTTATGAACGGCATATCCGTCAAAAGTTACGTACAGGGGATCTCCTGAGAGATAATCTTGGTTATTCTTATAGAACTCATTCTTTACCAGTATGTATTCTGCTGCAGCTGGTGGTAGATCAGGTGGTTCTACAATTATCACACCTGCCATTCCGTTTGCAATATGTATACCAGCATTTGCTATACCACCTGGAGCACAATGATATATGAAAACTCCTGGATATTTTGCAACAAAGCTAAAAGTAAATGTTTTTCCGGGTTCAACAGGAATGAAATATTTGCTCGGTGCTAAAAGTGCTGCATGAAAATCGATACCGTGGTTCATTGTTCCATTATTAATTAGTGTAACTTCGATAGTATCTCCAACTTTAACTTTTATGGGTGGTGCTGGTACTGTTCCGTTAATAGTGTAGGCTTTATATATGACACCATCGTCTATAGCTATATCACGTTCATAAAGATAAAGAACAATCCTATGCACAGTACTTACGTTGCTTGTAATGTTTTGATATGATGATGCTAATGGTACAAACATACTCATTAGAACAAATAGCAAAAACATTAACAACAAAACTTTTAAACCCATAATATCACCATTTTATGACATGGTGTATTATTATTTAAATAAGTACCCTTATAAATAAGGGATTCTGCAAATAATTCTTTTGTTTAGTGTTAAAGTTATTGTGAAAGGGGAAGTTCACGAAAATAGTTAGAAAATATGTGCTAGGTATTAGGGTATTTTGTTGAATTTATACTGTTATGAGCCTTTCCGCTAATGGGTGTCCTTTTACTCTGATTTCGAATATTTTATTCCATCCGAAGGGCGCTCTATGCGATTCAATATTTCTTGATAATTCTTGGTGTAGTTTTTTGAGTATTGTTAATGCTTCTGATGGTCTTTTTAGATTGTTGCTAAGATGGGCATAGGGATAGACGAGAACTCGTTTTGCACCAATCTCTTTTATAATTCTATTTATTTCATTTATGGCATTTGTTAATGTTTCGTCGGTATCATTGCTTTCTATAGATGTTAGAAGGAGTAAGACATCATCTATTTTAACTGGCTTTTTTTCTACATCTTCGGCAGTTTTTATTTCTTTTGCAACAGGTTCATAATACACGTAATCACAGTGCAGTGCAAGGATTCTCAAACTAAACACCAAGCAATTATTAACTTCTTTATTTTAAATAAAGTTTTCTCTAATTCTAATGAAAATAATGCTTACTTTTGTTTTACTTTGTTATATGATTGTGTGTAACTTTATTAAATCTTGGAAAACTTCTACTTAAACTGACACTAATGCAGGTTTAGCAATGAAAAACTCATCAGCACTCTATAAAAATAAATCATAAAAAATATGCAATAACATTTTTGTGCTTGAATAGTGGTATATTTCCTTTTAGTGATATCTTTGTAATTAAATAAAAACATATAAACATGCTATCATTCAACAATAAGAACAATAAACAAAGCAAGTTAATTTCTGTAAGATATTAACTCAAGAACATTTTCTTTAACAGAATTATGAAAATTTATCAAATATTCATTACGAATATTATATGTTTGCTGAATCATCTTTATATTTTCTAGAGAAAATTTATTTATGGTGATTTAATTGGATGATTGGAGTTTTATAATTAACAATTTATGGATACTTCTTATCGTGATATTTATTCTTACACCATGGCTTCAACGACGCGCATTAAAAAATGCACGAGAGAGTTTACTCAGGAAATTATCGCAGACTAGAAATTCAGCAGTAATAACATTGATACATAGACAGGAGACTGTAAGCTTTTTAGGAATTCCAGTACACAGATACATTGATATTGATGACAGTGAGGATGTACTTAGAGCAATACGTATGACGCTACCAGGTACTCCTATAGATATAATAGTTCATACTCCAGGAGGAATAGCATTAGCAGCTGTTCAAATAGCATTTGCGTTAAAAAGTCATCAAGGAAAAAAGACCGTAATAGTTCCACACTATGCAATGAGTGGTGGTACTCTTATAGCTCTTGCAGCCGATGAAATAATAATGGATCCACATGCAGTTCTGGGACCTGTTGATCCACAGATAGGTGATGAATCGGGCGTATATCCAGCAGCTACTATAATTAAAATTGTTCAACAAAAAGGTGTACAATCTGTTGAGGATAAAACTTTAATACTTGCAGAAGAATCTAGAAAAGCATTAGAACAGATGGAGAAAGTGGTAAGAAAAATTATTGGCAATAAGTATTCGGAGGAAAAGGTAAAAGAGATCATTGATGAGCTAGTGAGCGGTAAATATACACATGATCATCCATTTACAGCTGATGATATACAAAGATTATTAGGGACTGATAAAGTCAAAACTGAAGTACCTAAAGAAGTATATCAGTTAATGAGTCTTTATGAGATGGAGACAAGAACGCGTAGACCAAATGTTGAATATATACCAGTTCTTCCAAAACCAGCACAATAATTATTCATTAATTACTAACAATATTTTGCAATATTATATTGTGCTTTGTTGCATTATTTTGACTTGTTTTTGATGTGCTTTTGATGTTGAGTATTCTTGTGTGTTGATAATTTGATAACGTTTTCTCACAGTTTTGATGAACACTCCTAACTAGCATACATCAAAACACATCAGTAAGTATTATGAGATTGGAGGAAACTGCGAAACGCTTCACAAAACCACGCACGAATTATGCAACAAAGCAGACCCTTATAAACCTTTATAAAACTTAAAACAGCTAGCAGAGGCAGGTTATGTTATAGAGATCTAGTTTTAGGGGTTGGTCTAGAGTTCGTATGGTTGTAGGTGAGTTGTTAAGTGCTCTTGGTTTAAAGCGGTTAGTTAGTTTGTTTATTAACATGGTTAGGGAAGTGATGTTAAAGGTTTATTTTTACAACTTGTTCATGAGGTATTTGAGGACCGCTTAAGGAGTGTGTAGTGATGAGAGTAAGTCTCTTATGTACAGATCCTCGCATGTGAGAATTATGCAACAAAGCATTTTGTCTAATAGAAATTTTTGTCTAATATTCTTTATTGAGGTCGACTTGGTTAAGTAATTTTTCATTATTCTCTAATCTTGTTATGTTTTCTAAAACTATGTTTGCAACACGTTCGAATGCTTCCTCAGTAATACCTGATGTATGTGGAGTTATTATAACGTTATCCATTGAGAGGAGAGGATTTGTCGGTTCTGGTGGTTCTTTTTCAAGAACATCTAAAAGCGCTCCTGCTATCCATTTTTCTTTTAGTGCTTTTATTAAAGCTTTTTCATCAATTACTGCGCCTCGTGAAATGTTTGAGATGGTTTCAAAATATTTAAGCCTTACTCTCTATCCTTTATCTATGGAATTCCGTGAGCTTAACGACGTTGA
>JBMFIF010000107.1:0-3787 GCA_049976445.1 Thermoprotei archaeon | reverse complement strand
GTATTGAGCTTTTCATGAACCTCTTCGCTTATTGGTATGTGAATTGGAGGTGATGTCTTATGTGGACAGTCCCTCATTTTCTATAATATCTGGGTGTTTTTGAATTATAAGTGTGGGAAAATAATGGTCGGGCATGTTAAGCTTGAGGTGATGCTTGGAGTGATGTTTGGGGTGATTCTTCCGAGCATGTTCATCATGGTTGATGGGTAGTTTTTGTTGTTTGGTTGTTGTAGGGATGTGCTTAGGTTGTATTGTGTGAAGTTTCGAGAGAATGTTGTTTTGTTGGGAGAGATTGTTGTTGGTGAGAGAATTCTGGTTTAGTATGATGTTTGAGAGTATAAACCTTAACATGATTCTACTACTGGTTTCTACTACTGGTGAGGAGGTTGTTTTTAAAATGGTGTGAATTTTGGTTGTGTGGTTGTGTCTGCTAGGTGATGTTGGGGTTGTTTTTGAGGGGGGTGTAAAGAGTGGCCAAGATGACAATTTTACCATAAAATCAAGCAAAAAGTTTTAAACTACTGTAAAAGGTGAGGTTTGTCGTTCGCTTTATCAAATCTGTCAATTAAATATAACTTTACAAAGTAAAGTTTATTATTAAGTAATTTCTAGAATAGTAAGGTGAAATACTTGTGGTACTTAAAAGAGCAATCCTAGCAATCTCAAATTTATCAAAAGCACGTGAATTCTATGGTGAAATTCTAGGATTAAAAATTCAAGAATCTGATAGAGGCTTATATATATCTAACGGCACTCTAGAACTAATAGAAGATAAAGCAAAACATCCAGCAGGAACATATGTTTACCACATAGCACTAAGAGTTCCTAATAGGCCAGCTTTAGGAGCATTCTTAAAAAGAATTCTAGAATTTGAAGAAGTAATAGAGGGTTTTGCTGATCACTTAGTATCAGAAGCAATATACTTAAGAGACTTTGATAGAATTGGTATCGAAATATATGTAGATAAACCTAAAGATCAATGGCCCAGAGATAATGACGGAAACATAATCATGGATACTCAACATCTTGATGTAAAAAATCTTTTACAAATTGCTAGCGCGCGACCCACAACAACAGTAGAGTTAGGGCACATCCACATGAGGACAACAAAATTAGAAGAGGTTGAAGAATTCTATAAAGGACTTGGATTTAGAACTACAGGTCACTGGATAGGGGCGATCTTTATGGCATATGGTGACTATCATCATCACATTGCTTTCAATAACTGGCCTATACCACGACCCAAGGACGGTACTGGACTTTTAGAAATAAGACTCTTGCTGCCTATTAAATGCATAGACCCACTTGGCATAGAACTAATAAGAGAGAGCATAGTAGACTAAAGCTAGAATAACCATAATAGATTATAACTAAGAAATGACATACATAAAAGTATTGAACAATTTTTTGTGTTTAAGGTTCTCTATAAAATAGTGAGATTATTGCATTATTTTAAACCTGGTACGTTTGTGTCTATTAGGTTTAGGTCTATGATCTGTCCAAAAATTGATGTGTATCTAATTTTTATTGGCCATCCAGTCTTTTTATCTATATAATATATTGTTTCAGTTCCAGCTTTATTTCTATATTCGTAAACGATCACATTTCTTGTTCCTATCTTTTCAATATAAATGGTATCCTCATAGCTTCTTATAAGATTAGAACCTTCAATATTGTACGTGTAATTTTTTAGGTTTATCCATGTAGTGTTTTGGTATTCATAAACTCCTAAAGGTGTCTCTGCTTTTATATAAGTTAAAATTTTAGCATAAGTTGTGTTAATATCTACAATTTCTAATCTAAGTGTCATATTAATAGTGGCAAATAATATTGATGTTTTTCCATAATATACTGCATACGCACCTTTGAAAAATGTTCTAGGTATGAGAAGCTGGTATACTACTAATCCGCCAATTACTAAAAGAACTATTATAATGATTATTAATAATTTCTTTGCCTTTGATAATCCTTCAAACTTCATTTTTTAACATATATTCTAATATTCTAACATATATTTAAATTAATAGTGACATTTGATAAGCTTCATAGTTAGAGTAAAAGGACCCTTGTTTTTAATGATGATGTTTTTAAGTGAGCGCGCAATTATTAAGCCTATCTTTTAAATTCATTTTATTGTTGAAACTGCAAGCTTTTTACATAATAATCGGGTTCTGAGCTGTGTGGTCTTTGATATACGCAATTCTTGGGTTTCAACAGACTCGTTTCTTTGAGTGTTTTTATCGATCGTTATTGTAATGTATAATTGCATTAACTTAATCTATTCCGAAACTGCTGATTATGGCAATCTTATGTAAATGTTTCTTTTTTATGGTAAAAGATAAATATTTTGTATTGTTTTAATTGGTTACGATGAGAGGTAATGATGAGTTTATTAATGAATTGAAGCGTAAGTTTGGTGAGAAGGTAAGTGTTGATAGGGTTGATTTATTGCTTCATAATAGGGATGCTACTTTGATTGAGGGGACTGTGATGGCTGTTGTGATGCCTACTTCTGTTTATGAGGTATCAGAGGTTATGAAAATTTGTTATAAATATGGTGTTCCTGTTTGTCCTCAAGGTTCTTTAACTTCATTGACTGGTGCTTCTGTGCCTCAAGGTGGTATAGCATTGGATCTTTCTAAGATGAATAAGATTGTTGAAGTAAATCCTTTAGATGGCTATGTTGTGGTGGAGGCTGGTGTTAAGATTGAAGAGTTGAATGAATATTTAAAGAACTATGGTATGTTTTTCCCTATTGATCCAGCTTCTGCTAGGTCTGCTACTGTGGGTGGCGCGATAGCTACTAATGCAGGTGGTATGAGAGGATTTAGGTTCGGGACTATGGCTAATTGGGTGCTTGGTTTAGAGGTTGTTTTATCTGATGGGAAAGTTATTAGAATTGGTGGTAAGACTCTAAAACGTCGTCAAGGATATAATCTTGTTGGTCTTTTTATAGGGAGTGAAGGAACTCTTGGAATTATAACGAAAGCTATACTAAAAATTATAAAATTGCCAGAAGGTATAGTTAGAATTATTGCGGCTTTTCCATCTTATAGAGAAGTTTCAAAAGCAGCTTTGGAGTTGCGTAAAAATTTTAATCCGCTTATAATAGAGTTCATTGATAGTGAATTGGTTTCTCTTATATCGCAATATACTAATATAAAGATACCGATAAATCCAGGTTTTATAATGATTGTTGATATTGATGGGCCACCTGATTCATTACCCCAAAAGGCTAATAAAATAGTGGAGCTTTTTAAGAGTTTGGGTGCCGTTGATATTAAATGGAGTATGGATCCTAAGGAAATGGAGGAATTCTATGAGTTGAGACGCGCACTGTATCCTGCAGAATTAAATTTGAGGTCAAAATATTCATTAAATATGATGCTCGAAGATTTGATAGTACCACCAACACGAGTTTCTGAATTTATTGAAAAGATATATGAACTTTCAAAAAGCATGAACCTTAAAATATCACTTGGAGGTCATTTAGGTGATGGTAATATACATCCCTCAATATATTATAGTGATTCAGAGAAAGCAAAGGTTAGAGAGTTTCATGAAAAAGTTTGTAAAATTGCAGTAGAGTTGGGTGGAGGAATTAGTGCTGAACATGGAATAGGATTAATTAAGACTGATGCATTAAGGTTTGAACTTGAGATGCTGGGATCAAAATATGCGCTTGAGATAATGAAAAGTATTAAAAAACTTCTTGATCCTAAGAACATTTTAAATCCTGGAAAGATGATTATTTTAGAAGAGGCAATGAATGATGATGAGCGAAATT
>JBMFIF010000106.1:0-3796 GCA_049976445.1 Thermoprotei archaeon | reverse complement strand
ATGGTCAAGGAAAAAGCACATTCTCCTCGACCTCACAACATGAAAAGCGAAAAGCTTAAATATTTTGAAACCATCTCAATCTATATTATGTAAAAAGCCACAAACTAATATTTATTTCTATACAACAAAAATACCCAGCAACCACCATCCCTTAAATAAAAAAAGGAAGAAAACCCACAAAAATTTTCAATAAAAAATTCAATTAAACATAAACTATCATGACCTTCGTGTTATTATTATATCTACAATTTTTGTTTCAGTATTCGATATAACAGGCGCACCAGTTTTAGTTGTACTAACATTCACAATAAACACAAAATAATTATCTTTAGAACTTGATTTGGATACATCATATGTAAAGTTAAAAAGGAAAGATTTTGTCTGACCAGCTGAAAGAAATACGTTTTGCGTTATCGTTACGGACCTAGTAGCTTCTTTAGGAGGTACCCCAATTTTTACATCTTCAGAGAGAGTATATGCTAATACTGTTATGTTGAAGTTGAGTGTTTGATCAACTAGATTAGTTGCATTAACAACTAATTGTATAACGCCTTTATCCTCATTAGTTAATATGGTAGTTCCATTTTTGGGATACGCAATAATGTATACAAAACGTGGTATGTTTGGTAAAGGTCTGTAAGTAACTTTTACAACAGCAGTATCATAAAATCCCTTTGGAGCATCTGAATAACTTGCATTAAAAACTATAACAGAACCAGGCACACCACTAACTAGTACATTCCATTTAAACACTGCTACATCACCGAATGCCAACCATGGAATTGTTGAGACATCACTCATTACTATATTATAACTTGCATTACCACTAACGTTCAGAATGGGAGTTAAATCATAGATCGCATCAAACCTAGTATCATTATTCCTTATAATTAAGAGCAAACTAGCCTGCTGCCCACTAGCTATTAAAAGAGGAGAAGCATAAAGTTGAACTTGAAGCCTAGCCTGTTTAGATGGAGCAAACCTTGTAGAAAAGACATTCCCTCGATCAGTAACAAACTTCAAAACATAAACATTACCCCTCTGAATAATAATATTAGAACCTACATTAGAAACACTCTCACCAGGGTTTAGAATGATGAAAGGATTAATATCAAAATTATAATGATAATTATTCGTAACATTAATAACCCATATCCTCACTATTCTGATAGCGATCGAACCAGTATTTACAATAGTAATGTTTAACCTATTACCAGGACCTAACCTAACCATTTGAATAGAGAGTTTTTCGTTCAACCTCTCATTCTCGCTAGCCTCACGAGATAAGATAGCACTTTGCATATTACTTGAGTAAATCGTTACTAACTCAAGACCAATAAACATTAAAAGAGCAACAGCAATAAAGAACATAGCAGCAACAATACCACCAACACCCTTACTCACTATTTACTCACCACCACAGCAGAATTACCATTCTCACTCTCAACCTCAAACACATAAACATTACCACGTACAGGCAAAACAAACCTAATAAAAGCCTTACCTCCTGGACTTAAATAGAGAGGCAAGGAAGGTTTAGTAGTAGTAATGAGGGTATCATTAACATATACATGAGCAATATTAACACCAACATCACCATAGTTGTACACACTCAAAACAACAGTACCGTTACTCATAACCCACACATTATCTATAATAAAATCCTCCTTCAACCTAGAAATCTCACCAGAAACAATAGAACTAAAAGAACTAGTCGTTGTAGTAAAAACACCCAAAGCATAAGTATAAACAATAACACCCAAAACAACAGCTAACCCTAGAATCATCATAGAAGAAATAATCTCACTAACACCCCTCAACAAAAACCACCAATAAATAAAAACAAGAAACAAATAAAAACATTACCATTACAATCGCTCAAAAGACAGAAAAAATAATATTAAATACTGTCCTAAACCTCCTCCTCTTCTTCCACCGATGGAACTCCAGCTCTTCTCCTTCGCCTCCAAATTAGAAATGCAATCAAAGCCACCACAACAATAACAGCACCTATCGTGAGCGGTTCAACAAACGATGGAGCAGGAGTAGTAACAACCTTAGCAGGCACGATAAACTTCACATTCACAGTCCCAACATGTGCAACACATGCAATATTCTCTTGAACAGACCTACCATCAACAGACGTAAAAACAGCCGTATAATTACCCTCCTCAAGAGTTATCGTTGAAGGCACATTAGAACGCATAACAGTTACAGTATCATTATATATTATCACGCTCCCACTAATAAAGCGACCGCTCTCATCAACAGCATTCAAATTAACACTACAAATACCGCGTAATACCACAGAAACTTGCTTATCAGCATCAGCTAAAACACTACCCTTAACCAGCTTATAACCCTCCACACTCACATTATAATTTACCATAGAATTTATTGGAACCAAAACCTCAAACATACCAGTCCCATTAGACTTACCCACAACAGTCCTATTCTTAACATCAGCAACAATAGATGCACCAGATATCGGAACATTAGATTTAAACTCCCTCACAAGAAAAGTTAACAATACAGACGTTCTATTTACCCTTAATACAACAGAAGTGTCACCAACAACATCAACAACCTTACCTACACTCTCATGAATATTTGAAGAAAACACCAAAGTATACCTACCAGCCAAAACAGACGCTAATACCTTACCATTCCTAACCGTAAACTCCTCATGAACACTCACACCATTAAAAGTCAAACCATCAATAGTAACACTTCCAACATTCACAAGACCAAATTTATCCTCAATACTAATACTAAGATTATAACTCATCGGCTTAAGAACAACAAAAACAGAAACATTAGGCTGATCCCTCGTCACATTAACACTAACAACAACCGGCTCCAAATAAAGACCACTAACCTCCAAATGATAAACACCAGACTTAGGCAAAAAGACAATCGCACTCCCATTTATCGAACTAACGGTACCAAGCTCCTTCACAACAACACTCCCCACAACAGGACGCATATCAGACGTTACAGCAGTCACACTAACGCTAAAACCTCCCAAAACCATCGGATTAGGTATCACAAACGTACCATCAGACCTCAAATACACCAACATCACATCAGAACCAGCAACCATAACAGGTGAACTCCGAAGCTTCAAAGTAACCCACACATTACCAGACAAATCCCTAAGCAAAAGCAAACTCGAATTAAATGGAACATCAATCAAATACGAACCAGCAGGAACCAAAACATCACCTAACGGCGCAGACATTAAAACAGTACTATTACCAGCAACACCATACACAAAAGTACCATTACCAGTACTAACACCAACAACAGATAACCTAGAACCCATAAACCTAAGATCCCCAGAAATAGGCGGTCTCTCACCAGCATCCATAATCCATAACAATTTAGCATCAGAATACGGAATCCTCACACTCGTCACACCATTAAACCTAGAAATAACATAAAGAACACTATCATTACCATCCTTAAAAAGAACACCATGAAAACTACCGTCAGTAACCAAACCACCAACAGAACTATAACCAGTCCTATAACTAACAACCTCCCTAAGAGACAAACAATCAAAAACACGTATCACAACATTACCCCCCTCAAGCACATACAATATAACATTACCAGAAACAACCTGAACACCCTCCAAAAAACCAAACACACCAGTATTTAAATACCTTAAAGACCCATCAAGCAAATTAATTACACCAACAACATTACCACTCCTAGACCAAACCACGGCATACTGACCATCCAAATCAAAACCATCAATATCAGGAAAACGCCCCTTAACACTAAAACGCCC
>JBMFIF010000105.1:0-3875 GCA_049976445.1 Thermoprotei archaeon | reverse complement strand
CAGGGGTTTGTGCTTATCATGGTGTTGAAGTTAAGAGGTATCCGAGGGGTGTAATTAGTTGTCCATTTAATCATAAGCTGCACTCTGATTTGAACGGTGCTTTGAATATATTGAGGAGAGGAGCAGGGATTGTGGTAACTTTTGTGAAGAAGCCGTTGTCCTTTATCGTGGATCATAATCGAGTAGCACCCATAAAGGGGTGTAACCCTTGAGACCTCGGGGAACACTTGCCCCTTCAGGGCGGGGAGGAGGTCAGTTATTAATGCTTTGCATCATAAATTTAATAAAGAATTCTTTATAATTTAAAATCATGTGAATGATGATAGATAGTGTTCTAAACTGAACGCCATCGTGAAAATTTAAGTGCTAATAATAAGTATAATACTGTCTCAAGGATCAGAATAGTGTAGTTAGTTATAATATCCGTTTTGTAGAGTTCAAATGTAGATTGTAGGACTAGAGCTGCTGATGTTGAAGGGGAGATCATTAAGGGGTAAAGAAATGTTGTTGGAATCAAATTTGCTGGATAGTAGAGAGGTGGAATTATTGTAAAGATTATAGAAAGGAAACTTGCGACACCCCACGAGTGTCTGACATGAGGTATGAATGTTGATATGAAAAATGCTAAAGCCGAAGATGAGATGAGGAGTGGTATTATTGTGAAGATGAGCCATAAAATTCTCGTAAAATCAAACATTCCATAAAGTATTCCGAGTAGAATGTATATAAGTATTCCTGGTATGGAAAAGATTAGGTTGCTTAGTATGTGTCCCATTAGATAATCTAATGGTTTTACAAATGTAGATACTAATAAATCTTGTAATTTTAATTCGAGCCTTAGAAATGTTACATCTGCTACTAATGAGAGTGAGTTCATTGTTATAACTGAGAGTAATCCTCCAAGTATAGCGTATGGAAGTAGTTCGCCTCTTGAAATTACATAGATTAAGAATAATACTGAAAGAGGTGTTATCATATATGTTGCTACGTAAACATATCCTCGTTTAAGGCTTGAGTAACCATAGAACCATGCAAACGTGATTATGAACCTTATTCTACTATAAGTCATCTAATCAGCCTCCATACCATTTATTATAAGTAAATCTTCCAGGGTGATAGGTTTGATTACAACGTCTTTTCCAATAAATTCTTTGGCTTTATCGATGGTAACATAACTTATATAATTGTTCCCTATTTTATAATCTCCACTATTACTCTCTATTCTTACCTTACCGTTGAATGGTTTTAGTAATTCATTGATTGTTCCTTTTGCTACGATTTTTCCTTTGTGAATAACGATAATCTCTTGAGCTAATTCTTTAGCCTCTTCCATATAATGTGTGGTTAGTATGAGTTTAGAGTTTAAATGTTCTAGTATATACCAGACTTCTAATCGAGATATAGGGTCTAATCCTAATGTTGGCTCATCTAATAGAACAACGTCTGCATTGGAAGCTATAGCCATGGCAACAAAAACTTTTCTTTTCATACCACCAGAAAGCTCATCAGTAGGTATTGTAGCCACGTCCCACAATCCAACCTCTTTTAGACTTTTTCTCGCAGTGGTGAACGCATCGTTAAGGGAATATCCCCTTGCTGTTAAATACATAACTACATGCTCTAAGGGGCTAGCAATACCAACAGGCCTAGATTCTTGAGGTATGCTGGCTATTATCTTTCTTATTTTTTCAGGCTCTTTAATTACATCGTAACCCTCTATTTCTGCTGTTCCTGATGTTGGCAGTAATTGTGTAGAAAGTATTCTTAGTAAGGTTGTTTTACCAGCACCGTTTCTTCCGAGTAAACATACTACATTAGCAGAAGAAGAAAAAGTAATATTATCTAGTGCTACTATTTTATTTCCATAGATTTTTGTGAGGTTTTTTACATTAATCACAAGTTTTGAATATTTATCGAATAAATAAGTTTTAACTATTGCTTAAAAGTTAAGAAGAATCTTATTCATGAAGATAAGGTGTTCTAATGTGTAGATTTATAAATTTTGTTTAGTGTATCACGGTTGGCATGAATAAAGTGTTAGTGATGATGATTATTGTTGGTTTATTAATAAGAGTTATCGTTACACCTTATTCTTCAGGTTCTGATATACCTCAATTTTATGGATTTGCTAATACGTTTCTTAGGCATGGTTTTAGTTTTTATTCTTATGCGAATGGATTTAATTATAATAATGAGGGTTGGCCTTATTCATGGTCCTATGTTTATCCTCCTCTACCAATATTTTTGTTCACTATAGCAAGACTAATTTCCGGTGGGTCAACAAATATTGTTGTTGAAAATACTGATAATGTTATTTACATAAACACAGGTCTAGTAATCATAGAGACTTATCCCAGCTATAATGTATATGTTAATCCATTATGGATTATAACTATCAAAAGTATTTTTATATTATTTGATGTGATGATTGCAATTCTACTTTACATGCTTGCTGGAGGAGGCCGTAAGGGACTCATAGTTTCAATGCTTTATTATTTAAATCCCATGGTAATTTATATTTCTGCGGTTTATGGTATGTTTGATCAAGTGGCATTTGCTTTTATACTTCTTTCGTTATTTTTCATGAAAAGAAACATAATAATTTCAGGTATATTTATGGGATTCGCATTAGCCACTAAACAAACTATATGGATGTCATTCATTCCCTTTCTCATATATCTGCTATCATCGCTTAATACTAATAAGATTATTAACTTTTTAATAAGCCTATTAACGACGTTTGTTATGATTCTTTTACCGTTTATTATTTTTGATCCTAATTCTTTATACATGATTTTTAAAATCTTTTTAAACCCTGAAGGTGAACCTGGTTATACTGAACCAATCGTTTATAGTTTTAACGGTATCTCAAGTCTCATGACTTATTATAATAATTTAGAATCTTCTGGAAGCATAGTTCCCTTATCTAATTCTATACGGCTTACAATAATAAGATCATGGATATTGCCATTTATTGTTCTTTTCTTTCTTTCATTAATCTATACATACATTTCTAAAGATTCATTAAAGGCTCTTTCATTGGGGTACATGTCTTTTATAGCTACATACTGGAGGATTAATCATCAATATCTCGTCCCCTTAATAGGACTCCTAGCATTACTTACAGTCAAAAAGGAAAACAAGCTTAGAATGATTAGTATTATACTTATTATTTTATCAGGGTTTTGGCCCATTATGTTCCCTACAAGCTTTTGGTTTCATGTTCATCTACAACCTCAGTTCAGAAATGAACTATTAATTAATCTTGTCAACTTACTGACAATAAAGATTTTTGATCAGATTTACTACGTTATTTATTCATTAACATTAACAATAACTCTTTACATATTTGTAATCATAAACACAGTACCTGGTATAATTAATACTATAAAGAAAAATTTATAATCAATTTGTTATTTAAAAAGAAATAAGCTCCAAATAATGGTCTTTATTTCAAAAAGCTATTTTAGAAGCTTTGAGCTTGAAAATGACTCCAAAGTCTATAACATTTTTATGTAACGTTACCAAAAGGAAAGTATATATGATTCCCCTCTCCATCCTGAAGTGCAAGGCTTTCATTCATTGTAACAAGAAAGATAAATTTAAGTTGATTTATCATCTAATGTTTTGTGAGTAGTGCGACAATGTCAATATTTGCTAAGTTTGCTAAAAAGTATTTCGAAGAAAGTGAGAAGGATTTAGAAAGAGCTTTAAGAGCGTTTAATATAGAAGATTATCCTCAAGCGATTTTTTACGCTCAACAATCTGCAGAGAAGGGAGTTAAAGCCATGTTGGAGTTTAGGAGGAGGGTAGTATATAATCACGGTCCAGAACTCATAGCTATATTTAGCGATACTTTTGCCTCAGAATGGGAG
>JBMFIF010000104.1:0-3924 GCA_049976445.1 Thermoprotei archaeon | reverse complement strand
CATAAACTTTGTAATACTGTCCTGCACTAAAAAGTTTTGAACTACTGTAAAAGGCGAGGTTTGATTGGCTTTTATCAAAAACGATCTTTAAGTTCTTCGTTCCCAAGAACTGAGTTTTTCATAACTAAAGAAGCTCATCGACTATTTTTAAGTTAGTTCTTTTTAGAATTTTTTAGGATAACGCTAAATATATATGGTGACTGGGGGAAATACTTGATAGGTGTGTAGAGATGAGTTACATACCGGATGTGCCTTTTGTTCCTACACCAGAACCTGTAGTAAAACGTATGCTTGAGATTGCGGGAGTGAAGCCTGGCGATGTTGTTTATGATCTTGGAGCGGGAGATGGACGTATAATAATAACTGCTGCGACACTCTTTAATGCACACGCGGTTGGTATAGAAATACGTAAAGAATTTGTCTCTAACATTGAGAGCAAGATTAAGAGTTTGGGGCTTGATGATAAAGTTGTAATCATGCATGGTAATATCTTTGATGCTGATATAAGCAAAGCTAGTGTTGTTACTATGTATCTTTTAACTAGTGTGAACGAGCGTATTAGACCTAAGTTAGAAAAAGAATTACGTCCAGGTGTGAGAGTAGTATCGCATGATTTTGAAGTGCCAGGATGGGTGCCAAATTATTCGGAGGAGTTTAAAGAGGAGAGTGGCAGAGTTCATAGGTTATATCTCTACATCATGCCACCTAAAAAGTCTGAAATCCCACGTCTCAAATTTTTCTAAATCATTATAAATTATAAATTTTCTAATAAATAATATTCAATTTCTTTTATTGTATCCAAAAAGTTTTGTTCATGATCTGATTTTTTTAAACGTTGCGCGTAAATCTTTGTTTCCGGAATTGTCAATAATTTACGAATAAGTATCCATTTCATTTTCCTACCCTCTGAATTTAGTGTTCCATTACTGGCTAATTGATCTATCGAATATTTAATCTGCTTGATTAGATTTAGTATTTCTTGTTTATTTTTTAAATACTTTTTATTTGTCACAGTGCTTAAGTATTCATATTTGTTTAGTGAAATAAATATTGTGGTGAGCATGTCAAAGAATACTCAAATAAGCAGTGAATATTTGGATGAGTTATTAAAGATTTTAAGGGATAATAATGGCCGTGTTTCTATTGAGTATCTTCTAAATTGGATCAAAAGTAAAGGTGGTAATGTACTTGTCCTTTATGCATTATTGTCTGAAGCTGAGAAATTAGGTAAGATAGTACAAATCGGTATATGGCCTAGTTCAGATCCACTGTTTCAGCTTCCAAGAGAAGTTGTTCTTAAACAACCTGTCCAAGAGCAAATTCAAAAAGCAGAGAAGATGAAGCAGATTGATAATATATTGGAAAAAGAACTAGAGATTACCGTTAACTATCTTCAGAAGTATTTTAGTGTTGGTGAAATCAGGTTTCGATTAGATCTAGGTAACAAAATACGCAACATTGATCAAATATTAAGAGAATTAGAATCAAAAGGTTTAATAGAATATAATAGAGATTTAGGTGTAATAAATGCAACTGAAAAACTTCTTTCTATGAAAAGTACACGAGGATTACATGAACTAATGTGAAAATGGTGTTTAGAGTATGGATGTCTATATTAGATGTGCTGAAGCCTCTGATCTAAAGAACTTAAGCATGCTTTGGATAAATATGGTTAAGGAATTAGGCCTATCTTTATCAGACCCATCTAGCGCATTAAAGACATGGTTAAATCATGTTGCATTACTCATTGCCGAAGATCCATGTCAGGTATTAATAGCACATCATAAAGATCTTATAATAGGTTATGCTATAATTGAATTTAGTAACCTAATCCCGATATTAAGAGTTTTTGGTTATGCAGTGCTGACTGACCTTTATGTAAAGAAAGAATGGCGTAATAAGGGAGTTGGAACATTACTTTTGAAGATGGCAGAAGACATAGCTCTCTCTAAAGGTTTTCTAGAAATTCGTCTATCAGTATTAAAAGATACTGATGCTCTACGTTTTTATAGAAATAATGGATATGAAGATTATGGTATAATCATGCGTAAGAAGTTAAAAAATAAATAATTATGATCTGTGAGTTATCTTTAAGGCTTTTCTATCACAAACCAATACGCATTGCATACATGATATGCATTCAAAATGATCTATACGTCCTAAACCAGCCCCTTCAATATCCACCTGCACTGGACATACTTTATTACATGCTCCACAATTATCACACCGTTCAGGATATTTATATATTCCAAACACAGAGTACTTTGAAACAATCCCATTAAGTAGTCCTATAGGACAACCATAACGACACCAAAAACGTTCCACCTTAGCCATTCCTATTACTACTACCACCATTATAACGAACCTCATCAAAAGAATACCATTTCCTGCTAAATATTGTGCACCTTTTAATACATCACTAGGAAAACCTAGAAGAATGCTCAATGGTATCGTCGAAAAAATAAGTGTATCAGGTGAAAATGCATTATATGGTGTGAGAACAAATGCTCGTCCTAAGTATGTTTCGTATGTTCCTAATAATCCTCTTGAATTTATGTAGGCGAATACAAAACTAAACATTAATGTTAAAAACAATATTACCCATCTGATTTTATGTAATGATGCATGAGTTTTAGGGTTTATTTTCCGTTGAGCATTTGACATTATTGCTACTATATCCTGAGCAAAACCAAAGGGACATGCCCATCCACAAAATATACGACCTAAAAATATGTTTGATAATATTAAAGTTATTATAGGAACTATTGGCACTATCAGTAAAGCAATCATAATTTGTAACAACTCAAACGTTCCAGGAAATGTACTCCACGGAGCTGAAAGCCCAAGAACTGGCAATGGTATTGGATATGGCCCTAAAGCAAGATTCACAACAAATAAGAAAATTAGTTGAACTATAAAACGTAACACGCGTAATATCATATAATTTCGTTGGTTAATGTTAAAACTAACAAACCTTTCTGATACATTTTTTGACATTCTAACCACCTACGGAAAGATGCCATTAAACCCTGCAGACATTATATTTTTCCAATATTCTAGAATTAAATTAAGCTGATTAAATTCTATTATTACCGTAAGTAATGTTATCGCTATACTAAATAACATCAATGTTATTATTTTTGTTTTAGAGATCATGCTAATCTACCTACTTTAAAATCAATAAATATTTAAGCCTCTCGGCATTAAATAATACTGTATGATGAAGCTTGAAAGGGGGGAGCATCGCAATGACCGACCCATGCAGCTCTGATCCACTGACTTCCTCACGGAGCTAGTGAATATGAGCGTTAAGTTCGTGATGGACGAGGCCAGGGAATTAACGAGCCAATGGGAGTTCGTGGTGAAGAGCATCATCAGGGTCAAGAACAGGTTAAGGAGAGACCTAACGCTCCTAGGTCACAAGGATAGTCTGTCCAAGAGGAACTTGGAGAAGGCATTAGGGGAGGGTGAAGGTATCGTGCTGGACGAGGTCAGGTTCCTCCTCCACGAGTTGGGGAGGCTCGAAGAGAGGAAGAGGAGCGTTGAAGAGGAACTGGCCAAGTTGGTCCCGCAGGACAGCCCGATCTTCACCATCCCCGGCATAGGGAGGACCTTGGGTAGCATAATCTTGGCTAGGGTAGGTGAAGTCAGGCGTTTCGAGAGTAAGAGGAAGTTTGTCGCCTATTGTGGGCTCGACCCGAGCATCGAGAGGAGCGGTAAGGTGATCTCCAAGGGTATCTCTAGAAGGGGTGATGCAATGTTGAGGAGGGCATTCTATCTGGCGGCACTGTCTGCTGTGAGGGTCAACCCGGTGATCAGGCGTTTCTATGAGGAGCGCAAGGGTCGACTCAAAGGGAGGAAGTTGATCGTGGCCTGTGCTAGGAAGCTCGCTGTTATCACTTGGGCGACACTGTACTATAATGA
>JBMFIF010000103.1:0-3997 GCA_049976445.1 Thermoprotei archaeon | reverse complement strand
TTTTACTTTAGGTGCAATTTTGCTGGCTGTAAAGTCTGCAACTTGTTTTCTAAAATCTTCCTGTTCTTGTGTAAAAGTGAAATCAATCATAAAAACCTCCATTTGAAAAACAATTTTTTACTTAATGTAATATTTTGACTTGCGTAGAAAAATCTACGCAAGTCAAAATTATTTTGCTTTTTCAGGTTCTTTGACATCTTCTTCGATATTCATTATTTTTTTTGCATAGTCTACATATTTATCAAAAGGAGTTAAAGCCCTAATAAAAAGACGAGCACCATCAGGTGAACCTCCTCCGTGCATTGTACCAGGGACTCCAGCACCAAGCGTAAGCCATTCTATTAATCTTGCGATTTTTGCGCGAGTTTTTCCTGAACCTTCTCCTGCCTTTAAATATTTCTCTATAAGTTGACCGTATTGAGGATTTTCAATATCTTGACAGGAAGGAAGACAGCCTGTTTCACCAATACCTCCTGCTATGTCTTGTGTTAAACGTTTAGTTTCGTATGGAAGAGTTGCTACTTGAACTTTATTAACATTAGCCAACAATTGATCTGGGAAATATACTCCAGATGGATGCTTTTTCCCCAATGCAATCGCACCAATACCAAGACCGTATGTAACCTCATTATTTATTGACATATTGATAAGTTTGTCAAAAAACACTCTTGAAGATAAACCATTGGCTCTAGCCATTAAAACAGCAGCACCAATCATTACGTCCCCTTGTCCTGCAACACAAGCTCCGATACAGGCACGATATGTTGAAGTGAAATAGTTTATGACATCTCGTGTATATTTGTACTCTCCACACATAAATACTCTTTCATTGGGCACAAAAACATTATCAAACATAAGGTAAGCTTGAGTAATACCTGTTTGAGGCATATCGAAATTATCTTCAAGTTCTCTTAAGTCGCTTGGACGCGTTGTTTCTACTATTGTTAAACCATCAATATCGCGGGGTACTACGCAAGCTACTGCAAAATCTTTGTCAGATTCCCCATATACTCCACCGGGCAATAAAAAAATTTCATTTGAAGCAGCTACACCACAAATCATTACTTTAGCACCACGTATGACTATACCATCTTTTTTAACTTCTACAATTCTAAGATTACTATCAAGATCAGCTTGTTGCGATGGTTTCTTGCTGCGATCGCCTTTGGGATCAGTTAGAGCACCTGCTACAGCTAAACTATTTTCTTGAGCATACTTAATCCACGACTCCAATCTTTGATGGTAATTAGTATTGTATTCCTTATCCATATCATAAGTTACAGCATACAATGTATTTTGGCAATTCCATCCAACACAAACAGCTCCAGTACAAGTTCCAGTAAGTCTATAACATGCTCTTTTTAACTTCGAATTTCCTATTACATCCGCTTCAGACATCATTAGTGAATTAAACCTAAAAATTTTTTCTCCCGTAAAATTTGAAATAGTAGTAAATATTTCTTCGTACTCAGGCTCATATGCTGCCGCAAAACATCTACTATGGCTTTCTACAGTTCTTTTTGTTGCCGGATCAGTTGTTACGTCTTCTATAAGCTTTCCAAACTTGTAGATATTGGGTCTCATCTTTTTTAATGACTCTTTGTATTCTTGTGCTGTTTTCATAAGTTACCTCCTTTTGTTCTAAGAAAAATTTCAGAAAAATAAATATTTTTTGTTTCTTCACACCGCTTCTTTTTCATGTTAACAACCTCCTTTAATTAAATTACTCAGCTTTTCTTGAAATTACTGCTCTAAATGGATCAACTTCTTCTCTTAAAATTTTTAACTCTTCTTCAGTTGGAGGTTCTGTTTGCCCTATAGGTTCTTTAATTATAAGTTCGAATCCAGTATTTTTTATTACATCATCTACAGTTACGCCTGGATGAACAGACTCAAGATACATCCTTTTTGTACTTTCATCAAAACCCATTACAGCTAAATTGGTAATGACTTTATATGGTCCAGTATTTGAAGGCAATCCTGCTTTTTCTCTAGCACCTGGACCAGTAAGATAACCTGGGGTAGTAATGTAATCTATTTTATTGGTAAACCTTCTCGCAGAGTGTGGAGCTATAATAACGCTTCTCCAGGCAAAAGAAGCAAAATCATTAGCACCGCCACTACCTGGGAATCTAACCGTTGGTTTATCATGATTACCAATAACAGTAGAATTAATATTACCATACATGTCTATTTGAGCTCCACCTAAAAAAGCATAATCTATTAGTCCCCTTTGATTCATTTCCATTATTTTAGGCATACTAACTGTTTGAATAGCCTTATATATTGTATTAGAATCTCCTATAGAAATAGGCATCGACGGTAACAATGGTGCTACACCACCAACCTCAAACATTATTAGAAGGTTTGGGGCATGTAGTTTTTGAGCTAAAGCAGCGGCAGCACAAGGGACGCCAGTACCTACAGAACAAGAAGCACCATCTTCAAACATTCTAGCTGCTACACAAATCATTAATTCCATTTCGTTGTATTTACTCATTTCCCGCCTCCTCTCTTACATCAAGGTGTAATACTTTGTGTCTTAATTTTCTTAATTTTTCGATTCCGCCAGTCATTTCTAAAAAACCATTAAAATCTTTAACATTGTAAATATACTTTTCTAAAAATGCGTTATACGAACTTTCATTTTCTGCTGCTTTTAACATCTCCCTCAAAAAATCAACATCCATGTGATATTCATATGGCATCCCCCCCGGATGAGCTCCAAACGGTACTTCTACAACAGCATCAACTAAATAGAAAGGTATAGTTGTTTTTAATGGATCATCACGGAAAAATTCTGTGGGTACTAATTTCTCTGTTGTTATAATGACTTTTTTTGATGCTTCAGCTAATTCAACATCAACTAACGTTGTGCCTCTAATAAAACTGTTTCCATAAATATCTGCTGCATGAACATGTATAAAAACTATATCTGGATACAATGCTGGAATAGCGGCATATGTTTTACCACTAAAAGGACAAGTGATCTCTTTCGCTGCACTGTATTTAAAAGTATCTGTTCCAAGAATAGATCTAGCTGGTAAAAAAGAAAGACCCATTGCTGCAGCTTTTGCTCGCCAAGCAAGTGTTCCATTAGACCATTCAGTAACTTTTACCTTTCCCGTTTCAAAACATCTTCTGGCCATCTTAGATACGCCTAAAGCTTCTAATGCCATTCCGTATGAAATATCACATTCCTCAAAACATCCAGCCATAAAAGCTAATACAGAAGGTAATGGAGATCCACCAACAGCCCCATATTTAAGATTTTTCCTTGGATTTTTCTTAGTTTGTCTTATAAGTTCCATAAGAGCAGCTACAGGTGTTCTTTCTATTGCAGAGTTACCAGCTGCAATGTAGTCACCATCTTTTAAATATTCCGAAATACATTTCTCTAAAGTAGTTACCTTATTAAACATTTTTTTTGAGCGATTTTTAAATATAACGCGCATTTCATCAGGATCATAAAATCCATATAACCTTCCTACACTCTCCATGTCTATGCCCTCCTAATAATTTAATTTAAATTTTGGTATATTATAGTTTTCATATGATTCCCAAATAATTTTCACAGGCATTTCACATCTTAATTCTGCAGGATTATTAGTTATCACATTACTTAAGATATGAGGTCCTTCTTCTAATTCTATTATTGCTACTACATAAGGAAGGTTTTGTTTAAAAGCTTCATGAAATGCTACATTGTAAACAACAAAACTATAGATCTTACCTATACCTTTAGAAATCACATATTCAAAGTCAAAAGAGTGACATTTAGGACATGCAATAGATGCAGGCCATCTTACATGACCACAATTCCTGCACTTTTGAAATTTTAATTCTTTATTTTGTGTGGCTTCCCAGAAAAATTTAGTATCGGCAGTAGGTGTTGGTAAAAATGTATTCATTTATAGCCTCCTTAATATTATAGTAGCATGTGTTTGCAATACACCACCATTATCGCTGCATAATATAATTTCAGGCTTTTTATTTC
>JBMFIF010000102.1:0-4022 GCA_049976445.1 Thermoprotei archaeon | reverse complement strand
AGTGTTGAGCTTTTCGTGAACCTCTTCACTTATTGGTATGTGAATTGGAGGTGATGTCTTATGTGGACAGTCTCCAATAAAACCTGATAATAAAAAACATTAAATCCAATCACTTATTTAAATGACTTTTTGAAGTTTAATTTCCCGTGGTTCAATAATTATTTCTTGCTTATCACTAAACTCGTTAGGAATCTCAGCATAAATTTCACTTTTTACACCTATTGTTTTATCATCTATTTTTGTTTCAAATGTGTAAGGATAAAATATATAACGGTCATCATACACAGTCTCATCGAGCGGTATTTTTAAAACAAACTCTCCACTTTTATTATCGATAGCTTTAATGTCTGCAGAAGAAAATTGATACGTGTAAGAATAAACCCGCTCATTAGATTTTAAATACTCAGTTACGCGTAATTCTATAACAGCATCTTTTATATTACCCTGAGTTACATTCAACGTACCATAGATAACATCACCTGGTTTATAAAAAAGTCTATCAATAATGATCGTTTCTGATCTAGATGGAGATATCATTTTTTGTGGATATGCTTTAAGTCTTATCTCTTTACGTGGAAAAAGGATCTTACCACCTAATCTTGGTACTCCACTAACCAACGACCATTTAATCGCAAATGTTTTTAATCCAAGACTAGGCGGAAACCATGACGGATAAGTGAGTAACTGTTCACCTTTTTCAATCTTCCATTTGATTGATTTATTAAAGATTGTTCTAAAAAATTTACTCTTCTTTTCCATATCAAAAAGTAGTGTGATTCCTGAAACATACAGACGTATTTCTATGCTTTCATTATAAAGAGTATTAAAAATAACCTTAATGGGTTCTCCAACAGTCAGAATATTTTTCTCAATTAACAACTGCATTCTTAATCACCTATGACTACTTCACAAAGATAGTAATCCCTAAGCCATCCTGGTTTTTTCAGAACTTTTATTCCATCATAATCAGTATTGAATAGATGTAAACGATATTTTTTAGGTGAAATCTTCTCCCTCTTCAAGTGTTCAATGAGATTCTTAATTAATGAATTTACTGCTAATTTGAGTTGCTCAACCTTACCACGCTGATTTGAGATTACCTTCTCATAATACATGAACATCTTATCCAATGTATACCATCTGAGTATTAATAAGAAATATAACATTCCTAATGAGGCATAAATCAGCAACATACCAGAATCAGGCCATCTAAGCAATATTAAAAAGCTAGACAGTAACAACAAGTATACGATTCTTAAGCCAAATTTAATAAGAACATAGATATTCGCAAACTTTTTAGCATCAGGATCTCTCAGTGTTAGATTGATTAAAGTATCAATATCCCGTTGAAGACTAAGCCATTTTCTAGGTAATGAACCTTCGATTTCGTGCCATTGTCTTATTTTTGCATCAACTCTTTTTGGATTAGCATTTCTTCCCACCCTATAACCATCAAATGCTTCTATAACAAAAGCAAAATCAGACAACATTTTATTAATCTCCTTTGCCATTTAACCCACAATATATTAAAATACGAAAGCTAGTTTATTTTCCTTTCTAATTAACGAGAATGATATTTATATTGACTAGATTATACATAACAGTAATAGCTCATAGTTCTTTTTTTCGGTAATATTTAAACTTATCGTAGGGAGTTACAAAAGATTTATAAACTTTTAATATGAAATATATTCGATTTGCTATGGGAGAAGCCGCACCGCCTACAGTTTTTGTTAGAAGAGCTTCTGGATTAGTAAGAACAATAGGGCCATTCACAGCTTTCATGTTAGTATTCAGTCATACAGTAGGAGGAGGCATACACAAACTTTCAGTAATTGCAGCTTATAATAACCCAGGAGCTGACATAGCTTTATCCTTCCTTATTTTAGGACTCATAGCAGCAATTCCAACAGCTCTAGTCTATACGTTATTAGGCTCATTAATGCCAAGGACAGGTGGAGATTACATTTTCACAACACGAGGACTTAATCCAGCAATAGGTTTCCTTGCTTCTTGGGGCTTCTGGTTCACAGAAGTCCTCTCTTACGGTATAATAGCGTGGTACTCAATTGATTTCTTCGCAACAGCTTTCACTTCAGCAGGAATAGCACTAAATGATCCTGGATATATTAATATTGCCAAATGGTTAGCATCAACGGAAGGACACTGGGTTATAGGGTTACTCTTAGTATTTCTTTTCGGACTTTTAGCATTGTTAGGAATGAGAATTTATGGTTTAATAGTAAGTATTTTAGGAACGATAGCAGTAATAGGTTGTTTATCAAATATTGCTATATTAGCTGGAAAGACGCCAGAGATGGCTGCAGCAGGATGGGACGCGGTATTTGGCAGTGGAACTTATAATGCAATAATTAAAGCAGCATTTAATCTGACAGGAAAACCAGCAGTACCATATGTTATTACGCCATTTAATATGACATCAACAATTAATGCTGGTGTTGCCGCTATATGGGCATACATAGGTATTGCGGCTGCAGTTTATGCTGGAGGAGAATTAAAGAATCCTAGCAGAACATTAGTGATAGCACAAGTACTCGGTACACTATTAATAATTGCATATTATATAACATTACCATATCTTGTATATAGCATTTGGACGGTACCTAAAAGTAGACTAGATGAATTAGGTGTTACACCATTATTATCAGAAGCCAAGACTCCGATTCCACCTGATCAAGTGAAATTTAATACGCTTTATCAATATGTTTATAATAATTTAGCAGGAGGTAATGTCACAAAGTTGCCAGAACTTGGTATTAACTTTCATACTATTGGAGGAATGATTGCAGCACCACCTCCCGGTATTGTAACACCATATGTAATAAGTTTAGTGCCAGGTTCTGCGCCGATCCAAATATTTAATGCTGTAACTGTCGGTATAGTGCTTTTAAAAGATATTCCAGCATTCTTCGTAGTTAGTTCGAGAATGGTTTTTGCATGGGCTTTTGATAGATTCTTCCCAGAGCTATTTGCTGCTGTTAATGAAATGTTCCATAGTCCGCATTGGGCTGTGATATTAACCATGATTGGTGGATTTGTTGGTGTTGTACTTAACATATTAAGCGGTGAATGGTTAGCATCGGTTGATACGACAATGCTGTATCAAGTTGCAGTGATGTTCACGAGTTTAGCAGCGATCTTATTACCATGGGTTCGTAGGGATCTTTATGAAAAGGGTGCACGTTGGGAGATTGCTGGTATTCCAATACTTACAATCGTTGGATTAATTGCGTTTCCTGTTAACTTTTATTTCCTAATCGTTGCTGGAGCTTGGTTAAATATATTAAAAGATCTAGTTCTCCAATCGACATGGATGGGTTTTGGAGCTCTCATATTCATTGGTTTCATGATTTATAACTATAAACGTGGAATTGATGTAAGGACCATATATGCAGAAATACCACCCGCATAAAAACTAAACAGATAACTATTTTTTTATTCTAATTTACTTACTGCTTTAGTTATGTCAGTTTTTGTTATTATACCAACTAGCCTATCTTCACTATTTACTACTGGAAGGCCGCTTATACCGTATGTTATCATTAATTGGGCTGCTTCTGCTAGGTCAGCATTTTCCCTTATCACTATCAAATCTCTGCTCATTATTGTTGATACCATTATTGATTTTAAAATTAATGGTCTTAATATTTTAGGAATTCTCATGGATTTTAATTTTGTAAAAGAGATTTCAGGAAGGCTTCTTACAATATCAGCTAGTATTATTATGCCAATAGGTTTATTGTTTGCATCAGTAATAACAACACGGCTAATATTATTGTTAATCATTAAATCTATAACTCTAAATACTGTCTGACCTCTTCCCAGCCCTGAAGGGCGAGGGTTTCCTGAGGTCTTGAGGGTTACACCCCTTTACGGGTGCTACTCGATTATGATCCACGATAAAGGACAACGGCTTCTTCACAAAAGTTACCACAATCCCCGCTCTCCTCAATATATTCAAAGCACCGTTCAAATCAGAGTGCAACTTATGATTAAATGGA
>JBMFIF010000101.1:0-4198 GCA_049976445.1 Thermoprotei archaeon | reverse complement strand
AACATATTCTCTGAGAGTAGTGTAGCTTATTCCTAGCCTCTGGCAGATTTCCTTGGGTCTCAGCGTCTCCGCTCGCCAATAAGAGAGTTGATTTCAACTCTTATAAACCTATGCAAAACCTAAAACAGTTTATGTTGGCGTTGTGTGAAGACTTATATAGTTGATAATATCATTTTTTAGTGATGTTATTTTGTTACAATAGGTTATGTTCAGTTGATGGTGATCGGTTTGAATATTATGTCAAGAATTAATCAACAGGTTGAATTGATAATTGATTTAGTAAGAGAGTTAGAGACTGAGAAAAGTTATAGAGGTATTGAACGGTTAGTACAACTGATTCTTCAGGCATTATTAGATCTGGGTTTAATGGTAATTTCTGTGCTAGATGGAAAAACTCCTAAGAAATATTCAGAAATAGGTGAGATACTTTTTGATATGGGTATTTTGAGTGAAAATGATGCAGTACTCTTAAAATCCATGGCTGGTATGAGAGATATTCTAGTTCATGCATATACTAATATTAAGAGAGATATAATAAAAACTTCTGCAGAGGATCTTAAAAAAGATGCAGTTAGAATTTCAAATATCTTAAAAAAGGATTTAGAAGGAAAATCTATTGATCCGCAGTATGCTAATGATTTGACTAAGTTAAAGAAAGTTTTCAGGAACAAGGTTAAAGTTGCATTATTGATTGGTGGTAGAGCTAAAGGTTATTCCATGAAAGGAGATTATGATATTGCCGTGTTTTTTGGTAGACCATTTAACCTTTATGAGCTAGGAGGTCTTTTAATAGATATATCTAAAGCACTTAGTGTAAACGAAGATCAGATTGATTTAATTGATCTGGACTCTGCATTACCAGAGTTAATGTTAGAGGCTCTAAATGGAAGGATCATTTACGTGGAGAGTGAATATCTTTTATTTGAGTTAAGATTCAAAGCTCTCATAGAATTATTAGACATGTCAAAATAAATTAAAATGTCTATTATAAGTTTTGTAATAATTTTTATAGTAAATTTTTTAAAGTATTCTGTGCATTATTTATTTATGTATTCAGGTGGTCCTTATTTTGAAGACTTTAAGGTTGGGCAAAGATTCATTGGGAGTGTTGGTAGAACAATAACAGATGTGGATAATATATGGTTCACGTTATTAACTAATAATTCTAATCAAATTCATTTTAATAAGGATTATGTAGAAAAGTTCTTTCCAGGTGAGCCTTTTAAAGGTAGATTGGTGGTTAATGGCTTTCTTGTAATGGCTATAGTTGCAGGTTTATTGGTTGAGAGTACTAGTAAGAATGGTTTTATGATTAGTATTGATAATGTAAGGTTTATTAATCCGGTATTTGCTGATGATACGATCTATGCTGAAGCTGAGGTTATTGATGTTAGAGAGTCCAAGAGCAGACCAGAAATAGGGATTGTTAGGATAAAAACTATTGGCAAGAATCAGAGGGGAGAGATTGTGATAGAATTTGAAAGAACTTTTATGGTAAGGAAAAGAGGTAAAATGTGGAGCGGAGAAAAAATATAACTGCTTTTTTGTTATTTTAAATACATTTCATGACATCTTGTCTCTTTTAGTGTTCCAAGTTCCATTTGATAGCAATTTTGTGCAAGTATGCAATCTTCATTATATTGTGTTGTGAATATTAGGTCTATTTTCATTTTTGAGATTTCGTTAAATAAATTTTTCATAAATTGTTGTCTGTCGCTTATATGTGAGAGAGCCTCATCTATTAAAATTACTTCTGGATGTGAGAATAATGCTGTTGCTATTGAAACGCGAATTCGCATGCCTAAGCTTAGTAGGCTTACTTTTTTATTATCAGGATCGATATTTAATATTTCTTTTATCCTTTTTATCTCATTACTAATCTCAGTATTTTTAGATTTGAACCCCCATATGATATGTTTGTTTATTTTCATGTGTGGTAAATATGTATTGGGTGTTATAATTACTGTTTTTCTTTTTCAATAGGAAGATTGGTTACATCTTTTCCGTTTATTTTTACATAACCTGTATCAGGTTTTATTATACCGGCTATTATGCTTAAAAGAGTAGTTTTTCCGCTTCCATTTTTACCCGTTATACATGTTATTCCTGATGTAGAAAATGATGATCTTAAAAGAAAGTTTTCAAAACGCTTTTCTACATTAACCTCTATCATAGTTTTCTCCTCATGATATTCTTTTAAGTTCTTTCTTTGATAATTGTTCGATTATTCTTGTGGTTAATATTATAATAAGCCCTATAATTATGAGTATCGAAGAGGCTGTCACTGCAGTTTGAGGCCCATAATAACTGAAATATTCGTATATGAGGACTGATGCTGGAGATAAGCCTCTAAATGGGTAGTCTAAAACATAGTATGCTACTATTGCTACTGAACCAAACTCACTCATAGCTCTGGCTATTGATATCAATGTAGCATTGAGCAATCCTTTTATTGAAATTGGCAGTACTACGAAAATAAAAGTTTTTACTCTCGATACTCCCAGGGAATACGAAAAAATTTCAGGCCATTCGTTCATTGATTCAAAGTATGATTTAGCTGTTTTTATATATACTGGAGCAGAAACTAGTATCAATGCTGATGTTAATCCTAGGAATGTGTCAAAGAATCTAATACCGATTGTATTTAAAAATGCTCCTATTGGAGTTATTGGGCTTCCAAGTAAAACCAACGCAACACCTACAATTGGATGGGGTATTGATGCCGGTATATCAACTAAACTATCTATTAATGCATCATCTTCTCTAGCTAGATAATAAGCTAAAGGTGTGAATAAGAAGAATTCAAGCATCACTGCTATGACAGAAGAAACAAGTGTTAATATTATTGAATCAAGAAAACGGGATGAAAATGCTTGTGGCGATTTATATATAAATAAACCTAAATAGATTAATAATAAGACTGGCAATGTTATAATCAGTGCAAGAAAAATTGAGATTATTCTCAATATTCTCATGTAATCACCTCTCAATCTTAAGATAACCATCTGTAATTAGCTCTAACATCCATGACGGAGTAGCAGAATAATTATAAAGGCGTGCTGGTTTAAGCGCTGTAAGGCCAAATTTTTCTAATAATTCGGAGTGTTTTAGTACAAACATTACGAACTGTACTGATGCATTGTAATTCATGGTAGTTTTAGGTATAGTTATGAATAAATATATAGGAACACCACAAACTATTCCATTTACTAAGGTATAGTTTACATTACGGTAAAGTGAAGAATACTTAATATCACCAAGATTTATTTGAGGTGGTAAATCAATGTAATTTAACTTCTTAATAATTGCTGTAGACTTATATATAAAGAGAAAGTTAATATCACCTGATACTAATGGAGCAACAAGCTCTGCAGCATGTTGCCCTGTTACATTGCCTTTATTTTCAATCATTCGTTTATAAAAGAAATTTGTACTATTAGCGTAAAGATAACCAGCAAGTTTTAAAACCAACCAAGCTCTGAAGCCCGCAGGATCAACGTTTGGGTTTGAGATTCCAACCTTAACTTTACCGGAGGATAATGTATAAAAGAAATTGTACCAATATTCAGTATTGTTTGTAATCATTGCCATTGTTGCATTATTTAATGCGTACATGGCATACACATTATTTATGCTAGTATTAGTATAAACTACTGACATTTGATCAGATACAAATGCAATAGCCCATCCAGGGCTATAATTTCCTAAATAGATTGGAAATATAGCTTCTAATGCTACAGGCATGAATATATCAGCATGATGGCTAATAGTTATCTCTCTGGCAAGACCAAATGAACCACCACTTTTTATTGTAAAAGGAATTCCAGTAGAATTTCGAAATATATTTCCTAGAAAATTCGCTTCTTCAGTATACGCATCTGCAACATATATGGATAATAATGTTATTTGTTGAACTGTGTTAACATAATATAGTAATATTATGATCATCAACAAGATACTAATCATTGCAATTAGAATTTTAATCTTCGTCATATCAATATTATCATAATATTCTTTCATTAGTTTTTATTGTAGGTAAATAAAAATAGTTACTTTTAGTAATTATGTAATTAATATTATTTACATTTGATAGAAAGATTTTTATGATAGCTAGTCTAAGTAATTTTATGCCAAAGTTTGGTCTTTTTACAGTCCAACAGCTTGAGGTTTTGAAGCTTAGAAGTCAAGGTTTTACTCA
>JBMFIF010000100.1:0-4352 GCA_049976445.1 Thermoprotei archaeon | reverse complement strand
GGAGTGTTGAGCTTTTCATGAACCTCTTCGCTTATTGGTATGTGAATTGGAGGTGATGTCTTATGTGGACAGTCTTAAGAAATTTGAGAGAATAGGAAAATCTCCATAAACATAAAAATAGAATTAGTAGATTCTAGAGGCATGATTCTAAAACTTTTGTGTTTAAAAAATCATAAAGTTTACTAATATTTATTTATGAACAGTTATTGGTGTAGAATATAAGGTGAGCTAGATGAAAGAACTGTCGATTATTGGTGGTGGCTTTGTTGGAATGAACGTTGCTGTGTTGGGAGCAAAATATGGGTTGGAAGTAACAGTAATTGATATAAACCCAAAAATAGTTGGCCAAATTAATAAGGGGACACCACATATAAAAGAAAGATACATACTTGAAAATTGGGATAAAATAAAAAATAAGATATCAGCAACAACAGATTACTCAGCGATTAAGAATGCTGACTATATAGTAATAGCAGTACAGACATTAAAGAATAATGACTTAGATTTCACACCGTTAATCAGCGTAGTTAACGAACTGACAAAATACTTACAACCATATACGTTGATTTCCTCAGAAGTTACAATATTTCCTACAGGAACTGAAAAATTAATAGTAAACCCCATTAAAGAGAAAACGGGCTTACAACCTGATAAAGAATTACTGGTAGTACACGTACCAGAACGTCTAAACCCAGATGATATGGTGCATAATATAGAAACAATACCAAGAATACTTGGTGGTATAGGGCCTAACAGCACGCATCAGGGATTTGAGTTCTATGCACAAACACTAAAGTTACACGTAACAACGGTAGATGATATACGAATCGCGGAAGCAGCAAAATTATTGGAGAATGCTTTTCGGCTCATAAACATATCATTCATAAATGAATTAAAACAAGGATTCGATAAACTGGGAATAGACATAAGAAAAGTTATCAGTGCAGCGGCGACAAAGCCCTTTGGTTATATGCCGTTTTATCCGAGCCCATATGCAGGGGGATCTTGTATACCAAAAGATAGTTTACTCCTATTAAAGGAGATAAACTCTCAAATGCTAAAGTATGCAATAGAAATAAACGAAAAACAACCAGAATATTATGCGCAAAAAATAATACAAATTATAAGGTCACAAAACGCTAAAAAAATACTATTCTACGGATATGGATTTAAACCAAACTCAAAATACGCAATAAATAGTCCAATACTAAAAATCATACACACATTAAAAAACATGAGTAATTACGAAATAAAGAAATACGATCCACAAATACCAGAATATAATGATTTCGTAAGCGAAATGGAAGCAATAGATTGGGCAGATCTCATATTCACATGGGGTAATAAACCAAGTACACAAAAACAGACATATTCAATAGAAAAACTATAAATAACGCTCCTTCATAATAACGTGAATTTTTCTATTTATAAATAGTGAAGAGACTGTTCATTTAGTATGTAATAGTGTTGTTGTAGTTGATGGCTTATCTGGACAGTCTCTTGTGAGTGTGAGTAGTTTTGCTGTTTTTCTTGTGCTGAGTCCGAATGCGTACATGAGTATGCCCAGTACTTTTAGTTCGAAGGGTACTTTGTTTCTTTTGAATATGTTGAGTTGTTTGAAGTATTCAAAGATATTCACCGACACCTCACCACAAGTAGTACCGCAAACTCACATAAAGCTTATGTGGACAGTCTCTTCATTTTTTAAGAAAAGTTTTTATTTTTTGGATTACTTCTGTTTGATGAGGTGTATGATATGGGTTATGTGCGTTGGTATGGTCATGCGGCATTCGAATTATCGTTGGATACAAAGAAAATATTAATTGATCCATGGGTTTCAAATCCGCTTTCTCCAGTAAAAGCTAAAGATATAGAATCAGTCGATTTAATAGTGATAACTCATGCTCATGAAGATCACGTTGGTGATGTTTTGGAAATTTTAGAGAGAAATCCATCTGCTAAAGTTGTCTCTGTTTTCGAGATTGCTAATTATTTATCTAGCAAAGGTGCTAAGGGCGAAATGGTTGGTGGTAATATTGGTGGACCGATTATTGTCAGTAATATTAAAGTAGTGTTGGTTCCAGCTACTCACAGTTCTCCTGTTGGAGTACCTACTGGCGCTGTGATTATTGGAAAGGAAGTTACTGTATATCATGCTGGTGATACAGGCTTAGCTGCTGAGATGAGCTTTGTTGGTGAACTTTATAAACCAAAAATTGCTTTGCTTCCTATTGGAGGACACTTTACTATGGGTCCTGTTGAAGCAGCTAAAGCTGTTGAGCTGATAAAACCTGAGGTCGTAATACCTATGCATTATGGTACATTTCCAGTTTTATGGGGTAAACCTGAAGATTTTAAGAAACACATTGAAGATCGAAAACTTTCAACCAATGTAGTAATACTCAAGCCTGGTGACGAATATCGTTTTTAATTTTTATTAATAATCCTTATTTGTGACGTTAAAAAGTACGTGCCTCAGGCGTATTTTTGATTTTTGATAACGGTGATAGAGCGTTATCTATGTGTAAAATTTTGAATTGTTAAGAGCATTAGCCATACACCATGTCAGTGATTGACATTAGTGTTATTGGATTTTATATTTTACTTATAGGAATTTCTATTGTGCTCGCTGTTGCTACTTTTAAATATTATAAGTTATGGTTAAGGCATGCTGTTGAGCCTATTTTGCAGCCATTGGTCTTAATTTCTTTTGCTGCTACGATTCTTTTAATAATAACTATAATCGGTGTTATTAATGGTATATCGTACTCCTTTTCATTTTATTTTATACAGTTAATGATTATAAGTGCTATTGTTGGTTTAACTTCAATAACGATGCTCATGATGAATAAATGGTTTAAGCGTATGAGTATGATCAAAAAGAAAGATGATTCGGTACCTTCATTGATTTTATATTTAAATTTATTGGGTCAGACATTTAAAGGTGAAAGTGGATATTTGACAGCATACTATTTAGGACGTGAAATGTCAGAGTATGTCCAAACTTCAAAAAGAAGTGTTAAATCAATTGCCGCTCTATTTAGTTCACTTACTGGTATCATGCAAATTGTTCCCGAGGATATAAGAGAAGAAACTGTCATAGTTATTGATTCAAAGTATATCAACGATAAAGTCATAGCTGATATGATAACTTATTTTGCTAAAGGATACTGGGAAGGTATTCTTACAAAAATAAAAGGAAAAGATACACGATGTACTATTAGACAAAATTTTACAGATAATTATTTTGAAATATACCTTAAACCTACCAAAAATAACTCCGAGTATATTAATAATTCTTTATGAATACTTAAGTTAAGTCAGATATGATCCTTAAAGAATAAGGTTATCGATTGCGATGAAAGTTTTAATTTGATAAGCTTTTCATCATTGTAGTTCAAACATGTATTATATATTTAGTCATGAAGGCTTAAATAGTATATTTGTCCTAATGCTATTCCTCCGTCACCCGCAGGTATTCGTCTAGGTGTGAGAATTGGCACTCCCTCTGAATTATCCATTATTCCTCTGAGAATGTATTCATTTACTGCTGCACCTCCAGAGACAAATATAACTTGTGGATTAAGTCTGAGGGCTGCTTTTACTAGAGCTTCTCCTAATCTGTATTGGATTGTAATAGCGGCATCCCTAGTTTTTACATTGTTGGTAAGAAGCCATTTAAATATTTCTGTAGTATCTATTTCATTACTTTTAACCGGTATTTCTAGGTCAAGTATTTTTCCTCCTCTGGCACTGGCCTCAAGTTTTATTGCCGGTTCTCCTTCATAGCTTCGATATTTGCATATTCCTAAATAAGCAGAAACAGCATCAAGAACTCGACCAGTACTAGAAGTCATAAGATTTGGTTTTTTACTCATTTTTTCTAGAACTAAGAACTCTTCATTTTTTAATTTAACAATTTTACTTATTTCGTCCCATTTCATGAATGTTGAGAGTATTAGCGCTAGCATTCTTTCCGGTCTAAGAGCATTTATATCTCCTCCAACATAGGGGACGTATTTAAGATGATATTCTCTAGAGTACTTTGTTCCAGAGAACTTTATTATTTCACCACCCCATCCATTACCATCATCACCATAACCTATACCGTCTATAGCTATACCAATACCCTCCTCGTATCCATAGTCAGCTGCAACACTCAATACGTGAGCAAAATGGTGCTGAACTTGAATAAAATCAGCTGAGAATTTTTCAGCAAGTTTCGTTGCAAGTATAGTACTTTGGTATGTTGGATTTTTGTCCGCTAGGATAACTCTTGGTTTTAAGGAATATGTTTTTATTGCTTTGTTGCATAATTCGTGCGTGAACTCACGGAGCACACCAAAAACTTT
>JBMFIF010000099.1:0-4413 GCA_049976445.1 Thermoprotei archaeon | reverse complement strand
CTGCAAGTATTACTACAAGCTCACATAAGGCTTATGTGGACAGTCTCCGGAATTCCATAGATAAAGGATAGAGAGTAAGGCTTAAATATTTTGAAACCATCTCACAAAAATGAAAAACCCCGCTCTAAGAGAAGAATATTATTTTAAATATCTTACTTTAATATTCCTCAGTACAGAAGAAGAGAAAATTTATTTAAAAGTAATCTAGATCAAGAGTAATGTTAATTTGGTGATGGCCCCTTTATGCTTTGAAGGAATTTATCTTTTGTAAGATGCAAAGCTTTTTAACTAATGATATTATAAATAGGATTTTAGGTTATATTGCGTTGGTTCTTTATGAAAATCTTAAATTCGTTTATTTTTTCGATGGCAAATTTTACAGTTAATTGATTTAAATCCTCAATTTTAATGTAAGGTTCAATGTCTTTAATCAGTTGATGTAATTGTTCTAGTGGTGTTTCACCCTTAGCATAATTCAATAATTCTATAGAAAGTTGTTTGATTTTTGTAATATTAAACCCTACATCATCGATAACATCAATGTTTTCATTGGCTAAAATATTTTTAATCTTGCCCGGGAGTCTTGCTTTAGATATCAAATACATCTTCTTTGGTAAATACACCCTTTTATATAATATGACTGATTCGACTTCACTTAATCTTATACCTTTATCAGATGTTTTTTCTATATTTTCTTTTCTTTGAACACCTAGTGATTCTGCTAATCCTGTCCATAACCCTTCAATCCACTTGCTTCTCCATTCCTCTGCTGTTAATGGTTTTGCGAGAGGGCCTTTTACTTCTCTTGCCCTAACATACCAGTCATCCAATTCTTTAAACTCTATTATAACTTCAGGTCTTCTTATCGGTGGATCTGTTGAGGGACTAACTATATTAAATACTTCGCCGCTGTACACCATTAGATCGGGTCTTAGAGCTGTGTATAGACTCCAAATTTTCATTAAATCACCTGTATCACCCCATGCTATAGGTCTTGGGGCTTCTAGGTAAAAGCTTAAAAGTCCTTTATGAGTTGATAAGACTACATTTGGAGGTATGCTGTGTATCTTTTGTTTACCTGCACGATCAAGCAAGAGATGTCCATGCTCAGGATATATTATTCTGGCAAAACCCTGATCTCTTATATGGTACAGTATTGTTATAAACCCCCAGTATTGATAAATTGACCTCAAATTTGTTCTAACTGATGTAACTATCGCTGATCCAGCAGTCTTTTTAAAAGATTTCAGAGTATCTTTACCTCTCAGTAGATCATATGAATAATTAAATATTTTCTTCATCAAATGTCGTTCAGGATTCTCTAAAAAACTTCTAAACTCTCTAGGATATAAAACACCTTTAAAACCATAAATTTGTGAAACTTTATCAGTCCAATCTTTAAAGACCTTTATCCATTGATCCATTTTACTCAAATCATCATTTATCCTCCACTTAATGAATTGTATTCTGAATTCATCAAACATTTCATTAAACTTTTTACTAAGAGCTTCATCATTAAATTTGAACTTACGTCTTTTATCATAGGTATCTAAGAAAATCTTTAGTTCATGATAAATGTTTAGCCATTGAACTTTGGCCATATAGGATAGCCTCTATTTGTATACTAAATTCTCAAATATTAAGTGTTTACTTCTAAAAGCGGGGCTTTTATCTCATAGGGGCTACAAATCTGAAGCCCTCACAAATGTGGTACTGTCTTGACTAGCTTTTTGTTTCAAATAATGAAACTTAAATAAATTTTATAAATTATGCATAATAGAGCTTCTTTAACATTAAAGCATCTGTTTCGAGGTTTGGGCTTTCAGAGATTACAATACCTTTAATTTTATACTCTTTCCATGCATTAATTAATGCGTGATAATTGTAATCAGACTCTTCTAAATTCAAATGGTTCCTTTCACCTTTATCCGTATAGTTAATCCCTGAAATATGTATATGCATATTATCAAGAGCTTCACGTCCAAGTCCAGACTCTATCTTAGCTAAGATCTCTTTTATTTCTACCTCAGTATTATATTTTCCATTATAACGCGCATGTAAATGTGCAAAATCAATACAGGGCATCACCATTTCTACATCTTGACTTAACCTTATTAGTTCATTCAGATCACCAAACTGTGTTGGTTTTCCTGTAAGTTCAGGCCTTACCCAAATTTCTATGTTTTCGTTCTTTAATGTTGTTATGATACTCTTCATAATATTCTTGACCCTTTCGTATGCCTCACTTTTTGATAACTTTTGGTAGTATGCGGCATGAAAAACTATTGAATATCCACCAGCCTGGTATGTTACACGTGCTGTATCCAGTATTCGCTGTACACTAGCTTCAACTTTTTTCTCCTCAGGAGAGAGTAGATTAATATAATAGGGACCATGTGCAGTAAGTATTATATTCTCTTTTATTGAGACCTCTTTAGCTTGTTTAGCGACATCCATGCTCATTCTTACACCTTGAACGAACTCCATTTCCATAGCATCCAGATTAAGCTTTTTAACTTGATAAATCCCAGTTATCGTAGATGGTTTTGGTGTACTCAATGGTACTCCTGCAGGCCCAAATCTTAATCTATCGATCCTTATCAATAATTTTCACCTAAGTAATTTTAGCAATAAAACCAAATATTTCTATATCCTCTATAAACAATTAAAAAGAAAAACCTTAATGATAGAATCTAGATTTAAATATTGTGTACGAATACTATGCTACAACTAATATCGGATTAGAATATGTGGTAACAGATGAGCTACAAAAGATGTTATCTATCTATGCTGATCCTCTCATTGGTATAGTAAGATTTAAAGGTTCACTTGACTTAATTTATAAAATTAATTTACTATCTAGGACTGTTCATAAAGTCATTTTGCTGATAGGTGAAACTGATTTTGACAATATTTATGATATTTACAAATTTTCACGTTATTTAAGCTATACTAATTACATAGAAAGGAACCAAAGTTTTGCTGTCAGAGTAGAGAGAATCGGGAACCATCCTTTTAATAGCATGCAAGTTGCCGAAAGAGTGGGACAAGCAATTATTGAAAGTTTCATGAGCGAAACTGGGCATAGACTCAAAGTAAACCTTGATTCTCCTGATGTTGAAATTTTCTGCAGAATACGAGAAAATCACATCATTATTGGAGTAAACACGACCGGGGAATCATTGCATAAAAGAGGTTATAGAGTTTATGATCATCCAGCAGCGCTCAGTACTACGATTGCGGCCTCAATGATATATGTTAGTGAATGGAATACTAAACAGATTTTTCTTGATCCAATGTGTGGTGGAGGTACGATACCAATAGAGGCTGCGCTTATTGCAAGAAAAATTCCATTAAAAATTTTTAGAGAAAGAAGTAAAATTGGATTTGCTTTTGAAAGGCTCAAACTATTTGAAAAGGATGTTTATGAAAAAATATCAAATGAGATTATGAAATCATCTAACAATAACATATATAACATTTATGGAATTGATATATCCCAAAAGTATCTGAATGGAGCTATAAAAAATGCTGAGTCAGCGAGTGTTTTAGACACTATAAAATTTATAAAAGGTGATTCACGAAAATTAGAGAATATCTTAAACTTCACGCCAGAAGTTATTATCGTAAACCCACCATATGGTAAGCGTTCCTCTAATCCAAGACACATAAAGAAGCTCTATCCAGAATTCTTAAAATCAGTAAGCAAAGTAATGAAAAACGGCACAATGATAGTAATAACAGCTGCACCTAATATATTTAAAAGAGAGGCATTAAAAAATGGTTTTATTATCGAGAAAGAATATAATACAAGACATGGTAATCTTCCTGTAAGAATCATAAAAATAAAAACATAAATGTGAAAATTGATCGGTTATGAGATTGTTCTCCCTGTTTCCAGTCTCTTTTGGGCAATCCTCAACCCTACCTTACTTTTACTAGCCAAATAAATGACACACCCAAGAGGACTTAACTTAAACGTGGATCTGACAATTTAAGGTGGTATCTTTAAATATCTCATAAGTTTTATGCATTAAGTTACCACGTCCCGTAGATATAATTTTTAATGTGATCCACAAGAACAATTACCGCCACAGCCACATTCATCCTCATGATTTTTTGTAACTATCTTTAAATATCTCATAAATACTCGAGCACACGCATCACTACAAAAATAATACGTTTGATCACTCATTATTAAAACCACAGAATCATTTATATCTATTTCTGCACCGCATACAGGATCTCTTACAAAAGTCTGATCCTTATTAATAGTTGTTACATTAACCAAAGCAACTCACTATATCTTTTGATAGAATAAGAAATTTAAACTTATGTTACAACTAGAAAGCCTCGCCTTTTTAAGGCGGGGATGAACGTTTATAAACTCTGTATCCTATAATGTATTGGGGT
>JBMFIF010000098.1:0-4508 GCA_049976445.1 Thermoprotei archaeon | reverse complement strand
TTGCTTTCAGTTCATTTTTGTCTGATACAATGAAAGAGTTAAAATGTAAAAAATCATGATTGGAAAACTTTCAGTTCATTTTTGTCTGATACACTAGTATTACGAGTAAAGCTTTTATACAAGTTTGAGTATCTTTCAGTTCATTTTTGTCTGATACGACACACACACCCCAGTTTACGTGAAACGCACAAAAACTTTCAGTTCATTTTTGTCTGATACTTAACGGGTAACATAATATGGTTGTGGAAGAATAAAGTTCTTTCAGTTCATTTTTGTCTGATACAATGAAATTATTTATTCTTGAGGTTGGTCGCCCCATAACTTTCAGTTCATTTTTGTCTGATACCCCTATGGCGCTTATGAATTGAAATTTTCTCACTAGTTCCTTTCGGTTCATTTTTGTCTGATACCTCAAGGAGAAGCTCAGGGAAATTTTCGGAAGTAACTTTCAGTTCATTTTTGTCTGATACAGGAACGATCATTGAATACTGGCCAGTCGAGAAGCACAACTTTCAGTTCATTTTTGTCTGATACATATACAATATATATCAAATAACAATAGAGAAAGATGGTAACTTTCAGTTCATTTTTGTCTGATACTTCAACGTACGCTTTGTATACTTGGTTGTTTGGTGCTTTCAGTTCATTTTTGTCTGATACAAAACACCATCAAACAACAACTATATAAACATGAATTTCTTTCAGTTCATTTTTGTCTGATACATATTTAGGTGCTTACTCATTTGCTACTGCTAAAATGCCTTTCAGTTCATTTTTGTCTGATACAGTATATTGTAAACATACCATTACATTGCGAGAGCATTACCTTTCAGTTCATTTTTGTCTGATACGGCAAAGGTTAGTTTAAGGGGAAGAGAAGAGTGGTTAAACTTTCAGTTCATTTTTGTCTGATACTGTATGAAGTAACTGTACCCTACATTGTACACCATATTCATCTTTCAGTTCATTTTTGTCTGATACACTTGAAGATAATTACAGCTCCTTTGGTGGAGCTTTTTCTCTTTCAGTTCATTTTTGTCTGATACTTGATGCAATACCCTCAGATGTGTTTAATTCTTTATCGAGCTTTTTCTCTTTCAGTTCATTTTTGTCTGATACGTGGTTTTGTAGCCATGAGCAGTATATTACCGGCAAAAACTTTCAGTTCATTTTTGTCTGATACATGTTTTTCTTGCAATATGAAACTCAAGCTTAATTATCACTTTCAGTTCATTTTTGTCTGATACAAAGGAGACTATGCGGAGTTCAATATTCAAAGAATACGACTCTTTCAGTTCATTTTTGTCTGATACTTACTAATAGCCCTCATTATAAGAAACTACCCATATGGCTTTCAGTTCATTTTTGTCTGATACATGTGATGCAAAGGCTAACCAGTATAATCAGTTCAAACATTCCTTTCAGTTCATTTTTGTCTGATACGATATAATGAAGTACGAGGGGTGATTGTGATGAACAAGTCCTTTCAGTTCATTTTTGTCTGATACTGAATGGGCGGATTACATGAACAGAAACTACGATAATAAACTTTCAGTTCATTTTTGTCTGATACAAAGTGAACATACTGTTGATGAACTAAAGATTAGCGAAAACTTTCAGTTCATTTTTGTCTGATACGAGCGGAAAAGAAACCAGAATCCCATGTCTCATCATCTTTCAGTTCATTTTTGTCTGATACGTATCCACAATATCATGATCCATCAGGGCCTCTGACATCTTTCAGTTCATTTTTGTCTGATACTGAAGCTACTGCAAAATTAATATCTCAACTTACTGGTATCTTTCAGTTCATTTTTGTCTGATACGCTACCCAATATCATTAAGAGGTTTCAACATCTTAAATGTCTTTCAGTTCATTTTTGTCTGATACCTAAGGCTTACGAGGAGATTATAATCCGCCGTTCCAACTTTCAGTTCATTTTTGTCTGATACAGTATTGCAAGTATATCAAGTGATGTAATAGTGATTCCTTGCTTTCAGTTCATTTTTGTCTGATACCCGTTATGTTCCAAAATATAGCTACATGTCGTTTTGCTTTCAGTTCATTTTTGTCTGATACTTAAAAGAATTAAAGAATTGAAAGAATTAGCTATGTATCTTTCAGTTCATTTTTGTCTGATACCACAAATAACAAGTAAAGCTGTTGTTTTTAACACTCAAGCTTTCAGTTCATTTTTGTCTGATACTTACGCCCAAATTAAAGGTGGTGGTGCTATATACATCTTTCAGTTCATTTTTGTCTGATACGCCTTATCTATTCCATCGGGATACCACTTTATATTCCCCACTTTCAGTTCATTTTTGTCTGATACAACATGTTATTTCTACCGATATCCAAGCGACCAAATAAGCTTTCAGTTCATTTTTGTCTGATACTTAAGTAATGGGCAGGTCATGGGCTTTGTCTTGATTGCTTTCAGTTCATTTTTGTCTGATACTAAACTCCGACTAGTTTATAATTCTTCAGCTGTATTTCACTTTCAGTTCATTTTTGTCTGATACGTGATTAGATGAGTAATGATATGATATGGGATGAAAACTTTCAGTTCATTTTTGTCTGATACTAGAATGCCTAAGCATCAATTTTTGAGAACAATACTCTTTCAGTTCATTTTTGTCTGATACGAGAAGTGAAGGATTAGTTAGAGTATTAACGTTTAAGGATAACTTTCAGTTCATTTTTGTCTGATACCATGATGCTACTTTTTGTGTTGTAGTTATATCACGCACACGCTTTCAGTTCATTTTTGTCTGATACCGGTAATTTTACGTATAAAATGGGTGTTCGTTGGTCTTTCAGTTCATTTTTGTCTGATACTGGTATAATGGTAAATGGTGTATTGAGTGCAATTATGATCCCTTTCAGTTCATTTTTGTCTGATACATTAAGTGTTTCTTATGTGGACGCAGATTTCGTTATTATAACTTTCAGTTCATTTTTGTCTGATACGTTTATACCTAACAATTCACTTAAAAGTTGCGCTGTAGCACTTTCAGTTCATTTTTGTCTGATACGAAAACTATATGTGTCCAGCATTAAAAAGATACATAACCTTTCAGTTCATTTTTGTCTGATACTGTAGATCTATTTAGTAGCATTCTTTCAAGTGTTACTTTTCTTTCAGTTCATTTTTGTCTGATACGTAAAAAATGAGTGATATGGTTTGGGATGATGTAGAGAAACTTTCAGTTCATTTTTGTCTGATACCAGTACATGACTGGCCCAAATTGCAAAGGTTGATTTTCCTCTTTCAGTTCATTTTTGTCTGATACGAAATTAAGGAAGTGAAGGAAAAAGTAACACTAAAGATCTTTCAGTTCATTTTTGTCTGATACAAAAGGAGAGTGAAGAAATGAGTATAGGAGATATGAAACTTTCAGTTCATTTTTGTCTGATACCCTATTGTTGTTCCAAAAACGCTTTTTGCAGGATTTACACTTTCAGTTCATTTTTGTCTGATACAAGAAAGATTTACATTAAATCAAGAAGAAGAGAAAATTTTCTTTCAGTTCATTTTTGTCTGATACTCCATGCTATAATTTCTGCCACGGTCCCGGCCGTAGCCTTTCAGTTCATTTTTGTCTGATACAGGAGCTTATCATACTCTGTGAAAAGATTAAAACTTCCCCACTTTCAGTTCATTTTTGTCTGATACTCATCAGCTAGTAATTATAAAACTATTCAAGTGCTCTTTCAGTTCATTTTTGTCTGATACTTTGATCCGCAGTACTTTGCAACCAATGGAATAGGTTCACCCTTTCAGTTCATTTTTGTCTGATACTTTATACTCATATACACGATTGAAAAACTTGATAATGTCTTTCAGTTCATTTTTGTCTGATACGTTTTCGCAAAGTTAAAGCCAAGCGGGCCCGCCTTCTTACTTTCAGTTCATTTTTGTCTGATACGCCATGTTAATTCTGACAATGTCATTTCTTTCTTTATTCTCTTTCAGTTCATTTTTGTCTGATACTAGTCGGATTATTCAAAACCACGGATTGGAATAAATCGCTCTTTCAGTTCATTTTTGTCTGATACATACGTATACCAACGACCACGTATCGATTCATAACTAGCCTTTCAGTTCATTTTTGTCTGATACAAGATATGCAATAGCCAAGTGGAGTAGCGGTTGGTGGGACTTTCAGTTCATTTTTGTCTGATACATTAAGCTTCCAAGCTCACGGTGATGTGGAGGTTTATGTCCTTTCAGTTCATTTTTGTCTGATACATAATTACGTTAGGACTTTGGATTTCAATGAATTTAAGGCGGTTCACTTTCAGTTCATTTTTGTCTGATACGGCAGGTGCAAGGAGTTTGGAAAATGTTCATATGTGGAAGTTACTTTCAGTTCATTTTTGTCTGATACAAGCTTAAATTTCATTGTAGATAATTCGATAAGAGAAAACACTTTCAGTTCATTTTTGTCTGATACCGCGGGTTTATATGTCTGTTTTATATTTTTGTTTTTGTTTTATATAAGTT
>JBMFIF010000097.1:0-4633 GCA_049976445.1 Thermoprotei archaeon | reverse complement strand
TATTGTAACGCACAATGGATTAAGACCCATAACCCTGTTGAGGGGTAACGCCCGAGACCCCAGCGGTGGAAACTCCACCTTTCAAGGCGGAGAGGGGTCATACAACAGTTACTGTTACGACTATCATAAGTAATCAAGGAGCATATTTGAGTACTAGTCCCTATAAATCTCAGAATGTGTATGAGATGTTGTATGTAAGATCCTCATCTTATAATGTTTATTTTGTAGATTCTGGAACGTACATAAAAATTCCGTATCAAATAATAAGGTCGTATTGAGGGATTATTCAGTTTAGTATTCTTTCGCTCTTAAATAAGAATGTTGTGGCCGCTCTTTTATCATCTTTGAGCCGCATCTTGGTGTGAATGCCATCTTGTTATCTAATGGTTCTGGGGAGTTTGGAGCAAGATTCCTCGCTTGACAGGAGTGTTAGGAGTTTCATGGGGAAAGTATAGGAGGAACAGCCACAAAAATCTTATTTAAGAACGCTTTCTTTTTTATTTTTATATCTTAGTTTGCTTTGTTGCATAATTCTGATGTGTTTTTGATGTGCTTTTTATGCTGAGAATTCTTGTGGGTTAAGAGTTTGATGGTGTTCTCTCACAATTTTAATGAAAACTCCCAACTAACATACATCAAATTACATCAGTAAGTGTTATGAGATTGGGGGGAACTGCGAAACGCTTCATAAAACCACGCACGAATTATGCAACAAAGCATCTTAGTTAGTATGATGTATTGGTTTTGTTGTGTTGTATTTTAATGTTTTTACTATAAGAATAAGTTTAACATGATGTTAGATAAAAACAGGGATTTCTTTAAAACTATGCTGAAGTTTAAGGTAGAATAAGAGAGTGTTATTTAATTGCGGTAAGTATTTTTTGTTTTTAAGGTTGGGGATTTGATGTTTTTTTGTTGTGGTGTGGATTTTTTAGATGGAAATTGGATGTGGGTTATGGTCCGCTGACTTTGTAGATACGTTTTCTGTTCATGATTTTTTCTTTTCTGATTAATTCTCTTAATGCGAATCTTACTGCTTCGCTTCTGGATGTGAAGATGCCTTGTTTTACTAGTTCATCTAGTTCTTTTATGTATTGTTCAGGTATTTTTAGTGTGAGCGTTATCATGTGTTATCACCGTAATACTCTGTACACACTATAGTATTAAAATGGTTTTGGTTAGCGGAAGAATAATTGACTGTTTTGTTAATTTATTATAATGTAGTGGTGAGTGTACATGGAACGTGTTAAGATACCTTTTGTAAAAACTGGTATTTCGTTGCTAGATGCTATACTTTATAAGGGTTTTCCTTTGAATAGTTTCATCACAATCTCTGGTGAAGGAGGTATAGGTAAAACACTTATACTTCAACAGTTAGCGATAAATTTTTTAAAGCGGGGTTTTTCAGTAGTATATTTGGTTAGTGATGATACACCACGTTCGGTTGTTCAAAATATGAATATTATGGGATGGAATGTTAGTAAGTATGTTAAAGCTAAGAAGGTCATTTTTATTGATTGTATAACTTTGAAGATACGAAAACCTATACAAGAAGAAACGTCGAATATAATTTATGTTGAGAATCCTAAGAATTTACCATTGGTTACGAGCACGCTTTTTGGTGTCATTGAGAATTTATTCTCATCAAAGGCTATAGTTCTTATAGATTCTTTAACAGAATTAATGTCGTCAGCAGAGCCATTAATGATACTTGATGCTGTAAAATCAATGAGAGAAAATATAGCTAAAGCAAAAAAAATACCACTGTTTGCGTCAATACATTTTGGAATAAAGGGTTTTGATGAAATAGAGCAAATTATAGATTATTTAGTTGATGGGATTATAGATCTGCGTTATGATCCATACTTAATGCAGCAGGGAATTTTAGTGAGACAGATACGAGTAAGAAAGATGAAGGGCGCACCTCATAAAAGTCAATGGATACATTATAAGGTAGAAAGGTCTGGGGTTAGTGCGCTATCTAAAGATGAATTGACGAAATTGATGAAAGATTTAAACGGAGTTATATAATAATTATGAGATAAGTAGCTTTTTCGGATATGTGTGTAATATTTTTTTATATTCTTTTTGTACTAATCGTAGATGTGAGAGAGATGACCGAATATGTGTATCTGGGCATGAATAATTTCCAAATGCAAGATATTAGAAAACTTCAAAATATGGTAAGCGAGCTTATAAAACGAACGATGGATGAATTAAATATAACAAGAATAAGAAAGAATTTTTTGATGTGCTATTATGGTTTATCATCTAAAGAAGCACATACAATTATCAAATTATTAAAAGGGTCTAAAGTCCCAGCATTAGAAGTTGTAAGTATTCTTGTAAAGATTTTATATGAGGATGTATTAAATTCCATGTTACAACGCTATTCTGAGGCTACGTTAATTATATATTCTAATGATTATAAAATAAACATGAATCGCCATGTCACTAGAAACTGTACCAATTATAGTAAATACAAGGATAGGGGCATTCGAAATAACATTAGAGAGATCAAAACACCCAGTCCTCGTGGAAAGGATTGAGAAACTTGTAGCGTTAAGGACGCTTAAAGTAGAGGTCATTTTTTCAAATTTAGGAACTTATGCAATACTTCAGGTAAGCATTTCATCACCTCCGGCTCGTGAAGAAAAAACATTTAAACCAGGCGATGTAGCCTATGATCCAATTCACAGAGCATTAATGATATTCTTAGAGAATAGTAAGGGCAGATTCATAGAATTAGGAAAAGTGACAGCTAACATGGAGATAATAGAAAAAATTCCATCACCATCTTTTGTAACACTAGAGATAAAAGGTGGCCCCCCGAAAACCACTGAAATACCATCACATTAAATTTGTATAAAACTAGGCTTCTCAGTAAGTGTCATTATAGGTATAGGTGTCCATCCAGTCATTACTTTATCCGAAAACTTTACTTGCTCTCCAAAATCATCAACCTTTACAAGCAAATATTTTCCCATATCATTCTCAGAAGTAAAATAGTAGAAGATGGGAATTCCATTAAACCCATAATAATCATGAAATATTGCTAGCATCCCATAAATGTGCTTTCCATCATGCTTAAAATGTATTAAATATATGGGTTGACCCATAGCTATAATTGCCGCTGCAACCCTAGCTATATCAGCCGGGCCTTCAGTTCTCAATGATATAACCTTATCAATTTCGTCTTTCATTCTCCTACCCCACTAACATTTTCTTTATACTCTCATATATAAATACCATATCATTCTCATTTAATTCCGGATGAATAGGAAGCGATAAGACATGTTGAGAAGCATGCTCAGCCACAGGATACATTCCTTTCCTAAAACCCATTTTATAGAATAGTGGCGTTAAATGAACTGGAGTTTCGTAATATACTGAAGCACCAATTCCTAACTTATTTAAGCCATCCCGAAGGGCGTCTCTATTATTCTCGATACTGATAGTATAAAGATACCATGAATGTCTAACCCCAGTAGGTTCATAAGGTAATTTCAAATTTTTAAATTCACTAAGCAAATCATTAAGTATCATGGCATTTTTTCTTCTAGCCTCAAGAAAACGTGGAAGTTTGGAGAGCTGAACAAGACCTATTGCAGCCTCAATCTCAGGCATTCTATAATTATACCCAAGTACATGTGGATCATAACCCCTAACTTGACCATGCGATCTTAACATTCTCAAACGTTCCCAATACTCCTTATTATCAGTAGTTATCATGCCACCTTCACCGGTAGTCATATTCTTTGTTGCATAGAAACTAAAACACCCCATATCTCCGATAGAACCAACCATACGACCTTTATAAGATGCGCCATGTGCTTGTGCTGCATCCTCAATCACAACGATATTATGTTCCTTAGCGACCTCCATTAAGGCGTCCATTTCAGCAGGCAATCCATAAAGATGAACAGGTATTATAGCTTTAGTCTTTGGAGATATCAACTTCTTAACATTCTCAGGATCAATATTATATGTTTCAGGATCAATATCAGCAAAAACAGGCTTAGCACCAACCAAAAGTACTACAGTAGCAGTAGCAACAAAAGTAAAGGGTGGTACTATAACCTCATCACCAGGACCAACGCCGGCAGCCAACAAAGCTAAATGCAGAGCCGCAGTACCACTATTCACAGCAACACCATACCTAGAACCAATAAACCCCGCAAACTTTGATTCAAACTCACGAACTTTAGGACCACCATTAATTGAAGGACTTGTAAGTATGCCAGAACTAATTACCTCATTAATCGCCTCAACCTCTTCCTTCCCAATTAACGGTTTATTTATTGAAATCATAACCATACCATAATTATCAAGAATAAATATTTTTAGCATACTGCTTTGTTGCATAATTCGTGCGTAGTTTTGTGGAGTGTTTCACACATTTCCTCTAATCTCATGATACTTACTGGTATGATTTGATGTATGTTAGTTAGGAGTGTTCATCAAAACTGTGAAAAAGCATCATCAAACTATCAACTCATAAGAATCCTATACATAAAAAACACATCAAAAATACATCAAAATTATGCAACAAAGCACTAACTCTAGCACCAAATATCATAAATTACATTCAAATAAATACTCTTTCACAGACAACACGTACATTTCAATAATA
>JBMFIF010000096.1:0-4667 GCA_049976445.1 Thermoprotei archaeon | reverse complement strand
CAAGATCTTTTAATAAGTTACCATATAATATAATTTCTTTCTTAAGAGCATTAATATACTTTTCTACGAGCTTATCGAGACTGTCCACTTAACATGTAGTAGTGTTGTTGTGGTTAATGACTTATCTGAACAGTCTCCTTACCTATTAATTTTAGTATCTTAGTATCGTAAAAAAGTTATTGATAAACTGGTGCGGGGGGTGGGATTTGAACCCACGCAGCGCTAACGCACAGGGTTCTGAGCCCTGCGCCTTTGACCTGACTCGGCCACCCCCGCCCTGTAATTTTACTAAAAACAAGCATATAATCTTTAGAACTACTTATGAATAATTTCCTCTATTGGTGGAGAAGTAACAAATTTTATACTTTAGGAAAAAAAGGAAATGAATATGCTAAAATTCGAGCTAAATTTTATTTGGCAAGTCTTATTTGTTAACATGCTATGGCAATGAAAGTAAGATCGTTTCATGAGAAGGGAGGAATTATAAAAATTAAACCGTATGCGTTAAGTTTAGGTGATACAATAGGGGTTGTAGCGCCAGCTGGTGTTGTTGATTCTGTTCAATTGAATAAAGGTATAAAAGTGTTGAAAGATTTAGGGTTTGATGTATATTTAGGAAAAACTGTTAAAAAATTAATTAATAGAGGTTATTTTTCTGCCTCAGATGAAGAAAGAGCTAATGACCTTAATGAAATGTTTTCTAATGAAAAAATAAAGGCTATATTCTGTGCGTCAGGAGGTTATGGATCAATGAGAATACTCCCATTACTGGATTATGACTTAATAAAACGCAATCCTAAAATTTTTGTTGGGTATAGTGATATTACTGCACTACTTATAGCAATTCATCAAAAAACAGGATTAATAGTATTTCATGGTCCAATGGTAGCATCTGACATGCATAATTTATCAGAATATACTAAACATAATATGATGAAAGTACTCATGAACGATGAACCACTAGGTGAAATTCTTAATCCTATCGATGGCCCACTCATACGTGTAATAAATGACGGAAGATCTGAGGGAGATCTCATTGGTGGAAACTTATCCCTAATAGTTTCTACTTTAGGAACACCGTATGAAATTGATACAGAAGGAAAAATACTATTCATCGAAGATACAAATGAAGCACCTTATAGAGTTGATAGAATGTTAACCCAGCTCATACTTGCAGGAAAGCTAGATAATGTTAAAGGTATTATAATTTGCGAATTTAAAAACTATGAACCAAGTAAGCCTAAATATACTTTTAGCTTAGAAGAAGTCATTCAAGATAGAATAGGAAGATTAAACATCCCAGCAATTTATGGATTATGCTGTGGTCATGGAGAACACAAAATAACATTACCAATAGGGGTAAAAACAACATTAGATGCTACTAATGCTGTTTTAAGAATTGATGAACCTGCAGTAATACGAAATAAAAGTAGTAACTTTATAAATCATTATATTTAAACGAGAAATACTACCATAGTACAAAGAAAGGGTAGTCTCAACTTGTCATGATAAAATCCTCTTTACACAACTATTTACAGAACGCTTAAACTTTAACATGACATGCAAAGACTACCAAAGAAAGTCATCAATAGTAAATATTATCATACAACAAAATACTTTGTACATACTTATTTTGTGATTCTATGTCTTTGTTCTTTTCCTTCAATATTAAGTGAAGACCAGCCCAAACCTTTCATTGCTTCAACCGCAACAATCCACGATCTTGCTTCCTCTTCTTTGATAGTATTTGCATACCTATAATCATGCTTTGAAATATAAGATTCAATATTTTCTAATAATTTTCTTAATTTCTTGATTTGAGTTCTTTTTAACTCAATTCTCATAGATGCTGGTGTTAAAAATAATACTTCATTGAAATGTTTATTGCATAATATTGAATGATCATTGTTTTTATAACGTTCTAAAATATCTGTCTTATCAATTTTTTTAGCAAATGACGATACATAAGAATACTCAATCTTGCTAAGCTCAGAACAAATATAACAGTGAACATTAACACTTTCATCACTTTCAACATTTTTTATATAATTTTTTAACAAATCCTCGATTATTATTGCTGGACCCAGCCCACCTAGTGATGGATCATTTTGAGCAACACTAACAATTTTCCAAAAATGATGAGCACAAAAACCATTTCCATCATTTATCATTTTTCTTACATACGGATCACTGACATGTTCATAAAGTAAGGTCCATATCATTCTATGCTCAGATTTCTCAATTAATTTGCATATTGGACATCCATTCTCATTTATTGAATCTATAAGTGACACGTAAATAATATCCTTTAGTTGACTACTCTCCTTATTTCTATTAAATAATTTCATCATTCTCACCTCTCAGAAAACCTCACGTATTTAGAAAACAATTCTTCAAGCTTTGATCTGAACGTTTTTACATCATTCTTACTTATCATCTCGTACAAAGAAATAATCCCACTTAATCTTATTGTTTCAACTTTAGCTTCCTCTAATAACTGATAAAGCTGAAACTTTAAAGCAGCTTCCTTTGAAGTCAATTGAGCTAAAATCTTTAATAGATCTAAGCAATCATCTTCGAACTCCTTATTCTTTCTAAAAGAACTTTCTGGATTTGATAAATTGTTTGCAGATCTCTCTGAACTTCCTGAATTCTTTTCTCCATCATTTCTATATTTCTTAGAGTCTGTTCGATCTTCTCCCTTATCTCCCTCTCTCTTGAGCAGCCCATCCGCCTTCACCATTTTATACATCTCGCATAGATCATAAAGTAGACGTCATCAGCCTTATCAGGCGGTTTGGGCATAAGCCCAGGGAGACGTCATTCCCTTTTTATGTAAATTTCTTTCTTAAATATAAATATTACTAATAATCCTTTAAACAACCACAAAAGTATTCATTATTATGATATTTGATATTCCTTTTATTTTGAAGGACAGAGTTTTCAGTTGTAAATAAAAAATTATATTTTGATATAGTTGTGAAAAATGTCTATGCTGGCGGTAGTACGCTATAGATTTTGGATGTATCTATGCCTTCTTTGGAATTTCTGTATTGTTGCCATGCGTATAGTGCAAAACCTATTCCATAAAATATTGCCATCACTGATGCCATAGAATAATCGAATTCCATTATCGAGAACGCTGCAACAAAAAAGCCTATTACAGTACTTAATAATCCCAAGATTGTAATCAATGGAACACCTCCGACGCTCCAACGTATCGGGGATGTTTCGTATATTTCCTTCTTCTTAAACGGTAAGAGCATCGCAGCAATGCCCATAAACCAGAAGAATCCTAGCATTGTGTAATCAAGTATTCCTAGTATGGCATCTACTGATAATGCAGCAAGTATTAATCCAATGATTCCCCAGACCGCTACAACTGTAACAGCTATTCTAGGAGAACCTCTACTATCAACTTCAGATAATTTGGGAGGTAATGCCCTGTCAAAAGCTAATGCAAACAACATTCTAGAAGTAGAAACAAATACTGGAGGAATGCCTTTAAGATATACTAATAGTATTAAAAGCGCCATAAGTGTACCTAGTACTCCGCCACCGAATGCTGCATATGCAAAGAATGGTACTGAAGGCTCTGTTGGTTTCATAAAACTACTTAATGGATTCTCTCCAGGATGAACTTCAGGATAATGGTACAGAAAATTGTAGGGTCCTATTATGTTTCCAAAGGCATAATAAAGTGAGAATGGTATTAACGTGTACATGAACCATACAAGTAAGTACCCTCCATTAAATCCATAGAGCATACTTGATTTTGGCGATTTCACTTCACCACCAGCATATGTTATTGCTTCAAATCCTGTCCATGCCCATAAAGGTATTACGAATGATGCTATGGTAGCAGCCCAAGAAAAGCTTGGATTCTTATATCCCAATGAAACTGCAGTATCAATAAGTTTTGATACATCGATATTCCATGCTTTACTGAAAGCTGTAAGTGCATTTTGTGGTCCTAATATTAAAAAGTAAGCACTTGTTATAAGTAAAGCTGCTAAAGGTATATAAGTTAAAATTCTAGTGACCCATTTTGCATATTTAATTCCTAAAAATGATGTGAACCAGAATATTAACACAAATATTAATCCCCATGTGAAAGCTCCTGGAAATGGAGTTTGGAGCCATTCACCCCCAGGTATACCAGCCATAACGAACAATGAACCAAATAGTTTGCCCGAGACGATCCCCCATAGTCCTATGAGAAGACCCCATCCTATTACCATGGTCCATAATGTTAAAAATCCAACTTCAGGCCCAAGTATTCTACTAACTGCTACATACAATCCTCCAGATCTTGGCATTGTGCTCATAAGCATCGAAAGTGTAAACGCTATAGGAAATAATAGTGCAGATACTATAAAGAAAGATAGTACTGGATCAGCTCCTGGAAAACGCCATGGGAGTCTTACTGAATAAAATGTGATTCCTGAAACAGCTGCAACACCAAATGCCCATACAGCCGCATCCCAAGGTGTTAATTCTCTAACCAGTCCTGATGCTTTTCTAGCAAAGAAAACCTCTTCTTCAGACATGACGCTTCAAATACAGCATGTATGTATCTTATTTATAAATCTGAGACTGTCCACATAAGCTTTATGTGAGTTTGCGGTACTACTTGTGGTGAGGTGTCGGTGAATATCTTTGAATAC
>JBMFIF010000095.1:0-4698 GCA_049976445.1 Thermoprotei archaeon | reverse complement strand
AAAGGTGTGACACATCTCATAAGTTTAAGTACGCAACTGGTCTATATAAACGTCACCATTACTCGGACTTAACTTAAAATTTCTATATTCTATTGGTGATTTTTGTGGTAAAAATAACTGGTGGGGAGATTCTTAAGAGAGTATTAGAAAAAGAAGGTGTCCGTTATGTGTTTGGTGTGCCTGGTGATCAACTTTATCCTTTTTTGAACGCTCTTTATGATAGTAAGATAAAATTTGTGACGTTTCATCATGAAGCAAATGCTGCACATGCCGCTGATGGATGGGCTAGAGTTACTGGAGAACTAGGCGTTGTTGTAGCTACTGTAGGACCTGGAGCGGCAAATCTGGTTGGTGGTGTTTATCCAGCTTTTGCTGAGAATATACCGATTTTAATAATAACAGCTCAAAATCAAACGTTCAGATCCTACCCAGATCGCGGTTCTATGCAAGCTTTAGATCAACTCTCACTGTTTAAACCTATTACTAAATGGAATACAATAATAAATCACTGGAGCAGGATTGTAGAGTTAACTGAAAGGGCAATAAGAGTTGCGTTATCTGATAAACCAGGCCCAGTCCACATTGATATTCCCTCAGATGTTCTTCATCAAACTGTTGATGAAGAGAACGTGAAAATTCATGAAAGAGAGAATTATAGGCCTATGAAAAAACCAATTCCAGAGTTTGAAACACTAAAAAGAATTGCTAAAATGCTGATATCTGCAGAGAAACCTATAATTCATGCAGGTGAAGGCGTTATTCGTTCAGGTGCTTCTAAAGAACTTATTGAACTTGCAGAATATCTCCAAATACCTGTTACGACATCTGTGTCCGGAAGAGGATGTATACCTGAAGATCATCCTTTATGTTTAATACCTCACAGTTTTGGAGCTCTTACAGCTCAAAATGAGGCAGATTTAGTATTATTAATTGGTTCAAAACTTGGTGATTTAGACTTTTTTGGAAGACCACCATTATGGGGCGATTATGATGCTCAGAAATTTATTCAAATTGATGTATCTGCAGAAAACATTGCTCTGAATAGGCCTGTAGAGATAGGTGTTGTTGGAGATGCCAAAGAAACATTGGCTGCACTCTTAGACATAGTAAAAAAGGAAGTACCACCAAGATCAATGCTAGAGAAGAATCGTTATTATAAGGATTTAGAACGACAATGGATAGAACAATTCGAAAGCATGTCAATGACTGACCAAATACCTATTCATCCGTTGAGAGTGATACGTGAAGTAAGAAGCTTCTATCCTAGGAATGCTATCTCAGTAATAGATGGTGGTAACACAACGGTATGGGCTCATTATTTAAATAGAATATACGAACCTAACACGTTTTTAAGCAGTACTGCAGGTGATTCAGGCCATTTAGGAAGTGGTGTTGGGTATGCTATTGCAGCTAAACTTGCGTATCCTGATAAAGACGTATATTGCATAACTGGAGACGGAGCTTTTAGTATGGGAATGGCTGACCTCGAAACTGCTAAAAGATTAGGATTACAAATTACTTTCATCGTGCTAAATGATTCTTCATGGGGAATGATAAGAGCTGGACAGACTCTCTATTATGAAAAGAGGTATATTGGTGTAGATTTTAGTGAAATCAGATATGATCTCATAGCAAAAGCTATAGGATGTTACGGCGAACGTGTTGAGGATCCAAAAGAAATAAAAAATGCATTAGAACGAGCAAAAGCTTCAGAATTACCAGCAGTTATTGATATAAAAATAGATCGAGAAGTTATACCACCTGATTTTCAAACATTAGCAACAATTTGGTTAGAAGGATGTGAACCACCACCAAAGATCGTTAAAAAAGAAGAATCAACACTAGCAAAATAACTAAATTCGAGGTGGCACATTTATGTGGTGGTTTGTCGTACCTTCAAAGATTGCTTTTGGTGAAGATGCATTAGATGCTCTCAATGAATTAAAAGGAAAAAAGGCATTAATCATAACTGATAAAATCATTACAAATTTAGGTTATGTTAAACTTGTTGAAGACACATTAAAAGAAAATGGTTTTAATATAGTGTGTTTTGACGAAGTTGAACCAGAACCATCAAAAGAAGTTGTAGATAAAGCACTTAAGATAGCAAATCAATTCCAACCTGACTGGTTCATAGCAATTGGTGGCGGTTCATCGATGGATACTGCAAAAGCTACATGGGTACTTTATGAAAGACCAGATAAAAAAATTGAAGAAATAAATCCTCTTGAACCTCTCGGATTAAGAAATAAAGCAAGATTCGTATGCATACCAACAACTAACGCTGGATCAGAATCTACGTGGGCTATTGTGATAACTGATAGAGAAAATATGAAGAAGATGGAACTAGCTTCAAGAGAGGTTTTACCGGACTTAGTTATACTTGACCCAAGGCTCACAATATCTATGCCCCCAAGACTCACAACAGATACAGGTATAGATGCTCTTGCAACTGCTATTGAGGCTTATACTTCTGCTTGGAGGAATGATTATTCTGATGCTTTGGCTGAGAAGGCTGTGGAGTTAATTTTTAAGTATTTGCCTAGGGTGTATAAGAATGGTAATGATGTTGAGGCTAGGGAGAAGATGCATTATGCGGCTGATATGGCTGGTATGGCGTTCAGTAATTCTCAGATAGGGGTTATTCATGCGTTAGCTCATGCTTTTGGTGCCGTTTTTCATGTGTCTCATGGTAGGGCTGTTGGTTTGTTTTTGCCGTATGGTGTTCAGTATAATTGGGGATACGTTTCTGATAGGTATGATAGGCTTGCTGTGAGGGCTGGTGTGGGTAAGAGTTTTGATCAGGCTGTTGTGGAGCTTTTAATGGAGTTGACGCAGCCTCTTTCTGTGAGGGAGATGGGTATTTCTAGGGATGAGTATTTTAAAAGGCTTAGTTTGTTGGTTTCTAGGGCTATGGAGTCGACAGGGATAATCGCAAACCCAAGACCAGTTGATGAGAAGGATTGTAAAAGAATATTTGAATATGCCTACGAAGGACACAAAATAGACTTCTAATTAATGAAATTAAAGTGTTGCTAGTATTGCTGTAAGTTGTATTGATACCAAATTTTTAATAGGTATTGTGTAATAGTTTGATAAACTATTTAGTTCATTTATATTTTCTTCTAATTTCTTAAGAGTGTTTTCTCTGTTTTCTTCTAATTCTTTTGATGTGAGTCCTTTTGTTGTTTCATATTGTATTGACCTGTAAAGAAGTCCATAGCGAAATATGTAAGATAAGTATGTGTCTAAGTATATATCAAATGCTTGTGCAACTGTGGCATTTTCGCTTAATTCTGGTGCTGTTTCTATCCACTTTTCTTCGGCTTCCATGTGATGCTTTGCAGTTCTGTTAAAATATGTTAAGGCTTCATAGAATGGATTATCATTACTTACATATTTAGATATTTTCTCAGTATCTTTTTCTAACTGTTCTAAGCGTTCTTTGTTTTTTCTAAGAGCTATTCTCATAAGTTCTCTTCTTGGTATTCCTATTGTAATGTCTAAGTCAAGTCTATAATCATATATGTATGGAACTTCACATACTAATTCAAAAATGTCTGGATTAACTCTTTTAGCATAATCATAGCTACTACCACCATGTTCCATTAAACTGGATGGGTCTTTGCCTAAGTAATTTTCTAACCAATCATAACTTTCTGCGATTCCTGGCATTTTAAATATTGCATCACTTATTTTTTTCATGTATGGAGCTTCAGGTTCACCTTTATGTATAGGTACATTATATTTTCTTGGAATTTCTTTAAACAAGTTTAGAACATTTTCACTTGGAGGCTTTGAAACATAATAATATGTTCCAGTAAAACCTGCATTGTGTAAACTGTAAATGTGTGTTGGCTTCCATTCATCTATAAGTTTCATCAGGGCTCGTGTTTCTGGCGTAGGTTTATCCCATTTAAATGATTTATATTCGACTGGAAAACTCCATTCTATTTGTTTATAACCTGGAGGTCTATAATAATTAAGAGCGTATTTTCTAATATTAAATGTACCTTTAAACCAACCTTCATTAAGTTTTGCTCCAAAAACATCTGCAACTTTAACAATAATCCATGTAGTGTTTAATTTTTTAAGAAATTCTTTATCAGTAACTAATTTATGACTTAAGAATTCTAGAACCAAGGACCCAATAGGTTCATTTGGATGTGGAAATCCAAACGCTAGAACCCTATTCTTCTCACCACCCCTTATGATTAAGGCTTGAACAGGAAGATTACTAATTCTTGATTCACCCACATTAATGATCTCAACAATATCTTGATACTTCTTTGCTAGTACTTGTGAACTTTCATAAAGCTCAGACACATTCATAAATTCATTAAAATCTGGCACCATTCTTAAAACATCCATGACATTTATAGTGTTATTCATTTAACCTCTATAATATGACTGTTCACAGATTTTTAAACTCTTCTATTCTAAGTTTATTACATGATGCGTGAATACAGTTTACCAAATATTCAAAAGTTTTATTCTAAAGCTCGCATGTTAAGCATTGAATTGATTTATAAAAATTGATTTACAAAATTAAGAAATTACTTTTGTCATGAAAAATTATGCAATGAAATATGATACTATATAAAAACTTATCTGAATCGCATACTGCTTTGTTGCATAATTCTCACATGTGAGGATCTGTGCATAAGAGACTTACTCCTACCACTACACGCTCCCTAA
>JBMFIF010000094.1:0-4754 GCA_049976445.1 Thermoprotei archaeon | reverse complement strand
CATAAAAAGAGGAGAAATCCTCCTCGACCTCACAACATGAAAAGCGAAAAGCTTAAATATTTTGAAACCATCTCTTTTCTTAGAACATCATGGTAAATCTTAAATAGACATATCTATTTCCTTAGCTTGGTGATTATGCTTGGCAGGTAAAAACCCGTATGAAATAGCCGTTGAACAACTTGAAAGGGCGGCGAAAATTATTGATCTTGATAAGAACATTCTTGAACGTTTAAAGAAACCTGATAGAGTATTAGTTGTTCATTTTCCAGTAAAGATGGATGATGGCAGTATCAAAGTCTTCACAGGATTTAGAAGTCAGCATAATAATGCTCTTGGCCCTTACAAGGGTGGCATAAGATACCATCCAAATGTAACCATTGAAGAAGTAATGGCACTCTCGATGTGGATGACATGGAAATGTGCAGTAGCTGGATTACCTTACGGTGGTGGCAAAGGTGGAGTTATCGTTGATCCTAAAGCACTTTCACGCGGTGAGCTTGAGAGATTATCAAGAGCATACTTCAGGGCTATAGCACCTATTATAGGGCCACTAGTGGACATACCAGCCCCTGACGTATATACTGACTCTCAAATAATGGCATGGTTCATGGATGAATACTCAAAAGTTGTTGGGTACAATGCATTTGGTATCGTAACAGCAAAGCCGATTGAGATTGGTGGTTCATTAGGTCGTGAAACAAGCACATCACGAGGATTACTCTTCGTAACAATAGAAGTGGCAAAGAAATTAAACATAGACTTAAAGAAAGCAACGATAGCTATACAAGGGTATGGGAAGGTTGGTTCTTATGCTCACATGTATTTCGATGAGATAGGTGCAAATGTGATCGCAGTAAGCGATGTAAAGGGAGGCATTGTAAGTGTTAATAATAAACCATTAAAGTATAAAGATCTGATAGCATACAATAAAAAAACTGGTAGCGTAATAGGTTTTCCAGGAACAAAACAAATAACTAACGAGGAATTACTCGAACTCGATGTAGATATACTTGTACCAGCTGCGCTTGAAAATCAGATAACCGAAAAGAATGCGCACAACATAAAAGCTAAATTAGTTGTTGAAGGTGCTAACGGTCCTACAACACCTGAAGCCGATGATATATTATTCAAGAATGGCACAGTAGTTGTGCCTGATATACTTGCAAATTCAGGTGGAGTAACAGTATCATACCTTGAATGGGTTCAAAACTTAATGAGCTACTATTGGAGCGCAGAAGAAGTCGATCAGAAACTTAAAAATATCATAGTAAATGCATTCAACCGTGTGTGGGAAGCAACTAAGAAATACAACGTAGATATGAGGAGAGGAGCCTACGCCTATGCACTTAACCGAGTAGCAACAGCAATGAAATTAAGAGGTTGGGTCTAAATAACAGTTTCTAAATAATTTTTTATTAATGTTAATAAATTTTAGAAGATTCTTTAATTCTAAATAAAGTTTTCTCTTAATTTTTGCTCATAAAAATAATTTAACAATATTATTTAATGTATCTTTATATTAGGTTTATACTTTTATAAAGTGTGGTTGCTTTAGAAGACTGGTTACCATGGTATGAGAAAATATGTCTGTCTATGGGTTATAATAAATTATCAGATATACGAGCATGTAAAATACTTTCTATTTTATTGAGGAAAAAGAAACAGGTTAATTTAAATTATGTAAGTAAATTAATAATGGGAAGAACGGTCTTCGTTTATGGTGCTGCTCCTGAGCTTGATGAAGCTGTTGAACAAACTTTAAAAATCATTAATAAAGTAATAGTAATGGCAGCTGATGGTGCGGTCACAAGGCTTTTGGAAAGTAACATAGTACCCGATTTCATATTTACAGATCTTGACGGAAGAATAGAGAGTATTTTGGAAGCTTCACTAAAAGGATCAATAATAGTGGTTCATGGGCATGGTGATAATATTGATAAATTACGTTACATAGTTCCTAAGTTAAATGGTCAAATTATAGGAACATGTCAGGTTGAGCCATGTAATGGATTATATAATTTTGGTGGATTCACGGATGGTGATAGAGCAGTCTTTTTTGCTGAGCATTTTAAAGCAAAGATCATTGTATTATTAGGTTGGAGTTTTAAAGGCTTTGTTGGAAAATATTCTAAACCATGGCTAACAGATATCACTAAAGCATCTGACATTAAAATGAAAAAGCTAGAATTCGCAAGACAGCTCCTCTCATGGTTATCAAAAATTTCAAGCACTCAAATATTTTCAATTGGTGAAGAGATACCAAATGTTATAAACATTAAATATGATGATTTGCATCATATCTTAACTTTCAGTGATTCCTCTCTGTGAAGAAGTAGGTTTTCATTTTTGTAAAATAGCAAAGCTAACTTTTAAGGTTAAAGAAATTATCTAAGAGCTTAAGTTGTTTTGTCTCTTGCAAAGATTAGTATATATATGTTACTAAAAGTTAAAATGCATTGTTCATTCAATGAATTAACAATAACCAATAAAGCTATATATTTTGATCATGAGTCATCATAATTGATGCGACATGCTACACAATGTTGTTGGTAAAGTAGAATTTGATGCTGATGTAGTTATATATAAGACTAATGGTGAAGTAATAACTGTACCTACACCACTTTATGTGCATTTTAAGGGTTTTCAAGGTGCACGCTCTACACATTTAGATTTAGCAAGTTCAGCTATAATAAACGCATTAAAACTTCGACGAGGAGGAATATATGCACTAATGAGTAATGATGGTGATGTTATTGAGATACATGTATCGAAGCAAGATTCTAATTTAATAGGAATCTCAAAGCTTAGAATAAGGTCATCACTCTTTGTTAATTTACAAACGACAAGAAATAATGAATGGATATGGATTGGAGTGAAAGAGGGCAACTTAATAATAAACCTTAAAAAAGAACATGTGAGAGCAATCGAGAATATTATAAAAGAGAAATACCCTTTGGTAATAAATGAATTAAGTTATAAGTATTAAATGCGTTTTTTAATAAAAATATCAATGACAATTCTATAACTTCTAGGAGCAATACTACCTACTGGATGCGCATTTATATAATAATCGAAAAGGTTTAACTTTTTTAATAAATTTCTGTAATCAGTTATTGCAGATTCTACAGCATCTCGTTTTTTCCTTCCTCTATACATATCGTAAACATGTATCCAACCTTCGTTTTTTAATGCCTTCACTGCCTGAATAAAATATTCCTTTGCTAACAAGGGAAGAGGCATCAAGACTCTATCAAATGTATTGTTGAAGCTTTCACTTAAAAATCCGGCATCAGCTCTTATGACCTCAACAACCGGTAACACATTATTTATTCGTGCATTTTCTAAAGTAAGCTTTGTTGCATACTCATTTATATCAGTGGAAATGATAAGTTCAGGTTTCGAATAACGAGCTATTGATATAGAAAAAGCCCCAACACCTGAAAACATATTAAATACGTATTCACCTGGTTTCACTATTTTACCAATTCTTAGGTGTTCAGAATGTAAACGAGGGGTAAAGAATACCTTATCAATATCAATCTTAAGTATGTAATTATTTTCTTTATGAAATGTAACAGTTCGCTTTTCACCTGCGATCCATTTAACCGCACGTTTACGCTCTAATCCAGAATGCGGGCCTATCTGTAAATAAACAGAACTAGCATAGTTTAGGTTAATAATTAAATTACCTATTTCATAAAGTATATCATCATTTAGATCACGATTTTTAATAATAGCCAGGTCACCTATGACATCAAACTTCACTTTCATACCTTTATATAAAATACTGTGCATGCACTTCACTTACAGAATTATATAAAAAATGCTAGGATCATAAGCAATGAAATGATTAATAATAGAAGAGCGACTATTATAGAATATTCAATATTAATTTTACCTATTACGTATAAATGAGTAGATATCATGAAAACTGTGAGTACTGAAAGGCCTGCTCCTGTTAAATATGAAAATCTGGGATAATAACCTTGTGTAGTATAGATGACCCACATAAGTAACATGTATACTGCTTGAGGCCAAAGTACAATAGGTAAAGTAGTTAAAAAACTTACCATAGAAACACCTCTATTAAGCAATTTTGTTATTGGAAAAGTTATTGAAAATAGTATTAATGTATTTACTATATACCAGACAACAATTTCTCCAAAAGATGAGACTGATGGCCAACCGTATATTAAGACAGCCTTAATACTTGTGAAACCAGAGATTAATGCAAAAGAAAGTATTATTACAACTGATATGAGAACTTTATAATAATATGGCATTTCATCTATCAACTTGAATAGTTTTAGGGGAAATAATGGTTTAAGTTTATAAATAAACTTGATCAATTCTACACTATACGCTCTTCTTATTCTAGCATCATCCTGTCTTATTAACTCATATATTATACGACCACGTTCATTCAATGTATACGTCCCATCTTCTTGTTTAAGTATTATATCATCAAATCGTCTTATCGTATCGTAAAAAAGACCTACAGATATATTAAGGTCCTTAATAGCTTTTGTAGCTCTAACAGAACCATTCTCACCAATATAACTTACTATCCGCCAAGCATTTTTATTACTAATCACTCTGTAATAATCATCCAGTGGATCGCTGGCATTTCTGCTCATTTTAGTTACAAACTTAATTATGGTTTACACTTAATAAAGTTTACAACTAGAAAGCCTCGCCTTTTTAAGGCGGGGATGAACGTTTATAAACTCTGTATCCTATAATGTATTGGGGTA
>JBMFIF010000093.1:0-4899 GCA_049976445.1 Thermoprotei archaeon | reverse complement strand
CAAGATCTTTTAATAAGTTACCATATAATATAATTTCTTTCTTAAGAGCATTAATATACTTTTCTACGAGCTTATCGTTGTATAAATATCTAACGTATGGGCAAGCAGGACATAAACTCCTGCAAAAGGGAAAATGAATATAAATACTTATTATACGTTCAGAAATTGTATTTGAAATAGAATTTTTAATAGTAGCCTGATTTACGTATCTGAAAGTTGCTTTAAGCGCTCTTTTAATTATATGACTACTGAAACCGAATGCATTTTTATCCAAGATCATAGTAACACTAAATACATATATAGTAACACTTGCTTATTAATTTTAAAAGATTTTTGTATGTGATTTTTAAAATTCTTAATAATAAAGAGTTTAAAGATGTCTTAGTTTTGGGTTAACGTATTCTTCTATACTAAGTCCAATGAGGACGAATCCTGTTCCTAATAATGCTATGCATATTCCAGGTGGGATGAACCACCACCATAATCCTAGGAGTAAGGCGTTTCTCTGTTGAGCATAATATAATATCATACCCCAACTCTTGTGTGTAGGATCGCCTAAGCCTAAGAAGCTAAGGCCTGCTTCTGCAAGTATAGCTCCTGTTATTTCTAAAATCATTTGAACTAATGCTATTGGTAATACTGCTGGTAATATTACACGGAATATGATTCTTAGATTAGAAGAGCCCATGACTTTAGATGCTTCAACATAACTTCTTTCTTTAAGTGTTAGTGTTTGAGATCTAATAACCCTTGCTGTACCCATCCAACCAAGTATTGAGAGTACAAGTATTATGTTAAGTATACTCTGACCTAAATATGCTACCAGTATTATGAGTAATGGTAATGATGGTATTATTAATAATGTATCTATCAAACCAGAAAGTAATTCATCTACATATTTTCCATAGTAACCAGCAATTAATCCTACTGGGACTCCTATCAATGTTTGGAAAAATGCTGCAGCAAATCCTACTATAAGGCTTACTCTGGTTCCATAAATTAGTTCGCTTAATATATCATAACCTACATCGTTAAGTCCGAGCGGGTGTTGTAAGGAAGGAGACTGGAATGGAGGTCCAACCTGTACCCATGGATTGTATGGTGCTAATTTATCCGCAAAAACTGCTACGATTACGAAAAACGTGACAATTGCTAAACCAATTTTCCCTTTACGATCACTAACTATTGCACGAAAAAGCTCATTATTTAAAAATTTGTTGAAGACTTTCACCACTATCGTCACCCATACCGAACTCTGGGATCTAATATTATGTATATGATGTCTGCGACTAAGTTTGCAAGTATAACAGTTATAGAGAGCAAGAAGAAAGCACCCTGAAGAACTGGATAATCATGATATATTATAGATTCGTAAATTAATGAACCAACGCCTGGATATGAGAATACAGTCTCAGTAAAAATAGCACCACCAACTATAAAACCAAATCGTAACGAAAGTATAGTGATGGGGGGAAGAAGAGCATTTCTTAACACATGCTTAATCACAACAATCCTTTCCGGTAATCCCTTAGCCTTAGCTACTGTGACAAAATCCTCAGCAAGAACATCTAGCATTGTATTACGTGTAATTAATGTATAGGTAGCAAAAGCTGTTAATGTAATTGCAGATACTGGAAGTATTGCATGATAAAGAGCGTCTAAAGCAAAATCAAAGAGATTAGAATACTCAGCACCAGGTGTTAAAGCTTGACTAATTGGTGTCAATCTTAAAATATAACCAAAGACATAAACTAACATCATGGCTAGCCAATAATACGGGATAGCCCACACAAACATGGATGATATGGATATTGTTGAATCTATTTTAGACCCTCTTTTCCATCCAGCCACAATACCAAGAAACATACCTAGTAAAGCTGTAGTAATCGTAGAAATTCCAAGTAAAAATATTGTCCATGGAAGACGTTGCATCAATAACTCATAAACAGTAGTCGGATAATACCTATATGAGATACCCCAATTTCCCTGAAACGTATTAATAATATATGCACCAAATTGATCCCATATAGGTTCATCTAACTTAAACAACTTTATAAGTTGCTTGGCAGTTTCCGGTGGTAATTGATTTTCATTAGCTAATATATTAGCAGGATTTCCAGGCATAGCTCTTGGTATAAAAAAATTTAAAACAAGAACAACAATAAAAGTTACAACTAATCTAATTAACCGTCTCGCAATATATACTCTCATTCCACATCACTAGTATAAAAAAATAAGAATTTTAAAATATTTAACGTCCGCGCCTAATTAGAACATACACTATGCCGACCACTATTATTATGATAATAATTCCCGCTATTAACGTTGTATAATCTTGAGGTGCTGTAGTTATTGTCGTGGTTGCTGGTGGTGTTGTAGTAGTCGTGGTAGTTACAGCTGTTGTTGTAGTAGTTGTGGTTGTGGTGGTCGTTGTAGTTGTTGTAGTAGTCGTAGTTGTGTAACCAATAGGTTTTATATTAACTAGAGAGATTAATGATGCAGGCCCATCGAGCTCATTGAATCCTACAAACTTGTCGGTACGATATGCTAATATGTTATACTTCACGTAAAGTGTAAGTATTGGTAGATCACGAGCAACAATTTCCTGTATTTTATAAATTATTTCTCGTCTTTTTGTCATATTCATCTCTGTTCGCTGAGCATCTAATAACTTATCCATCTCAGGATTTTCATACCTGAACCAATTTCTTGGTACATACGTTCCTAATGGAGCTGAAGCACTACTGTGAAATCTTTGATAAAGATAAAAGTCTGGTTCGAGAGAAACTCCAAGCCCCATGAGACCAAGATCAAAGTCTCCAACACCTTCTCTTTGATCCACGGTTCCAAGGCTTAAGGTCTCAACATTGATTTCTATTCCAATATTCTTTAACCAACCCTGTATTAATTCTGCAGTTCTAACAAATTCAGCCCTACCAGCTATCGTAAGGAGTGAGTAAGACATCCTTTGACCATTAGGTGTTACTCTTATACCATCAGATCCTTTAACAAAACCGAGGTTATCTAAAATTTGGTTTGCTTTAGTGAAATTCTGTGTCCTCCACTTAATACTTGGATTATACCAATAACCTAGATACGGAGGAACCCAACCATCTGGTGCAGGTTCAGCAAAACCTAACATGACAGTATTAACAATATCCTGCTTACTTATCGCGTAAGCTATAGCTTCCCTCACACCACTTATATTAAATGGATATCTCTTAAGATTAAATCCCATGAATCTTATTATACTTCCAGGATTAACAACAACCTTGATATTTGGAGTCCTTAACATAGTGGCAACCAATTCAGGATCAACAGTAGCACCAGTAAACGTGTCTAAATTCCCAGCCATCAAATCAAGCATAATAGATTGCGTCGTCTTATAAAGTATATAAACTACTCTATCTACCGCAGGCCTACCCTGCCAATAATCGTTAAAAGCTTCAAGCTCTACACTAACACCAGGAGTATACTTTACAAACCTGTACGGCCCAGTACCTATCGGATTATCAGTATTTTTAAACGCTGTAATATTAACCGCGGAAAATATATGCTGCGGAACTATCCATTGAGTACCTAAATAATAAATAGCAGGAGCCCATGCTTTCTTAAGATGAAATACAATAGTAGTTGGATTAGGAGCATCAACAGAAGCTATGAACGCACTATACTTATTTCTATCAAGAGTTGGACTAGACATTATAGCATCAAACGTAAACTTAACATCATTAGCAGTAAAAGGTTTGCCATCGTGCCACTTAACATTACTCCTCAACGTAAAAGTAATAGTCAGCGCAGATGCATCCACAGTATATCCCATAGCAAGCCATGGAGAATATGAACCATTAGTGTGTAAATAAAGCATAGATTCATACATTGCCCCTATAATAGATTGAGCAGCAGATAATATACTCGTAAGCGGGTTAAGACTATCAATTTCACCTGGTACACCTATCCTTAATACTGCAGGAGCGCCGTGTACCGTTGGAAACATTGGAAATATCAGAGAACTTGCTAATAGAAACATTGTTACAATAAGACCTAAAAATTTGTTTTTACTCATGGTGTTATACAGTAACACTACACATTTATAAACTTTTTCCTTTAAAATAATGCAAAAACGTGATTCCTATTGAACCCACGCAGCGCTAACGCACAGGGTTCTGAGCCCTGCGCCTTTGACCTGACTCGGCCACCCCGCTAATGTCTATTTAAGGAATCAAGAAAGATGCAACTATTATGATCACCGCTCTTAAGTAAGATTTTTGTGGTTGTTCTTCATATTCCTATGGGTTATAGGAGGTTTTAAAATTGTTTTGTTAGTTGTCCTAAGAAGGTATAGTCCTAAAGTTATTTAAAGAACAGCCACAACATTACTTATTTAAGAGCGTATGATCACTAGCTTTTCTAAGATTAAAATGGACGAAAATTCTTAATTATTGTAAATGAGTCAGCATCCTCTTATTGTTACCAAATAAGCCATCAACCACAACATCATCTCTACATAATAAGTGGACAGTCTCTGTTTTATTGCTGGTCTGAATTTTATGCCATCGTATGAGACCTTTATCACTATCTTCGGTCATTTTTCTAAATACCGCCGTTCATAAACTGTTTTAGGTTTTAGATAGGTTTATAAGGGTTGATTCCAACTCTTTTATTGGGAAGCGGAGACGCTGAGACCCAAAAAAATCTGCCAGAGGCTAAGAATAAAAGGAGATGGTTAAGAACGCAAAGAGACTCATCGAAAACCCTTGAGCTTGTGAAGGCATACTCTGTCCCTGTTAGAGATGCCAGGGTCTCGGAACTAACAACATGGTATGCTAACACCCTCCAGAGAGCGATCAGTATCATATGGGATAATATTGAATGGAGATACAAGTTCCCAAAGATAAG
>JBMFIF010000092.1:0-4918 GCA_049976445.1 Thermoprotei archaeon | reverse complement strand
TGCCATATGGTATTAAGTGTGTTTGTTTGTGATAAAGTTTTCTGTGTGCTCCATGAGTTCACGCACGAATTATGCAACAAAGCAGAAACCATCTCTTTATTAATTTCTAAATTAATGTAATTTGTTTTATGTGAAATATTGAATTATTTGTTGCAAATCTAAGAGTGTGATGACGAGTTCTTTAGGAATATTTAGAATATGTTTATTTAGGTCTTTCTTTTTCTGTGTGATGTTATGGTTCAAAATGAGTATTTTGAGAGAGATCTTGATCTACTCATAGAGAGGATAAGAGATTTCGTTGATCCTAATACTATGGATGGTTTATTGAGAGTTAGAGATAAGTTGGTTGATATGGGTAGGAGGTTATTAGTAAAGATTAATCATTCTGTTATGGAGGTTCTTGTTGCACGTCATCTCTTAGAGAAAGGATTTATAGTTGATGTTGAACATAATTTGGGTAATAACATAGTTTGTGATGTGTATGGTGAGCGAGGAAGTGTGGTTCATATTGTGGAGGTTGAGACTGGTTTTGTTCCTCCTGAAAATGCTCTTGATCCTGTAACGTACTGGAACATAAGAGTTGCTGCAAAAATTGCACGTTATAGTATTTTTTCTCATAAGTTTAGTTTAGCTGTTCCGCCTTATCATATTTTAAAAATACCTGAGATTTTTCTTGAACCTCCCGAAAGTAGAAGTGATGAATCATTGGTTATGTTAAAGGGTCTTGTAGATAGATATTATAGGAATCCTCCTATTACTATAGATGAGTTAAAGAAGGCTCATCTGGAAACTATTATAATAGTTAATGTTGACAGACTTGAGACGAGTGAATTAACACTCAATAATTATATGAAATTACATAATGTAGATTATTTCTATTTTTAGCGATTGTTTATGCGGATTGTTTTTTGTCTAGAAGGATTTTGGTTATGCTTAATTATGAAGCTTAGGATACGATACAGCTTAAATGAATGATTATGATTTAGAATGACCAAGCTTATATCTTAGGTTTTAGATATAAGTGCGTGGATTGTTGTGATAAAGTTTAGGTACGTTGGTAATAAGAATATTGAAGCAAGAATATTGGTAGCTGGTCTACCTGGTATTGGGCTTGTTGGTAAATTAGCTGTGGATCATTTAATTGAGGAATTAAAACCAAAGCTCATATGTGAAGTATACTCGAGCGATTTTCCACCGCAAGTTAATCTAAAATCAGATGGTACTGTTATGATGCCTTTAGCTTATATTTATTATTGGGATTCTGGTGATTCTAATCGTAATATCTTAATATTTACTGGTGATGCTCAACCATCGACGCCGCAAGGAAATTACGAACTGGCATCAGCTGTTTTAAGATTTGCTAAGAAAAGAGGTGTTACTAGCGTATATACTTTAGCTGCCTTTATGACGGGACAGCATTCTGAAAATCCAAAGGTTTTCTGTGCTGCAACAGATAATGAAATAGCCAGAAGGTTTGAAAAAATCGGTGCTATAATAATGGATAATGGTACAATCACAGGTCTTAATGGTATTTTAGTTGGGCTTGCAAGACTTATGAATATGAGAGGGGCATGTTTATTAGGAGAAACATCAGGTTATGTCGTGGATGCTGGCGCTGCAAAAGCTGCACTCAAAGTACTTACAACAGCATTAGCTATAGAAATTAATTTGAATGCGCTTGAAGAAAAAGCTAAAGAACTTAATGTGTTCATGAGAAAAATGGCTGAAGAAGCAGAACGCGAAGAGTATAGGGAAACAAAAAAAGGGAAGGAACCTCCACCACCATATATAGGTTAACATTTTCCATTGCAAATAATGAAGTTTCATATTTTGTTATGAAATATTATGGAATACTCTGCTCTGAAGAAGCCAAGTTTGTTACTCTTTATATCATTTATAGTTTTAAATGCTTTATTGCATAATTCTGATGTGTTTTTGATGCACTTTTTATGTTGAGTATTCTTGTGTGTTGATAATTTGATAACGTTTTTTCACAGTCTTGATGAACACTCCTAACCGACATACATCAAATTACATCAATAAGCATCGTGAGATTGGAGGAAACGTGTGAAACGCTCCACAAGATCACGCACAAATTATGCAACAAAGCAGTTTTAAATAAAAACTCTTATATACTGATTTTAGTATTGTATTTTAGAATGAAAAAGAAGCTATCAAAAGCAATACTTATGCTTATTGTATTAGTTCTTGTTATTATCATTACATCTAGGCATTATTCTTATCATGGTTATAACATTAATTCAATTGCTGGGATAAATGCTTTTTTAACCTCCAATTTAACAATAATTATTAATATGTTGTTCCTGTTGCTCTCATTTTTACCGCTAGTTATTGAGTTGGGCCTTATCTTATTCTTAATTAAGAATAGACGTGAAATAATAGAACTCATAAGGAATTGGAAAAATAATAGTGGACAAATCCCTCAAAAAAAGCAACGTAATTTATTAATGCAAATTCTTGCATGGATTTTAGTTATTGCTCTTTTAGTTTTTACCAATATTAATAAGCGTCCATTAACAACAGGAATCGAAGTATCTAATTCAACAAATTTTTCTGGTGCTAATCTAAACATGAGCACAAATTTCTTTTCATCATATATTCAAGAATCTATACGTAATGTATTTTCTATTATTAATAATTTTTCATTAGTTGCCCTTAGTATTTTATTATTAATAGTTATCATGTTTAGTATTTGGGCGTTTCATGGTAAAAGAGAACTCTATGACATAAATAATGGCTCGCATGAAAGACTTGAGAATGTTATTACGAGTACGTTGCATGAACTAAAGAATCCTTCTTATGTGCAAAGTGATACAAAAAACATAATAATTAAGTGTTATAATGAGATGTGCAAAATTATAAAAGAGGCTGGTAAAGAATCAAAATCATACGAAACTGCGAGAGAATTTGAAAAGGCATGTTTACAAACCTTTCAATGGTTACCCGTTAAACCGCTTCATGATTTAACACTACTATTTGAGGAAACTCTTTATAGTAACCACGAAATCACTGATGACAAAATTAAAATTGCAATAAGTTCTCTTGAAGAGATACGCAAAAGTATGGTTGTTAAAAATGTTGACCACTAAGTTTGTAATAACTGTAACATCTATATATGTCGTATCTATGATACTAATAATAATCTTTGTAGATTATCATTTGATCAAATACTTAATAGCTTTAATCTCAATATTATACCTCTTTTCAATAGGCTTAAAAATTTTTAACATGCAAAATAACAAGAATCAAGAGAATATTCTAGTTAAAGAATCTAAGAGTAGAATAGAATATTTACAATCTTTAATCGATCATCTCATAAAAAACAAAGACAAGCAAGCAACATTAATCATACTTACAGAGGAGATAAGAGATATTGGATCTAAAATATTGGCCGCATATTTTAAAATTAATGTTTTTGAAGTTAGATCTTTATCATTAGAAAGTATTTCTAATGTCGTAGATAAAACTACAGCAAGGATTATTAAAGGTGAAGACCAACTTCATAATGAACAAGAATTATCTAGTGTGATAGACGATTTAAAGAGACTTCTTCAAAACTTTTGAAGCTAAAGCAATAATATTAACAAAAGTGAGAAAAAGTAAAAAACAAAATATACATTTTAATGTACATTATTTTACTCATTTACTTGTTACGGTCTTCATTGAACAACCTCAGCTAGTGCAAATCTATTTCCAACACGCGTAATCTTCACTTTTACATGATCGCCTTTCTTGGTGTTAGGCACAAATATTACGAAACCTTTTATTCGTGCTACACCATCTCCACGTTGACTTACTTCTGTAATGTCTACTTCATGTACTTCGCCTACGCTAACCGGTTTTGGCGCGTATCGTGCTGGAAACCTTCTCTCTCCCATTCTATTTTCACCTCCTTCCTACGTTAACGTGATCAAGAACTGGGCACCACGTAAAAGAACGCAGTGCGCAGTCCTTAACCACGCTCAGAATTAATTTCACTTGGCTATATTTAAACTTATGCACATCTCAAATAAGATTTTCACACGAATAGTTATTCTTAAAATGTTGATGCACTTAGCCAAGTAGAAGTTAAAAATTTTTATTTAGTTACTTTATCTATTTTAGCGAGATATGATGCAACCAATAGTAGTATTCATCACATGCTCTAACTTATTTGAAGGACAACGCATTACTAAAATACTCATCGAAAATAAACTCGCAGCATGTGTTAACCTAGTAAAAGATATAAAATCAGTTTATTGGTGGAAGGGAAACATAGAAACATCAAATGAAGTATTATTAATTGTAAAAAGCGATGCAAAAATACTAAACAAACTCATAGAGGTAGTAAAGAGTAATCATAGTTACACAGTGCCTGAAATTATAGCAATACCAATTATTGGTGGAAATCAGGACTATCTGAAATGGATTAGCGAGAGTATATCGCAGAGTCCACTATAATTTTTTAACGTTTATGATAAAGTGTTTTGAAAAATTCAATTTTAATAGTGATTTTATAAAAATATTATTTTTATAATTTTTTGTTTAATTTTTCTTTATAAGTGATAAAGTTTATATTTTCTAGATACAATAATACAGTATTGAGAATCTATGTCAGAGGAAGTAACTTTATTAGGTGAAGCTTTACCATTTGATGAGAAGATAGAGTTAAATAATTGGAGAAGTAGGCACGTTAGTATTAATTCTTATTTGGAATACCACAAAAAGACTATAGATGATATAGAAGGATATTGGGGGAGTATTGCGAAGGAGCTTGAGTGGTTTTCACCATGGGAAAAGGTGTTGGAGCCTGGCGACTATCTGTATGTTTATAAATGGTTTAAGGGTGGTAAGATAAACCTTTCATACTTAGCATTAGATAAGCATGTAAAGAACTGGAAGAAAAATAAGGTTGCAT
>JBMFIF010000091.1:0-4927 GCA_049976445.1 Thermoprotei archaeon | reverse complement strand
GCTTAGGGAGCGTGTAGTGGTAGGGGTAAGTCTCTTATGCACAGATCCTCACATGTGAGAATTATGCAACAAAGCATAACATTGCAAACATTTTTATATTCATTTTTCTCGCAGAAATATATCTTTTTATCTTATATTTAAATTTATTCTTTAAATATTATTTCATAATTTAATAAATATATATTAAATATTATAATCTTATTATTAATGTTTTAAATGAGTTAGGAAACCATGCCTTTTCAAAGTGAAGAAACATTTTATGCTTTGTTGCATAATTCTGATGTGTTTTTGATGTGCTTTTTATGCTGAGAATTCTTGTGTGTTAAGAGTTTGATGGTGTTCTCTCACAATTTTAATGAAAACTCCTAACTAATATACATCAAACCACATCAGCAAGCATCATGAGATTGGGGGGAACATGTAAAATGCTCCATAAAACCACGCACGAATTATGCAACAAAGCAATCAAGATTTTTAGTTAATATGGGAAAGCCCTGTCAGAGTTTGGTGATCTTGACTCTATGACGCTTCACGAGTTCTTAGATTACGTCTATAGAAAGTTCTCTGAGCATTAAGGAGAGGAGTAGATCTAAGGCTTGTTTTTACCAATTGGTAGTTAATTTTATATACTACATAAATTATCTTACCTATGACGTAGTAATGGGGTTTGTGACAGTCTCTGCGAAGGTTCGGAGGGAGCTCTGGGAGAAGTTGAGGGGCTATGGAGTAAATATCAGTGAGGTGATTAGGCGAGCACTTGAAGAAGAAATCAAGAAAAGAGAAGAAAAGGAAGCTAAGAAGCTTTTGAATGAAGCCTCTAAACTACTGAGAAAACTGAGCGAGGAGGAGATCGTTAAGTCTGTCAGAGAGAGCAGGGAGGAGAGATGAAATATCTCTTTGACGCCAGCGCTCTCCTAAACATAGTGAGAAGGCTCGAAGAGAAGTCATTGAAAATCCTGAAAGGAAACTACATCCTCACTCTAACAATCTATGAGATTGGTAATGCATTATGGAGGGAGACGAAGTTGTTGAAAAGGTTGACGGTGAATAACACTGTGGAAATATTGAAAGCTGTTATAGCATTAACTAAATTTATGCAGATAATCGAGCCGGAAAATCCAATAGAGGTTCTTGTGACGTCCAACATGATGGAGGCAACATTCTATGACACAGCATACGTAATTACCGCATTACAGGAAAACTTAATACTGGTAACAGATGATGAGAAACTTATAGCAAAAATAGAAAAATATCAAGATATGATCCTAGAGAAGTACAAAAGAAAAATACGTGTAATTGAATCAACCGACCTATAACAAATTTTTCCTAATCAAGCTTGGCCGATTCTGTGGTTAACGTGAATAGCAACTCGTGAGATAAAACTGCATTAATAAGAGGGAGAGTATCTAGCAGATATAGGTTTTAAAAAGATACAAATTGGTGCGGGGGGTGGGATTTGAACCCACGAACCCCTTAAGGGAACGGATCTTGAGTCCGTCGCCTTTGGCCTGACTCGGCCACCCCCGCAACTAAGTATTAAAGAATTTGCCTACCTTTTATTTTTTCTCTTATCAACTCTGATGGAGTTTTACATTGGGTAATACGTTAGTAAATTATAAGTAAAGTTAATGTTTTTAAGTATGGTTTCTATATAGTTATTGGAGTGTATAAATATGGATCCGTTTGGTATTAAGGAGGTTCTTAATTTTGATGGAAAGAAGGTTGCAGTTTACAGGTTAGACAGGTTTGAAGAGGTTAGCGTAAAGGGTGTTTCGAGACTCCCGTTTACAATTAAGATTCTCTTAGAGAATGTTCTCAGAAACATTGATAATAAGGTGGTAACTGAGGAGGATGCTATTACTCTTGCAAAGTGGCCTAGTACTGTGGGATCTAAAGAGGTTCCGTTCTTGCCTGCTAGGGTAATATTGCAGGATTTTACTGGTGTTCCGGCTGTTGCTGATTTGGCTGCTATGCGATCTGCTATGAAGAAATTTGGGGGTGATCCACGTAAGGTTAATCCGATAGTACCTGCTGACTTGATTATTGATCATTCTATTCAGGTTGATTATTATGGAACTACCTATGCTTTTGCCTTGAACTTGGAGAAAGAGTTTGAGCGTAATCATGAGCGGTATGTATTTCTTAAATGGGCTCAGAAGGTATTCGATAATTTTAGAGTTGTTCCGCCAGGTCGTGGTATAATACATCAAGTGAATTTAGAGTATCTTGCTAAGGTTGTTCAATTGCGTGATCATAATGGTAATATTACTGCGTTTCCTGATTCTGTATTGGGTACGGATTCTCATACTACTATGATTGCTGGTATTGGTGTTTTAGGTTGGGGTGTTGGTGGTATAGAAGCTGAGGCTGTTATGCTTGGTCAACCTTACTATATGTTAGTGCCTGAGGTTGTTGGTGTAAAATTAGTTGGCGAACTGCCTGAAGGAGCCACTGCTACGGATTTGGTTCTTACTATAACTGAGTTGCTGAGGAAGAAGGGTGTTGTTGGAAAGCTTGTTGAGTTTTATGGTCCTGGTGTAAGTAAGTTAAGTGCTCCTGATAGGGCAACAATTGCTAATATGTCTCCTGAGTATGGTGCTACTGTTGGATTTTTCCCTGTTGATGATGTGACTCTGGAGTATCTAAGGATTACTGGTCGTGATTATGAGCTGATTAAGCTTGTTGAATGGTATACTAAGATGCAGGGTATGTTTAGGAGCGATGGAATGTCCGATCCTGTTTATAGTGACGTAATAGAGTTAGATATGAGTACTATTGAACCATCGATAGCTGGTCCGAAGAATCCAGAAGACAGAATACCGCTTTATAAAGCAAAGGAGGCATTTCTAGAGGCATTAATGGAATATCTTAGAATTAAAAAATCGTCGAGTACTAATGGTGGAAGCAGTATAGTTAATGTTTTGCCATCTGTTAGGGTTCAAGTTGGAGATTATGAAACAACATTATCTAATGGATCCATAGTTATAGCAGCTATAACAAGCTGTACTAATACTTCAAATCCATCAGTATTAATAGGTGCTGGTCTTTTGGCTAAAAAGGCTGTTGAGAGAGGATTGCGTGTGAAGCCATACGTTAAAACGAGTTTTGCGCCTGGATCAAGAGTTGTTACTGAATATCTTAAATCCTCTGGATTATTACCATATCTTGAAGCACTTGGTTTTCATGTCATAGGATATGGATGTACAACATGTATTGGTAATAGTGGACCGTTACCTAATTCAATTGCTAAAGCAATAACTGATAATGATCTTTTTACTGTTGCAATATTGAGTGGTAACAGGAATTTTGAAGGAAGAATTCATCCACTAGTTAGGGCAGCTTATCTGGCGTCTCCGATGCTTGTTGTGGCTTATGCTCTTGCTGGAAGAATAAACATAGATTTTGCAAAAGAGCCTATAGGTTATGATCCAAACGGTAATCCAGTATATTTAAAGGATATATGGCCATCACAGAAGGAGATTAGAGAGATGATAGAGAAATCGATAACACCTGAAATGTTTAAAGAAAAGTATGCTGATGTGTTTAAGGGTGAAGAAAAATGGGAGAATTTACCAGTACCTGAGGGTGAATTATATTCATGGGATGCAAATTCGACATACATCCAAGAACCACCGTTCTTTAAAGATATGTCATTGGAACCACCAGAACTTAAGGATATAAAGGGAGCATACGTGCTCGCATTATTGGGTGATCGTATAACTACGGATCATATTTCACCTGCAGGGTCTATTTCAAAAGACAGCCCAGCTGGCCGTTATTTAATGGAAAGAGGTGTGAATCCGATCGATTTTAACACCTATGGAGCTAGGAGAGGTAATCATGAAGTTATGATAAGAGGGACTTTTGCAAATGTTCGTTTAAAGAATTTATTAGTTCCAGGCGTTGAAGGAGGGTGGACTATACATATACCTTCTGGAGAAAGGATGACAATTTATGATGCTGCCATGCGTTATATGAAAGAAAATATACCACTCATAATACTTGCCGGCAAACAGTATGGTGCAGGAAGTTCAAGAGACTGGGCTGCAAAAGGAACATATTTGCTTGGTGTAAAAGCAGTAATAGCGGAGAGTTTTGAAAGAATACACAGGAGTAATCTAATAGGAATGGGTGTTCTTCCTCTACAGTTTAAAGATGGTCAGAGTTGGAAATCTTTAGGACTTACAGGTTTTGAAACATACAATATAGAGGGCATCTCCGATGGATTAGTGCCAAGAAAAGAATTAACCGTAATTGCTAAAAAGAGTAACGGTGAGATTGTGAAGTTTAATGTGATCACAAGGTTAGATACTGAAATAGAGATTGAGTATTACAAGCATGGAGGAATAATGCAATACGTTCTAAGAAAAATCATTAATGAGAATTTGAAAAAATGATCCATTAACCATTAAATTTTAAACAAGGAAAACTGTTTTTGCATAATTTTACTGTGCGATGAGTTTTTAATCATTATAAAAACAAGCTCTTTTATTATGAATAAACAGTATATATAGTCTGGTTTTAAATTAACTTAATATTATTGAATATCATATGCAATCTCGGGATTTAAATGTTTTTAAGGAAGGTTGTTAACGTTGAAGAGGCATTAAGTAAAATTAGGGATAATTCGGTCATAGCAATTTCAGGATTTAATAATGCTACAACTCCAGAATATCTAATAATTAAACTTTATGAAATGTGGGAGAAAACAGGACATCCAAAAAACTTATTCATTGAGTCAGACACGCTTCCTGGAACACCTGATAGAGGATTGGATGTGATAGGTAAAAAATTATTAGGAAAACAAGATCAGGACTTTTTGGTTGGTATTCTTATCCCTTATTTCGGATTTACAACTAGAAAGCTTCGCCTTTTAAGGCGGGGATGAACGTTTATAAACTCTATATCCTATAGTATATTAGGGTAG
>JBMFIF010000090.1:0-4942 GCA_049976445.1 Thermoprotei archaeon | reverse complement strand
TTCGTTGTAGAGTTTTGCTGATGTGTTTCCTAGTTTTTTGAGTTTTCTTTCTTGAAAACCGTTTGGAAGGAGACGGATTACGTTTGTCCTAATATTCTTAAACTCTACCTCGTAGACTCCTTCCCCTGGTATTGCGGGAGTGAGTGTCGGCTCCCGCCCCTCATCCTTATGAAGTTGACCAGGGAAGGGCATCTCAAGAGGGGGACTTCTTTCTAATTTAAAAACTTTTACCCCTCCTTGCTTTGTTGCATAATTCTGATGTAGCTTTGATGTGTTTTTTATGTTGAGAATTCTTATGAGTTGATAATTTGATGATGTTTTCTCACAATTTTAAAAACACTCCCAACTAGCATACATCAAACCACATCAGTAAGTATTATGAGATTGGAGGAAACATGTAAAACGCTCCACAAAACCACGTACAAATTATAAAGCAAGTGAAAGGTTATGTATGGTGTGTGGGATTTAGTTGAAGGTTGGAGTTTTGGTTTTTGTTGATGGGAGGATAGATATGGTTGTTATACTTTTTCTAGTACTATGATCTTTGGTTTTGTGTTTAGTTGTATTTTGTTGTTTTCTACTAGTTCTTTTAGTTCTTCTTTTGTTAGTTCTGTTTCGATTTCGTAGTATATGAGGATTATGTAGTTCTTTTTCATGTTTTTTGTGAGTTTGTTCTTGTTAATAAATATTTTGGTTTCTGTATTACAGAATACGGACGATAATTTGATAGGTTATGTTTTTGGTCGTTGTTTGGGATGGGAAGAGAAATATCTGCGATTGAGCATACTCATGCTACGACGATACTTATATTGTTATTTGAGCGGGGGCCTCTTACGGTTACTGGTATTATGGAGGAGGGTAATATTAATCGTACAACGTTTTATTCTACGCTTTCTGCCCTTCTTAGGAGTGGTTTGGTTGTGGAGGATAGGGAGGTGGTTTTTCCTAGGAGGAGGATTATAAGGTTGACTGAGCGGGGTCGTAGGGTTGCTGAGTTTTTAGTTAAAATTAGGGATGTTCTTGATTGTTAGGTGTTCCGATGCTTAGCTCTTTTAAATCTTTCTCTAGTTGTGCGATTTTTTGTTCTTTGAGAAGTGAGAGGATGTCTTCTAATAGTTTTTTAGCTTCTTCTATTGTTTTTGCTTTTTCTGTTTTGTGTAAGCATAATTCTACTGCATCTTCGAATCCTCGGTAGTACTCGCTTAGCATAATTTGTTATAAAAAATCATAATATATGTTCTCTATTGTTTTTATTAACTTGGTTGAAGGTTGTTTGTTGGATGTTTTATAGGTCTTTGAGGAGGTATAAGAGTGCGATCGATGTGATGATTTCGGCGATTGATATGATGCTCATGCTGATGATGGCGTGTAGTAGGTTTGTGAGGCTGAGGAACATGTAAATGGTTGCGGGTAGGGTGATTGTGATGATGCCTGCAGCTAAGGGTATTAGTGCATGGAGTGGTGAGGAGAATATGCTTGGGGCTGCTAGGCTTCCTTTACTTACTAGGAGTAGGTATAGTGTGGGGCTTAGGAGTGATCCTGCTAATACTGGGATTATTGAGATGAGTGTGAAAAGGTGGAGTATGAGGGATTTTGAAAATATTAAGAATATGATGAATACTGGGAGATATGTTATTATGGAGATGAGGGATTTGGCGATTATGATTGTTCTTGTTTTTAGGGGTAGGGTGGAGATAAAGGTTATGGATGAGAAGTCGGAGCTTAAGAATAATACTGAAACAAAGATGGATAAAAATCCACCTACAAATATTCCACTAATAACTCGGTAGTCTGTTATTGAGGTGAAGCTGGGAATGCTGAATGAGGAGCCTGTGATGATGAATATGACCTCAAATATGGGAAGTGCTAGGGTGAATGCTAAGTTGGGGGTTCTAGAAGCTAATCTTATGTCCTTAATTATTATAGCTGATATAACATTCCTAATCTTTATGTTAATATTACCTTTAAATCGTTGGATGTTTACCTGATAACCAAAGACTACGTTTTGAATGAATGAAAACGTTTTCTTAATACTCCAGGCGATTATAAGAAGGTAAAAGATTCCTGTGAGAAAAGTTGGTAATGGTGTGTTAGAAAAATTAATAATTGTTAATACTAGGGGGAATGGGTATAAGAGAAGTATTGGTGAAAAATTGGTATGGATGTTAAGTATGATGTTTTCAATGTAAGGTATGAAGTTTTGAAGAATGCTTGGGAGAAAATACATAATACTAACACCAAATCCCCATGTTAATGTATAAATAAACCTGATGAACCCTCCAGATCCTCCATAAACAAATTCATAAAATAGCTTTGAGAGAAACAATGCTACTGATACTGCAAATCCAATATTAAGCAATGAAATAGAAAGGTTTAATACCATAAGCAATGCGGAGCTCTTAATGATTAACTCTCCTATTATTTGACTGATAATTATAGCGAATATTGGATAATCAGCTGTTCGTAATAATGTTAATAATGATATGATGGAGACATCTTCATCGCTTATTGGAAATAATCGTAAGGCTTGAACACCAGAAGCGCTAATCAGGTAAGGAAGCAGTTGCATTTCATAAAAAAGAATGAGGGCGAATGAAATAAGTAAAGAAACCGAAACGACGGTACTAAATATAATCATTACATTATACTTTGAAAAAGATAATGATAAATAGGGGAATAGTGTGCCGATAAAAAGGAATATTGATACTATTGCTTTATTTATTACAGTATTTTGTCTAAGTCTTCGCATGAAACTGTTCGTATCTTTGTAGCGTCCAAAATCTAACCTGTATTTATTTGCCTGTAATATAGCGTTAAAAGCAACTTCTTGATATGTTATTTTACTGATTCTCCATGCTTCTCTAAGGTTCATTTATTGAACGCCTCTTTAAGAGCTTTCACGATTTCAGCAATAGCTTCATCCTGTTCAGTAACTTTAAGGAAAATCTCCTCTAAAGATGCTCCGGCCTCGTGGAGTTTCTCTCTAAGCTCATTGACTGTCCCCTCAGCAACAATCTTACCTTTATGAATTATTCCAACTCTATGACATATATGTTCAGCAACTTCCATAATGTGAGTCGAAAATAGTACAGAACCACCATTACTCACATGAAGATTAAGCAGATCTTTAACAATACGTGACGAACGTGCATCTAATCCATTTAAGGGCTCATCAAGAATAAGTAGTGGCGGGTTATGAACAAAACCAGCGACAACGGCAACCTTCTGTCTAGTACCTAAAGAAAGAGAAGCAATAGGCTGATTCATATAATCAACCAAGTTAAACGCTTCAACAAGCTTACTAAGTCGCTCAATTACAGCATTATCGCGAAGATGTCTCACAGACAATACAAACTCAAAAAACTCCCTAGGCGTGAGTGAATCATAAAGCATGGGATTCTCAGGCACATAACCTATCAGACGCTTCACACTCACAGGATCAGAAACAGGGTCAAGACCTAATACACGAACACTACCACTAGTGGGCCTAAGCAGCCCAGAAACTATCTTAAGAGTAGTGGTTTTTCCAGCACCATTAGGACCAAGCAAACCATAAATCTCACCACTCCTAACCTGAAAACTAACACCATCAAGAGCGATAACATTACCATAATACTTCACAAGACCCTTAACATCTATAACAATACCATAACTCATAAGCACACCTAAAAAACTAACACTCTAATCCATATAAATAACTATGCACAAAACACTCTTAACTCTTAAGAGAAAATCATTAAAAAGCTCGTAAGAAAAATCATCATAGTACCTAAAAACCTTTCAAAGAACAATAGCACAAAGTTACGTGAAAACATTGACAAACATACTCTTAACTGAAAATCTCATACTTCAAGATGGAACATCCCATAGCTTTATTTTTTAATAAATACTCCTAGCATATGATATGCCATGACGATAAGAGTTAAAGATTTGATGAGAAAGGATGTTGTTACTGTCAATGCTGATGACAATATAATAAGTGTTGCAAAAACTATGAAAAACAAAAGTGTGGGATACGCAATAGTATTAAAGGATGGTAAACCAATCGGAATTGTTACTGAACGTGACATTACATGGAAGATTGTTGCAGAAAATTTGAACCCTCAACAGGTAGCAGTCTCTACAATAGCATCATATCCTATCATATTTGTAGATCCGGATTCTGATTTAAGCCTTGCAGCCGATCTAATGGAAAGACATAACATACGAAGGTTACCAGTAATAAAGGACAATACACTTTATGGTATCATTACAGCAACAGATATCGTAAAACACTTTAATCAATACGTTAAAAAAGCAATTTTAGAAGTCATTCACTATACAATACCCGGTGTATTATAGCATGAATTAATATTAAAATAATTCCATGAAAACAAATATAACAAACCCAGTACTAAAATACTAGAATTAAGGAGGTAAAATATCATGAAGATTGCAGCTGTTATAAACGATGAGGGAGAAATCAAAAAATTACCTGATGGTAAATGGATCGTTATTTACGATACTTATAAAAAAGAAATGGAAAAACATGATAACCCAGGATTCTATGCTCATGAAAAGAGAAGGCTTCAAACAACTTTAAAAATGATTGAACTCAAGGTTGAAGTTGTCCTAGTACCGTCGCAAGGTTTTTGCAAAGTATCGTATAGTAGAGCAAAAGGAAATATGCGTTTTATATTGGTAAAAGAAGGTGAAAAGTTTGATGATATGATTCGTAAATTACCAGAATTATTGGCAAATGTATTGGTAGAGTTACCTGAAGATGCATTATTCATAACATCTTGAAGTGGTTTCTTTAATTTTTTACTTGTTTTTTGTTTTGTTGCATAATTTTGATGTGTTTTTGGTGTGCTTTTTATGTTGAGAATTCTTGTGTGTTGAGAGTTTGATGATGCTTTTTCATAGTTTTGATGAGCATTTTTAACTGTTCACACAAGTTTCA
>JBMFIF010000089.1:0-5170 GCA_049976445.1 Thermoprotei archaeon | reverse complement strand
AGTATTCAAAGATATTCACCGACACCTCACCACAAGTAGTACCGCAAACTCACATAAAGCTTATGTGGACAGTCTCCTAAACGAATTCAGCATTAGAAAAATACTTGATCTCCTCCTCATCCTTAAATAAATAGAGATCTTGGATTATAAAGTCCTTAGCAATAAGGCTTAACAGAATTGGGCAGAGAGCTTAATGCTCATGGAGACCAACGGCCTACACCACAGTCAGTTCTGCGTTTACAGAACTGACTAATATGTTATATAAGGAGACCAAGAATAAATGAGGTGTTTTTTACGAGAAATTAAAGCATGATTTCATGTCACTTGAAACAAAAACCTTAATTTTTAGCAAGTATTCCCTTTTTAGTGGTGATAGTATGGGGAAAATTCGTACGCGAATGATAAAGAGGATTGCATTTAGGTTATTAGAATTGTATCCAGATCAATTTACTACTGATTTTGAGAAAAACAAAAAAATACTTGAAGAAAAATTTAGTTCCATAATGTATTCAAAAAAGATAAGGAACAAAATTGCAGGTTATATTACAAGTCGTGTGAGTATTAAAGAACAAAGCAAAGAATTTTAAACTTCTTGTTCTCATCTTGAATAATTATTTGGAAAAGTTCTCTGTTATCCTCCGTGCACTACAGAAATTATTGTAACGGTATCGTTATTTTTAAGTGGAGTATCAAGGTCTTGCAAAAGTCTGTAGTCGACATTATTTATTAGTATGATTATGTCAGATTCTATCTCGTTATTCTTAAACAGTCTTTCTTTAAATGCTGCGTTTTTTGTTTTTGTTAGTTCTTCTAGAAGATCTTTTAGTGTTGATTTTTCTGGGATTTGTATTACTTCTTGTTTTGCGCCTGACAGGGCTCCTATTACTCCGTAATATTTTATATTAATTGTTATTTCATTGATATTCATAACATGCTTCATCTTTTATCTCATTTTCGTAAATACATGGCTTTGGTATATATTTAACTAGTCTATGAGAGAGTTGTTCGGTTACTAGTGTTTCAAGCGTAGAAAAATCTTTATTACTTTTTAATAATTCTAGGTCGATGTTTACGTTATATACTCTAGCTGGAAATACATGACATGTTGATTTATGTGGGAAAAGTTGATTCTTAAGAGCGTTTTCTTTTACTTCATGTTTAGAAATGTTTTTACCAGTGAAATATAATGTATTAGGTTTAATTACTAATGATCCTAATAATAAAGAATCTTCTCTGATATACTGTATTGTTTTTTTCATTTGTATTAATTCATCTTCGATTAATTTTACGATTTTATAACTTTGTAAAGAATCAATTTCTTTGTTATTAATAAAAATTTCATCATCATACAGCATTACTAATTTTGCACTGTTTCTTACCTTTTCAAGCATGTTTTTGTCTACTTTTTCAAATCCAAATTTTGATGTTAATTGTATTATGATTTCTTTATTCTTTATTTCTGCTGCACGCCACCATCGTAATATTTTTATCGATGGATTATCATATGAAACATAAATAACTGGTATAAATTTTAATTTTAATCTTAAGGCAACTTTATGTCTATGCATACCATCAAGTATTATATTAGTTTGCTTATCCACGATTATAGGATGTTTAAACATTTTATTCTGGATAATTTGATTCATTAAATTTGTTTCCATTTCTGGTATTGTTTCTTCGTGAGGTTTTAAAGTAGACGTTGGAGCTATGGAAATTTCCATTATAAATCCATTGTGATTTAAAACATGAGGCGACAATCATAACCACCTCTTAATGGGGTCAGTGGAGGTGCATTCACCCATGTTATATCGGCGCAGATCAGTCACGTCATCCCCCAGAAGAAATATAAGAAGATAATTATAAAAAGTTTTAATGAAAAATCATAGTTCGTGCGTTGTTCGTTCTATGACAGAAAGTTTCGTGTCTTCGTCAGATATGAATTGATAACCATTCTCAACATTCGCATAATAAATTAAGTATTTACCCCTAGCACCACATACAGGACATGTTTTCTGAATTCCAATGCTCAATCTTTTGCATGCCATGCAAAATACAAAGTTTTTGTTATACTGGAGTATGCTAACGTTGTAAGATGAAAATGTTTTAGATAAGTGGTCCGTTATTATTTCTTGTGATGAAAGCTCGTCGCTCAGCCATATTTTTATGGCGTGACCGCCAAATAGAAACGGGTCTATTTCTGAGTCAAGAGTTATCAGATCCTGAATATCAATGATTCTCCATTCTTCTGCTAATCCATTTGAATATTTTCCGGGTTTTGTGCTTGTCATTAATATGCCATAATATTTTGGATAAAGCTTTCTGTCTAGTATTGAGAATCTGTATGCAGGTTCTTCTTTTATATTTTGGGCAAACAATATTTTTAAATTTTCTTGCTCGGAATATTCTCTAATAATTTTACTAGTCTCATTGAGTATTTTAATTAATAATGATCGTGATGATGAATCAGAAAAATAGTCGTGGTCTGTTAAGAGAATTATCGCTTCATATAAACCTACTGGCACAATTACATGAAAAACATTATCGTTATTTATGTAGGGTGCTCCTTTATATTCATGTAGGGTGTAAGGTAAAGTCTCATTTTTTATCATTAATTCTAGCAAATTGTTCTTCGATGCTGCAATTCTTGTAGCGGATCTTATCACATCTCCAATAAAGTTTGGCAATGCACTTTCATTTAAATTACTTTTCATAACTAATCTAGGCATGTTAACTGCTGTGACTGATGCAATATCATATTGTAAAACGTTATAGTGAGAAAGTGCAACTTTATAAAAATCGTTAGTGTAAATAGTATTTAATGATGATGATCTTAGTTTATTAATAAAAGTAACCGTATGACCTGTTAAGCTAAGTTTTATTGCGTTCATTAGATTATTTTTTGAATCATCACTTAAAGATTCTATATAAACATGTATGATTGGTAAAATGAGTGGTCTACCATTAGAATTAAGTTGTAATAGTGCACTAATGAATGCATTAAAAACACGATGAGCTTCATCAATATATTCGTTAAGGGTATGAACTGTACCATCTATTTTAATTTCCAAATTCTCAAATCCTTTAGGCAGATCTGTATGTAAACCTAAAGATATTGTTAACTTATTCCTCCATGTGAATATATTATTTATGTTATAAATGAAATGAATAAAATATGTAATTAATTCGCTATCAGGAATATTTCTCGTATAAGGAGCGAGTAGAAAGTTAAAAAATGGTAGAGATTGTCCACCAGAAACTTCTTGATCAAAGTTATAGAGCATATAGGTAATTCTCATTAGTGCATTATTAAGGGATTTTATCTCATTCGATGGCAAAAAGGAATTTATATCATCAAATCTGTAGTTTAATAATATGCGTGCATCATGGTTTATATTAACAGTAGATAACGGCCATTCATCAAGATCTATTATATGTAAATCACCAGAAGAATGTGCATCTGAAAGATCTTTAGAGAGAATCCTTAGTAATGTATAATCTTTGAGCATTGATGAACTAAGTTTATAATGTACGAGTCTAGGGTTTTTTATTTTTCTTTCATTACCAAATATTGTTTGATGTACATCATGAACAGGTAAACCTAATCTCATAACCTGTAGACGAACATCATCTAATCCTCTTTCGACAAGAATGGAATTTACTAATTCTCTTATGAATGTTGATGTAAGATATTTTATAGGCATTTTACTAAGTCTAAGTTCTGCTTCTCTTGCTATATCCTCTGCTAGACTCCTTGGCAATTTTGCTTCCCTAATCAATGAACTAACAATTTTTTGAGAATCAAATGGCTCCAATGCTGGTTTTGATGTTCTCACAAGGAGTTTTGAATATTTCATTGATGTTTCTATTTCATTGATGAGTTCTAAGACTTTACGCCCTAATCCAGTTAGTATATATTCTGATGTCTCTAAATCTTTATCGATTAATCCATGAGATTGCAACATCCTTATATGATAACTTAAGTTACTTGTTTCTTCTTGTCTCAAATGGAGCTTTTCTTTTATTTCAGAGAAACGCAAAGATCCATATGAACCTAATAGCTTAAGTATCTCAATACGTTTTCCTTCACTAACGATTCCGAATATGTTGTATTCAATACGTCGTGGCATTATTCCCTAATAAGAGTATTTTTACCTAAATATAAATTACAAGTACACTTTCATTATGAACTATTTACATTAAAATAAATAACTATAACCTAAACAATTCATCTTTATCTTAGAAAGTGAGATTGGGATAAATTATTCGTGAATTCTCCTAAGTGATGTTAAAAGTTTTTCGAGTGTATCGATTTTAGATAATATTAGTGGTATTTGTTCTATCTCTGCAATTTTTATTGGCAATGGGTCATTAATCTTTTTGGGACCATGAATTATAACTACCATTGGTTTTATGGGATATACACGTACAGCTATCATGGGGGAGCGTCCTTTTGATACATTTGTAAAGATTGCTGCTCGTGCAGTTGTTAATCCCATTAACCTGAAGAATTCATACCCACTCATTGATAATATTGCTTTAATGCTATCTATTACTGTATATCCAAAAACAGGCCTCTCAGTTAGATGTTTACCATAAAGAAGTTCGCCTTCAACAGCTTCAATAAATTTTTTTACTGATACTGGTGTAGTAAAATCTTTCATGTCAAGTATGGCATCTGATTCAAACATAAAGCCAGATATTTTGCTTGAGACTGGATAACCTCTCTCACGATCTATGTCGATTAATCCTTTTACGATCTTGTCTATAGCCTTTATTCCAGGAAGTCGACGCCCTTGTTCATAATTGCTTATTACGGGAGGTGGAATTTTAATCTTTCTTGAAAGTTCATTTTGTTGTACATTAAAAATTTCTCGCCATTTTCTTAATCCCTTCCCAGGATTTTCAGATGTTATAATGTCTCCAGCAATATACATCATGAGGTATTTAATGTTTTTTGGTATTGTAGACATCTTTATTCCTAGTTAGATATTCTATTTAGATTAATATAAAGTTAATATAACAATACTTCAAAGAAATTACTAGTGATACTCTATGACCCCTCCCCGCCTTTCACAGTAGTTCAAAACTTTTTAGTGCAGGACAATATTACAAAGTTTATGCAAACCATGCGCACAATCCTACGATCTAATAATGGCAACAAATACCTATC
>JBMFIF010000088.1:0-5275 GCA_049976445.1 Thermoprotei archaeon | reverse complement strand
ATATTGTAACGCACAATGGATTAAGACCCATAACCCTGTTGAGGGGTAACGCCCGAGACCCCAGCGGTGGAAACTCCGCCTTTCAAGGCGGGGAGGGGTCATATTATGACCTTCTCTCAGCACTAAAATGCAATGCTTGATCCTGCTATTCAGTTACAACTGAAGGTTTCATGAAATAATGCTCAAGATGTTGGTAATGAAAACCTTATCCTTTAAGGATACTATGGTTGATGTATCATGTGATGCATGAACTAGCAATGCTTAAATATTCTTTAAATCATAATTTTATGAGCTCGTCATGTTTGACGCACACAAATATAATGTAAATTCACAACAAGAGCAAAAGAATGTTATAAAAAGCTATATACTAGAATTAAGTCAGTGGTTTTCAGTAGAAAGAATCTAAAGTAGTGATGTGAAGTGATGGAGATTAGGTATAATTTTAAATCGGTTGAGGAGAGGTTGAGCAATTTTTGGAGAGATCTCTATAAATTTGATCGTCTAGACAGATCGAGACCTACGTATGCGATAGATACGCCTCCGCCATATCCCAGTGGAGAATTTCACGTAGGGAATGCGTTAAATTGGAGCTATTTTGATTTTGTTGCTAGGTATAAAAGGATGAGGGGTTTTAACGTACATTTTCCACAGGGCTGGGATTGTCATGGATTACCCACTGAAGTTAGAGTAGAGAATATATTAGGTAAGCGTAAGAGCGAGATACCTCCGCAAACTTTCATTAAATTATCTAGAGAATATACTGAAAAATGGATCGAGGAAATGAAAAGAGATGTGATTCGTCTTGGAATATCTATAGATTGGAGTTTGGAGTACAAGACTATGGATCCTGATTACTGGAAGAAGACTCAATTATCGTTTGTTCTTATGTATAAAAAGGGTTTGATCTATAGGGGAGCACATCCAATATATTGGTGTCCACGCTGTGAAACAGCTATCGCAGAGGCTGAAGTTGAATACATAAGTAAATCAAGTAAGTTGTATTATGTTAACTTTTTTAAAGTTTATGATAATTCACCAGTAACTATTGCTACTACAAGGCCAGAGCTAATATCAGCTTGTGTCGCAGTGATGGTAAACCCTGATGATGATAGGTATGCTCATCTTATTAACAAGAAAGTTCGTGTTCCGATTTACGATTATGAAGTACCTGTTATTGCTGATAAGGATGTTGATCCTAATTTTGGTACTGGTATTGTGATGGTGTCAACATATGGTGATAAAACTGATGTGAAGTGGCAGAAACGTTATTCATTGTCTGTTAGAGAAATGATTGATGAGCATGGAATAATGAAAGAAGGTTCCGGACCATTAAAGGGTTTAAGTGTGAACGATGCTCGAAAGAAAATGGTTGAGATACTTAAAGAACGTGGATTATTGGTTAAGACTGTTGATATTGAAAGTACTGTAGGAACTTGCTGGCGATGTCATACGCCTATTGAGATACTTTCGCGTCCTCAATGGTTTGTTCGTACTATGGATCTTAAGGATCAAATTTTAAAGTGGGCTGATGAAATTAAATGGGTTCCAGAATATGCTAAAAAAAGGTTACTAGACTGGGTTAATTCGTTGGATTGGGATTGGGTTATATCTAGACAGCGACTTTTTGCGACACCAATACCTGTTTGGTATTGTAAGAGATGTGATGCTGCAATAGTGGCAGAGCCTGAGTGGTTACCTGTGGATCCTAGGTCTGAAAAACCGAAAGTTGATAAATGTCCATACTGTGGTTCTACTGAGTTTGTTGGTGAGAGTGATGTAATGGATACATGGATGGATTCGAGTATAACGTGTGCTGTTCATGCAGGTTGGCCTGATAATTTTGATCAACGCTTATTACCTGCAGATCTACAACCAAACGGTTATGATATAATACGAACATGGGATTATTATTTAATGGTAAGACATATAGCCCTCTTTGGTTATGCGCCATACAAAACTGTCCTAATAAATGGAATGGTTAGAGGCACAGACGGCCGAATGATGCACAAAAGCTATGGAAATTATGTTGCATTAAGAGAAGTGTTGGATAAGTACGGTGCAGATGCATTCAGACTTTGGGCTGCTACTGGCGCTACAACTGGATCTGATATAAGGTTTCGTTGGGAGGATGTAGATTTTAATTGGCGCTTTCTTACAAAGTTGTGGAATGCAGCAAGGTTTATAATGCTAGAAGCTGGTACTGATATGCGTTTTGATAGAGAACCAAAGTTGAGTTTGCTCGATAAATGGATAATATCCTTATTGGAAGAATTAACATTAAAAGTTACTGAAAATATGGAAAATTTTGACTTTATGGGCGCTTCTACAGCTATAAGGGATTTTACATGGCATGTATTTTGCGATGATTATTTAGAGGCTGTAAAATATCGATTAAAATCAGGTAATGAAGATGATAAGTATGCCGCAAGATATACGTTACATGAAGTTCTCCTTAGAATATTACTACTATTAGCGCCGTTTGCTCCTTACATTACTGATGAAATTTATAGTAGATTTTATTCGCAAATGACCGGAATAAAGAGCATACATCTAGCTAAATGGCCGTCTGCAAAAGCAGATAGAATAGATAAGGAAGCTGTAACAAAAGGTAACGTGATAATTAAGGTGATTAAATCTATGCGGCGTGCAAAAGCAAAAGCCAGAATACCTCTAAATGCACCAATACCTAAAGCCATAATCTATACAAAAGCATACAAAGAATTATTAAGCAATCATATGCAAGATATAATAGGTACACTGAAAATACAGAATTTAATTGTGACAGATGATGGTAATGGTGAAGAAAAAGTGGAGGAATATCCAGAGATAAAATTCACAATTGTAAAGCATTCATAATTAAAAGATTACTTTTCCTCTTATTACACCAAATTTGTCCCGCTCAATCTTTGTTTTTTCAAATGCATTACGCATTAGTTGTTCATATTCAAGACTCATAGTTTTACCCTTACTCCTCATAAAACGTTTTGCACTTTCTATTGCTGACTCTATTTCTAGTTCGAATGCTTTTTCTTTATCACCTAACCATATAGTAAATGAGGGAATACTTTTATCTGCCTTTGAATAAACATGTGTGGATGTACCGATGATTTTTCCACCATAAATTGTTGTTCCAACAGAGATTTTTACATGATCACCTATAAAAGCACCCAATTTAGTTAGATTAGTTCTTATTTTTTGATCATAAAGGTCAATGTTTATATAACCCATTGTATTCTTTACATTCGAAAAAACTGTTAATGCGCCAACATTTACATACTCACCTATGTACGAATCCCCAATGTAACTTTGATGACGGGAATTGGTGTTCATTGATATTATGCTGTTAGCAACCTCACCACCAACAGTTGAATTTGGTCCAATCGATGAACCTCTTATGTGAGCGTGTGCAGTTATCATCACATTATCGCCAATAAATGTTGGACCTTCAATGCGACTAGGACCTTGAATATAACATTTATCACCAATAATTATAGGACCATTTTTCGTATTAAAAACCACTGAATGTTCAACTTCTACAGAACCTATTGCATAAACATTTTTGTATTCAGTGTCGTGTAGTTTATTTTTTAGAAGAGCAGCGTGCTCCTGTATTAGTGCCTTATTCAACGTTATATAATCCCAAATGTTTTCGAATGTTCTTAGCCCTGACACTTTTATTATCTCACTTGTAGTAATCATATTTCTCATTATGTTATTTAAAAAAGTTGATACATCATTAATTAAGTACCCGATCACTAAAGAATTGTCATCACTAAAAAATAATTTATTCGTTGAAGGGGGATCAGTTATTATTTTATTTAGAAGTTTAATTAACTGCTCATTAATTATTGCTCGTCCGTTTATTACTATTGAATCACTATTTATTGACTCATTCCATATTTTTTGTGTTCCAAGCCTGGACCTTAATTCATTCATGATTTCATTACGTGGCGATATAACAAAGATTTTTATTTTATTGCTAGATAAGAATGTTGAGGTAAAAAAGGATAGCATGTTATGCATACCGTGAAATATTTCGAAAGATGGTTTAAGAAGAGTGAGGGGATAATGCTGTTTTAAATCTTCAAATATTATTATGTTCATTATTGAAATATAGTTAGAAAGAAATATATAAACTTTGATTAAATAATGCATGTGGTTAGCATGAGAGGAAAAATCTGTGCATTAATATTAGCTGTACTAGTAATTTTCTACATAATACCCCACTCTTACGCTTCACCTTCAATAATTTTAGATTTAATTAATATGGAAGGAAAAAATAGTATACGTGTTAATGTTTATTTTAATTCATCTACTGATGGATACTTGGATCAGATACAACTAATAATGAACAATACCGTTATTGCTGAATGGCATGTTTACAGTAATAGTTCACCAGTATCATATATAAAGGTTGTTGGTAATATAACTGGATTTACATCTTTTAAAGCTAGAGCGCACTTCAGTAAGTATGGGTGGGTTTCTAGTGATTATCTGTATGTTAGTAACAATATGCTGACAACAACAACTCCACCATCTTCTTTAAGGGATGTTATAATGTTTTCTAGTCTTATACTTATAGGCATAGCATTGTATCTTCTTTTTGTTAAAAAATGGATTATTAAATTATAGTCCTACAACGATAAAGGCGGTCCTCTACTTTCTTCACTTTTACCAACTTTCAAAAGTAGTTGCGGTATATCTACATTTGCGCTCTTTACATATTCAACAAATTCTCCAGTATGCTTAATATCAAACTCGATTAACTTTATCATGATTTCCCAGAGCCTTGTGTGAACTTCACGTAACATATCCTCAGGCATAACACTTATTATAACTGGATTTTGTAACCAATTCTCAAATCCTCTTAGTGTTCTGATCGCTTGCGTACAGGCTGTTCTTGCAGCTAACATCAATGTTAATCTATCAGCCTTTTCAAAATATTTCTCATTCTCCTTAGCTATTTCAAGTAAATTTTTCTGCTCATTTATCCAATCAGTCATACTTCTTATGAAACCAGGTCCCAAGATGCTCAATTTTTTTAACCCCATATTTATTTAAAAAAGGTTACCTATTACCTTTTCTGTTCTATATTATTTCACAACCGAAGTATACTTAAGTGAGGAAAGTCTGACCTCCTCCCAGCCCTGAACAGTAGATCAAAACTTTTTGTTTGATTTTATAGCAAATTCGTCATACTGACCGCTCTTATAAACACCCCTCTCAAAAACAACCCCAACACCACCTAGCAGACAAACCAACCACACAACCAAAA
>JBMFIF010000087.1:0-5477 GCA_049976445.1 Thermoprotei archaeon | reverse complement strand
TATTCAAAGATATTCACCGACACCTCACCACAAGTAGTACCGCAAACTCACATAAAGCTTATGTGGACAGTCTCTTTTATTGTTTTAGTAAAATATATTTACTTGTTTTGACAAAGATTTTGTGGTGTGGAAGTGAATGGTATTACGGTGCTATTTTTCAGTCGATGTGCATGGTAATACTGTTGTTTGGCGTAAATGGATTAATGCAGTGAATGTATATAAAGCCAATGTACTAATACTTTCGGGGGATCTTACTGGAAAAGCGATAATACCAATATATGATAAAAATGGGCATTATGAAACTGAATTCTTAGGAAAAAAGTATACTATCAATAACAATGAAGAATTGAAAAAGCTTCAAGAACAAATTGAAGGTATAGGATATTATTATAAAGTAATGACTGTGCAAGAGGCTCAAGAGATAGCTGCTGATGAAAAGAAGCTTGAGAACCTATTTAAGGAGCTTATTACTGAGCGCATAAGAAAGTGGATGGATCTTTTGATTGAAAAAGTAAATACTAGAGAAGTAATCGCTATGGCTATGCCTGGAAATGACGATGAATTTTGGGTCGATGAAGTTATAAAAGAATATTCTGATAGAGGTGTAATATATCCTTTGGATAAAATTGTAGAACTTCCGTACGGTTATGAAATTGTGAGTAATGATTATGTAAATCCAACACCATGGAAAACACCTAGAGAAGTTGATGAAAAGAAGTTAGAGAAGATGCTTGAAGAGAAAATAAAGAAAGTGCGTAATATTGAAAGAGCAATATTTAATTTCCATCCTCCACCATATAATACAAAGCTGGACCTTGCACCCAAGTTAGATAAAAATATGAAAATCGTATATGTAGGAGGAAAACCAATGACGGTACATGTGGGAAGTACCGCTGTACGCAAGATGATAGAAAAATATCAACCATTGTTAGGATTACATGGACATATACACGAGAGCTATGCAAGTGATAAAATTGGTAAAACAGTAGTTGTTAATCCTGGCAGTGAATATACTGAAGGAATATTGAGAGGCTTCATAATTGAACTCGATGAAAATGGATTAAAGAATTATTGGAAAGTTGAAGGTTAGAGTTGAGATATAGTGAGTGGCCCCTCACATTTTGTGGAAATAAGTGAAGAAGAATTCTTAAAAGAAGCATTAGAGATCATTGAGAAAGCCCAATCGCGTGGAATTTATCTTAGAATTCTTGGAGCGTTAGCAGTATATATACATTCACTTGACAAACCAGCTTGTATAAATGCATTCCGATCATTAGGTAGATTCGGTGAAGGAAAACCACTCTTCACAGACCTAGATTTAATAGGATATAGTAAACAAAGAAAAGAAATCACAAAATTATTTGAGGAAATGCGCTTTCAGCCAGATCGTATGGTTAACGTTTTATTTGGAGATAGAAGGTTGATTTTTTATCACCCACAAAATAAATACCATGTTGACGTGTTTCTTAATAAACTTGAATTTAGCCACGATGTATTATTCGGTGAGAAGCCAGGTTCTGGAAGATTAGAACTCGATTATCCTACAATCACATTAGCTGATATAATACTTGAAAAACTTCAAATACACTTTATTAACCTTAAAGATTTAATCGATCTTATAGTACTGTTCATGGGTCATGATGTAAGCGAACATGCTAACAAAGATATGATCGACGGAGAATACATCGCAAAAGTGTTGTCTGATGACTGGGGATTTTGGTATGATGCCATAACTAATCTTAATAAAGCTAAGTCATTAGCAAAAACATTCTTAGAATCTGGAAAACTGACAGAAGAACAGATTAAAATAATCATAGAGAGAATAGATACTCTCCGCAAAATGATTGACAATTATCCAAAAACAAAGAACTGGGAGAAACGCGCAAAAATCGGCACAAACAAACCATGGTACCGTGAAGTAGAAGAAGTAGTAAGATAGAAACTATCATGATTAACTTTAAGGATAAAAACTTTTTGATAATTGTTATGATAATATACCTCCTTGTAGAAGTTATATCATGGATAAACTGTAAGCTTTACTACCCTAACTCTTTCATTCTAAGTTCCATGATTAATCAAAAATATTTGTGCAATTGTTAAAGTTGAGTAAGATATTAGTGATAAAATAGTACAAAATAATACCTGTTAAGTTTATTGCTTATAAATGAGTTTAAATATTAAAATGAGATACACTAATGTATGAGCGAGAATTTTGTAAGGGTTGAGAATTTAACAAAAGATTTTGGTAAAAGGAGAGTACTTAAAGGTATTTCCTTTAATGTAAGAAAAGGTGAGATTTTTGGATTGATTGGTCCTAATGGAGCAGGGAAAACCACAACGTTGCGAATAATAGCAACTCTTCTTAAGCCTACCGATGGTGATGTGATCATAGGAAGCATGAGTGTTATTAAGGATGCAAGAATGGTTAGAGAAATTATAAGCTATTTACCTGAAGAAGCTGGAGTTTATGAAAGATTAACTGGTATTGAATTCCTCAAATTCTTTGCAGAAATTTCAGGGAGTAATACTAATGAGGCTATAAAAAGAGGCATTGAGATTTCAGGGCTGGGTGAACGATTAAAGGATAAGACAAAAGAATACTCTAAAGGTATGAGACGAAGGCTTTTACTAGCACGTACACTGATGAATCTACCAAAATTAGCACTACTCGATGAACCAACATCAGGGCTCGATGTACAGCATGCAGTTCAAATAAGACAAACTATTAAAAATTATCGAGAAAAATACGAAACAACCATAATACTCTCCAGTCATAATATGTTAGAAGTTGAATACCTTTGTGATAGAGTTGCGTTTATTAACGATGGTCTTATAATAAATATTGGAACACCTAAAGAATTAAAAGAGAATTACAATGCAGAAAACCTTGAAGATGCCTTCTTAAAGGCGGTGAGCAATTTTGCCAAATAAGTTAGTAGCAATAATAATCAAAGAACTTAAAGACCTATTAAGAGACAGAACAACATTATTTACCATGATCATAATTCCATTGATTTTCTTTCCAGTAATAGGGTTTGCTTTTAAAACCGGTGCGGAGACTACAGCCCAACAAACACTCAATGTGGCAATACTTAACTTAGACAACGGATATAATAACACTAATATGGGAAACAACTTAATATCATTTATAAAACAATTTAATAACATAAATCTAATAATAGTGAATGATACTAGCAAAAATATTACACAACTCTCAAGAGAACTTTATGAAAAACAGGGTATTAATGAACTCCTAGTAATACCAAGCAACTTTACAAAAACAATATACAATCCTAATGCAACAGCCCAATTAGAACTGTATTCCTATATATCAGCAACAGGTAGTATAGCAATCAGAACACTAGATCCAGTCCTTCAAAGTTATATTAGAAACACTATCAATTGGAAAATAAGACAAATAGCTCCTAATGTAAATCCTAGTACCATCATTAATCCAGTAAATATAAATTACATTTCAATAGTAAGGGAAGAAAAAATACCATCGCCACCAGAAATAGTACATAGTTTACTAGCATCACAAAGTTGGACATTACCATTAAGCATATTCATAATAATCGTAACGTCATCACAAATAGTCGCATCAGCGATAGCATCAGAAAAAGAATCCAAAACACTCGAAATCCTGCTATCAACACCAATATCAAGAATAAGTATCCTAGCAGGTAAAATAACCAGCTCAATGACTATTGCAATACTTTCAGTACTATCATACATAGGGGGTTTCACAATATACATGAATACAATATTGGGATTATCGTCAGCACAAATCTCACCACAAATAATAAACAAAGTATCACAATTAGTCAACAGTCCCCAAATAATAGGAGGCGTGGCAATACTTATGTTCATAACATTACTCACAGCAATTTCTATAGCAGTCTCACTTTCAGTCTACGCAGAAGACGTACGAAGCGCCCAAGCATTAGTCTCATACGTAACACTCCTATTTGGATTACCAGCCTTCATAGTAATGGGAGTAAACATAGATCAACTACCCCCAGTAGAAAAAACAATTCTCTACATAATACCATTCACACATGCATTTACTGGAATCACAAAATTAATCGATGGAAACTACATCCCAGTAATAATTGGAATAACATACATGACAATATTTTCATTAGCTATGCTCTATATAGCCTCAAAAAGCTTCACAACAGAAAAACTGTTAACAGCTAAACTTACATTAAAAAGAAAAAAGTATCAATAATATAAATATAGCAATAAAACAACTACATACAACTAGATAAATATTATAAATTCTAAAATTCATAGCTATTTGTTCTTTATATTAAAAACAAAATAAAATTATAATAATTTAAAACTGTACATTTTCTATATTGATTTTTAAAATCTTAAAGAAAAAATATTTATATTGATAGGATATTAAATAATTAAATTTTTAATTATTATTGATAATAAATGGATAAATTTATATTTATGAAAAATACTAAAAATAATCATGATACGACCATTATACCCTCTCGATTTGTTAAGAAGTATTAATATCTTAGATCGTAAAATTTATGGATTCAGCATCATTGCAAGAAACGTTCCTGGAGTGCTTGCTAGTATAGGAAAAGCCTGTGCTGATGCATTAATAAACATTATTGATGTAGTGATTTCAACTGAACAAATTGTGGGAGGTAATGCACATCTTTTTCTTGTAGCAGATTTAACAGATAGCACGTTTTCTCCAGAAGACTTAAAAAATGAGCTTTCTAAGATAAGTAGCATAATATCCATCAGTATTGTAGAACCGTTTGTTAATTTTATTATTGATGATACTCATTTTCCTCTCACTATATATAATGGTAAGTCAAGAGCAATAGTTATTGGAGAAGCTGTGATGAAAGGTTTTCTTTATGGTATCAATGTACAACTTGGCGAGGAGGTTTCTTATATAGCGTTATGGCATATGGGATATAGTTCTGGTAAAGAAATATGGGATCTTTATTATGAATGGCGAAAAACTATTGTGAGAGATCTTGTTGAATTAATGTTGAAAACTGCTATAGCATTAGGGTGGTGGAGTCATTATGAAGTTGTTGAGTATAGTCCTATGAATAAATATGCGAAAATTAGAGTATGGGATAATTGGGAATGCCGATTAAAAGGAGTTAGTGGAAGAGCTGAGAGCCATTTTATTAGGGGTATGCTCGCCGGATTCCTTACTAAACATTTCAACACAGAGTGCCAAGCATTTGAAACAAAATGTATATCTAAAGGTGATGAATACTGTGAGTTTGAGATAGAACCAAAATCATTAACCACTTGAGAATATTCTTTTTTGTGAATGCAGTTTTTGATTGATGATGTATTTTTATAATTTGATTATTATTTCTTTACAAATCACAATGAATGAAAACTTCGTCCTTCACAGTAGTTCAAAACTTTTTAGTGCAGGACAGTATTACAAAGTTTATGCAAACCATGCGCACAATCCTACGATCTAA
>JBMFIF010000086.1:0-5593 GCA_049976445.1 Thermoprotei archaeon | reverse complement strand
AGGTTTTTTGTTTTGTGAGTGGGGGTAGTTTTGTTGTTTTTCTTGTGCTGTGTCCGAATGTATGAGTATGCTCAGTATTTTTGGTTTGAATGGTGCTTTGTTTCTTTTGTGTTGGGTTGTTTGGGGTGTTCAAAGATGTTCATAGTACCACACTGCAAGTATTACTACAAGCTCACATAAAGCTTATGTGGACAGTCTCTTATGAAAAGCTTAAATATTTTGAAACCATCTCATTAGTTCCACCAACATAGAAAATGGGCATCATGAAAACATCTCTTTGTGCACAATGATAGATGGGCATTGAATTTAAGCAAATATCATCAGGTTCATAGTCACCATCTATAATAGTTCCTACATATTGAGCTATGAGAGATTCATTAGTATGAATAACACCTTTAGGTAATGTTTCTGTTCCGCTAGTATATGTTAATTGAACAGGATCTTCAATATATAATTCAATATCAGGTTCTTTGCTAGGATAATTTTTGTACCATTTATCAAAATCAATCCAATTGCTAGGCGCAGGTTCACCCTTTCCTTGACTTGACCAGATGAGCGTTCTAACAGTTGAAAGATCTTTAATTACATCCTTTATTTTGTCATAGAGTGAATCCTCTACAATAAGGACTTTAGACTCAGAATGATTAACTACGTATGCTAGATCTTTACCGCGAAGAAGATAGTTAAGTGCAAGATATATAGCTCCAGCTTTTGCAGCACCAAATATTGTAAGAACATGATGCACAGTATTATGAGCAAGTATTGCTATTCTGTCATATTTTTTTATTCCTAAATCGATAAACGCATTTGCAACTTTATTTGATGCGTCTTCCAGCTCTGTATAAGTCATTTTTATTTGTTCTATTGGCGATTCAAAGATTAGCGCAACTTTATCAGGGTATCTGTAAGCACTTCTTTTGAGAAAATCTGCGATAACCCAACGTCTTATTTTATTATACTTCTTTCTTAGAATTCGTACATTCTCCTCGTTTATCTCGAAAAATGCTTTTTTAAAAATTAAATTTTCAATACTATTTTGTTCATAATAATTTTATATACATTACACATTTAAAAATTTTTGCTCTTAAGTGCTTTGTTGCATAATTGTGCATAGTTTTATTTTATCTTGAAAAAAGACTACTTAAAATGAGTGCTATTGCTAGTAGGGAAGTTATCGAAAACGTAAGCAGAAATGGGAAAATAGGAGGCTATAAGTGTCGTCTTGTTAGGAAATATTTGTTGGTGATAAGAAAATTCTAGTTTAATATAATGCTTGAAGATATTTAATCCTAACACAATTCCACTACCCGTGTATGAGCCTTGCGGTGAGGAGCTCCGAAATGAAGCGTGATGACACGCTTGCCGTTAGAAGTTACGGTAAGTGAGGAACGCTCTCTAGTTGGAATAATAAGATTCATAATATTAAGATAAGAGCATTCTGTATTTTTCTTTTATTTGTTTATCTTCCCATGAAGTGAGATTCGTTTTTATGATGTTAAATCCTTGGTGTTGAAGAGTATTTTCTATAACATTAATTATTTTGTGTATTGTGAGATCTTTTTCCCATTGTACAAGATTCGCTATGGGTGGAGAATTAAACGGTGGTATGCATAATTTATTCAGTTCCTCTAGGTTTGCATTAACAAGAAGTGTACCATGGATTAGAGCCGCGTTCTTCTTAACATATGCTGCCATACCTGATATTTTATAACCTCTATATTCGATCCTGTTTGGTGGCATGAAATATGCATCAATATTTAAGCTATGTAAAGCGTTTATTATAATTTGGGCAGGTTCTTTAAATAATTCTTCTATGTCTATGTTTTTATTTTGATGCTCAATGTAAAAGCTCCAATTTAAATTACCATTATCATGATATACGACTCCTCCTCCTGTGATCCTTTTGTAAACCTTGATATTCATTTTTGTAGCAAGTTCCTCATTGTACCATCCATAGCCTTTCGAACCTCTACCCATTACAAGACATCTATCGTTAATCCATAATCTGAGAGTATTAAGAGAGTATCCCTTATTAACAGCTTCTAATATAACTTCTTCTGTAAGTAGGTTAATTATCGGATCTCTGGTTTCAGAAATTATTAGCCTTATCTCTCTATTCTTGAACCACACAGTACAATAAGAACAGTTCAACTTATAAATTTTGAATTCTAAAATTGTTACAAATTGTTTCTTAGCTTGTCCATTGGAATGTAACGAGAGAAGAACTGTTTAAGTTAAGTCTCTTTGTTTTTGTCATTTATACGAAGTTGATCGTTAGATGAGAGGTTGTTCTCTCTATTTCCAGTCTCTTTTAGCAATCCTCAATCCTACCCTATTTTCACTAATCAAATAAACGACACACCCAAGAGGACTTAACTTAAATGTTTTTGGTTTTTGCTTGAATGACATAGTTAAAATTTATTACGATGCGTTGGTTTTAGTGACTTATCTGCGAGGGATTAGTAATGAAACACATATTAATATCTAACGATGATGGTATTGGTTCAATTGGACTTATTGCACTTAAGAGAGCTTTAGAAGGTTTAGGCGCTTTATACATTGTTGCACCTGAGATTAACAGAAGTGGGATTAGTAAAGCTTTACAAATGTTTTCTCTTAAAATTAAACAAGTTGTATTAGATGATGGTAGCATTGCTTATGCTATAAATGGTACACCTGCCGATTCATATTTTATTTTTAGATACAAGATTTTTTGTCGTGATCCAGATTTAGTAGTGTCAGGAATAAATTTAGGATGCAATGTTGGAATCGGTGATATATTGACTTCTGGTACTATAGGAGTTGCATTAGAGGCTGGATTACATGGTGTTCCTGCTATTGCAGTTTCTTTATGTGTTGATTCAGAGAAAAAGTTGTCATTGACGTTAGATGATTTCAATGTCGCTATGAGAATTGTACGCCAAATTGCTGAACGGATTCTTATTAAAGGTATGCCACATGGCATACATTTGATTTCGATAAATGTTCCTGAAAATCCTCAAGGTATTGAAATAACGAAGCCTGCATGGTATGTTTATGGCGATGTGTATGTAGATAATGGTGATGGAACTTATTCAGCAGCTCGATCGAAAACAGATATTTATGACAATTTCGGTGAAAATAATAGTGATATTACTGCTGTATTTAGAAAGAAGTTTATATCGATAACTCCCATAAGGATAGAGATAAAGTCACCCAAGAAAATTCTTAATAATTTGTTAAAAGATATAAGGCTTTAGCATCTTGTAAACGTCGATAAAGGTAGATCATAATGTCTGTGATAAGACTTCAATCGGCTACACTTACACTGATCATAATAAATGTTATTGTGTTTATTCCAATAAGTATTAATGATACTATTCTTGTGTTGTTGGCTCAAAATAATTTACTAGTAAAAGAGGGATTTGTATGGCAATTAATAACTTCTATGTTTGTTCATTTTGGGATTTTTCATTTGTTGTTTAACATGTTTGCGCTATACTATTTTGGTGGTGTTATAGAGTATGCATATGGTAAGTCTCGGTTTCTCATAATATACTTTATATCTGGTATTGCAGGTAATATTGCAACATATTTCCTTCTACCTTATAATGTGTTATCTGGTGGAGCCTCAGGTGCTATTTTTGGGCTTCTAGGAGCGTACGTGATACTGAGTAGGAATGTAGGAGGATTGGGAGCTGCTTTAGTTTATGCTTTATGGGTTTTTCTTGCTAGTTCAATAATACCTGGGGTAAATATAGTAGCGCATTTAATAGGGCTTATTAGTGGTATTATATCTGGTGCATTTTTAATACGAAGACCTAGATATTATTTAATATCAAGATAATCAAAATCTATCGAACCCTAAATAATTGTATACACCCCATCTTTCAATATAATTTTTTAGTGCATTAATTGGTCTTACTGATTTAGCATCGATGTTTTTTATTTCTGAAACTTTAACAGATATTAAATCACCCATTACACATGTTGAAAGTATTCTAGCTAATAATGATTCTTCATATGTTTCATATGTGAATAAATAAAATCTTTTTGAGAGATATTCCTGGAACCAATTTAATGTTTCTCTTACTGGTTCACTTTCTTCTCTTGGAGATCGAAGTACTATGATACTGTAATTGTCTGATTCTTCTGATTCACCCCAACCAACTAATGAATTATGATTTGCTTCTGTTAAGGTTTCATACCATGCCATCATTTTAGCATTTTCATTGAACTGCGTTTTCCATCGCATAGCTACTACGCTCATTGAACGATAACCGTATATAACAACACTTTTCCTAGCGATCATAGAAGCTATCTCATAAGCTCTATCTTGCTCATTGTTTAATACACGTTCTATGGCATGCCTGCTATGCTCAAGTTCTTGTGAAGCTCTTATATGAATCCCAAGTTTATCAAGTACCATCAATAATGATGCAACTTGCTCATAAAGACTTGATCTAGGTTGTATACCAGGTGTTAAAGGTATTACTGAAATATTAAATCTACTTGATAATTCTGCTAATTTTCCATTTGATGTGACTGATATTTTCATCGAGCTTATATCCTTTAAACTTCTGAACGCCGCAAGCGTTTCCCATGTATTACCAGAATAACTTATTATAAACACTAATGTATTATCTGTAAAGAAATTTGCCGGAATTTCTGGTCCTCTAAACACTTGAGAAGGTATTCCATGAATATTTACTAAAATCCATGAAATTATCTCACCAGCCATAGCAGATCCACCAATTCCAATAAAAACCACGCGATCAGGTTTTTTGAACCAATCAGGTATCTTTAACTCTTCACCATTTCGCATTCCGTTAATTAACAAATCCTTAGCCATCATAATCTCATTCATCATAATTGTTTCACCATTTAAATAATAACATTACAAGTATTAACTTTATTTACTCCAATTTTATCAACACGCGTATATTACTTTGTTAATAATCAATTGAAAACCTTAAGCGTTATTTGATAATCTTTGCTGTCTTCGCTACTATGTATGTTGATACTTTAAAGTATTGTGACGTCCCCAAATAGCATCCACAAAGAGGTAGTCTCAGCTTGTCATGATAAAATCTCCTTACACAACTGTTTATAGAACAGAACACTTAAACTTTAACATGACATGCAAAGACTACCGTCAGATGGTGATGGCTCTCTGTAGTGTACATCATATCATCTCCGGCTTTAAACTTCCCGGTGTTGTGAGCTATCATTATGAACTTTATTCTATACAAGTTCAGCAGGTTTATCACTTCTATGGTGTAATAACCAGCATCGAGAAGCAGGAGCTTGATCTTTATTCCAAGCTCAAAGATTTTAGAGAGCAGCCTTTTAACGTGTTCAACTATGCTTTCGTGCGGCGCTACTGGGGTAACGGCTATGGTGAGCTTCCTGTCATCAACGACGACAGCTGCCGTGGCGAACTGGTATGCCCAGTTAGTTCCCTTCTTTGTCTTTGTTCCCTTTACTCCCTCTGTTTTAGGATTCCCGTAGTACATTATGTCGTGCCAGTCCATTGCGATGATTACAGGTTTTTTGAATGTGTTCACGTTTTTCATGGTTTTTATGGTTTCTTCGTTGTGCTTTAGTACGTTGT
>JBMFIF010000085.1:0-6045 GCA_049976445.1 Thermoprotei archaeon | reverse complement strand
GTATTCAAAGATATTCACCGACACCTCACCACAAGTAGTACCGCAAACTCACATAAAGCTTATGTGGACAGTCTCTTTACTATAAACTAAAAAATTATATAAATGTTCATGATTTATTTTTTATTATGCATAATATAAGTTTATCATATTGTTATCCATGTGACTGTTAAAGTAATGTTACATTTCATGAGAGCTTATAATAGAAGTAAAGGAGGGCACCAAAAGGAGCATTAAGGAATTACTAACATATGTTTTACTGCATCAATATATACAACGTTTTCCACTATCTTTATCAATTACCTCTGTTCTGTAAAATGGATAAAATACTGTGCTTTTGAAATTATTTCAAATCCAATATTTTCTAGTTTTTTAGTTAAACTATTTAGAAGAAAAAGTAAATCATTGGTATGGAATGTTCATTGATGTTGATAAATGTTATGGATGTTATGCTTGGTAGTCTTTGCATGTCATGTTAAAGTTTAAGTACTTTACTTTAATAAATAATATTATAAGGAGATTTTATCATGACAAGCTGAGACTACCTTTTTGCGTTATTTCTATCATATTTGAGTGTGTTGTATTCGCATGGATGCCACTACAATTTAAGGTTCTGACCATGTATGCTTAATTACTCCATCAACATATATATAACGTTCTCCACCACTCTTATCAACTACAACTGCCTTATAGAATGGATAAAATATTGTTGCCATTGTTAAAACATCAAATGCAAATTCTCCAGAAAGTTTATCAAATAAACTATCAATGCTTGTTACTGATTTTTCAATGAATAGTTCTTTTTCGTACAAAGTAACTAACTTTTTTTCAATGATATTAGGGTTCACCAAAATGTGCGATTTTCTTTGATCCAAGCGTAGAATATTCTTTTTTGCATCGTACGAAAAAATATGTTGATTGATCATATCTTTTATTAATTCTTTGCTAATCATTTTCTCTGCATCGTTCAATAGAATCTCGCCCTTCGAAGATAAAATAGCTAATACTCTCATTAATGGATCGTTAACGTTAATGTATGATCTTCCGCTTATCTTGTAAAAACCTAAAACATTTCCGTTTACTGAGTCTATCATTAAATAACGCTTTATGTATCTTTTTGTAGGTTTACCTACAAAACTACTAACAAATTCTACTGTGCGAATCTCAAATAAATATGTTGGATGAAAAACTAATGAAAAATCTTTAATACGCTCTGATTTAAAAAATAGTATTCGTCTTAAATTTTTAAATACTATCTTTAGTGCTTCATCTTTTGTTAAGGATACAGATAGAATCTTAACATTCACTTCTTTCTCATTAATTTTCATCATTTTTAATTTTTCGGCTAATATCTCATGGTCCCAAAGATCTACCCCCTTATTTTGTGCTATAGCTATTGCTGAGGGTGTAAAACGTGATGAAGTGATAAGAATAGCCTTATCTGCACCAATATCTTCTTTAACCTCTGCTAACTTCATAACCCATTCTTTAGTCACAGGCTCAGAATAATCTTTTGCTTCAATAATTATACGTATTTTACCTTCAGGTCCCTCTTTCTCAGCATATACATCTATTTCATGTAAGGCTCCACTCTTACCTTTAATTCTTAAATTCCTCGTTACATTGTATCCCAATAATGAAAAATATTGGGCTATCTTTTCTTCTAATTGAGACCAACTCAAGGCTACTCACTAATATTCAATGTAAAAATCATCATAATCATCTTTAGGTTCTTCATACCTTACATCAACTCTCTCAACAACAGCAGCAGGAGGCCCATGCCTACACCACTCTATAGCTCTTTCAACAGCATCCTCTTCACCCTCAAAAACAGCCTCAACACTACCATCAGGTAAGTTCCTAACGTAACCCTTTAATCCAAGTCTTTTCGCAATACTTCTCGTACTAGATCTAAAGAACACTCCTTGAACAATACCATACACTCTCACATACACACGCTTGATACTCATTGCACTATAAAATATACAAACAAGAAATATAAAAATAACACTCAAAAATCATTATAGAGCGCCTTCCTTTACTTTCTTGATTTTTTCATCGACAATTTTCTTAGCTTTACCTCCATCAAAACGTCCTCTTATCTCCTTCATTAATTCTTTCATCACTACGCTACTTAAAATTTCAATCTTTGCACCCTTATACTTTTCAATAAGAGAATCTATGAGACGTTCTACATCCGTCTCAGTTAACGGTGTTAAATTAAGGACTTTAAGTGTGTCTTCAATTGAAAAAGATGGATTTCTAGCAAGCCATGCCAATATGTCTGGTAAAGCTTCTTTCACAATTTCTCCTTTTGATAATTTCTTAAACACTTCTCTCAAAACTTCTTCTGTAAGATTTTCAATAGGTATACCATCACGTTTCAGGCTTTTTAATGTTTGAGTTAACGTCGATGCAGCTATTGTCGGGGGTACTCCCATTTTGACTGCTTCTATATAAAGCTCATAATAATCTGAATCAGCGATGCTTACTGCCATCTCTTTGTTAAGTTTATGTGATTCCATTAATTCTTTCACTTTTTCCTCTAAAGTTTTAGGTAGTGAACTACGCAAAACATCTAGCAATTCTTTAGTAATAACAATAGGTGGAACATCGGTTTCAGGATACATTCTTGCAGATCCCGGCCTTGGTCTTGCATAACTAGTTGTCCCATCAGGTCTAGCCATTCTAGTTTCTTCTGGTATCATTACAAAAGCTTGTAAAACACGCTGGTAAACAGCTTTTAATCCTTCTATACAATTTTCTTCTGGTCCTCCAGTTATTACTATCACATCGTTTTCATTAGCATTCATGAATTCTCTAAGTTTTTTAACATCATCATTAGTGATACCATAATTAGGAAGTTCATCAGTATGTATGATTCCAGTCACACCACCCCAGAATTTCGCATAATCTGAAAGTTCAGTACCAAATCTACGTCCTGGTTGAAGTTCAAATTTGAGAAATCCAGCTAAACCCTTAAGTTTTAAAGCATATATTCTCTCATTACTGTCAATATATTTGCGTAAAATTTTACTATTAGTTTTTTCAAAAACTTTTGTTACGTCCATCACATCAAATGTTAAAGAATTTTTATCAATCTTCCGGTTCAGCTCATCCTTTAATTTAAGGAGATTTATCTGCCTTAATGCCTCATATTCAACAACTTTACTTATTAATTCCAATTCTTGCACACCTTTTACCTCAGTTTTTGCACCTCCTGAAATAGAAATATTGAGATCCTGTCTTATTGTACCTAAACCTCGTTTCACCATATTTGTGGACCTTAAGAGCCTACCAATTTTAAGGGCAACACGTTCAGCTTGTTGAGGAGTATGTATATCTGGTCCTGTTGAAATTTCTATGAGTGGTATTCCCATCCTATCTAATTTATAATATACTAAAGACCCTTGCTCATCAATTTTCCTTGCAGCATCTTCTTCTAAGCTAATTGTTTGAATTGTTATTATTGAATTTTCATCTTTTATAAAACCACCTAATGCAACTACTGCAGTTCTTTGAAAACCTGTAGTATTAGAACCGTCAATAACTTCTTTTCTCATAACATGAACCTCATCAACGGGAGTACTATTAACCATTAATGCAAATATTAATGCAGCACGTAATGCTTCCTCATTAATTGGATGGGGAGGTTCTTCATCCATTTCTACAAGGCATGTATTTGTGTGTTCGCATAAATATATATAACTTCTTCCCCTTTTAACTTCAAACAATGCTGCTGGGTCAACCTCTCCTAATTCACTCTTTACTGCCCTAAGATATCTATGAAACCTGATATCCTCTTTTTCACTTAATTCAGTTGGACATGAACAGAATAACTTATTTTTAGTGTTAAGTTGCTGATGCACTTCAAGCCCAACTTTAAGTCCAATTGCATGATAATCTATCATTGTGTGCACCTCCAGCTTTCAAAAGATCTCTCTTCTATCTCACCTGCTATATTAGTTAGCATTATTTTCTTAGCATCCTTATAATCATAACCTTGTCCTAATACCCACATTAGTTTAACTAATGCAGTTTCTGGTAACATATCTTCAGCACCAATCGCACCAGCAGCTAATAATTCTCTTCCCCGTGAATATACATTCATATTAACCCTACCCCAAATGCACTGTGATGCTATTACGACAACGATTCCCATTTCACTAGCTCTTTGTACAGATCGAACTAAACCTTCAGGTACATGACCAAGTCCTGTTCCTTCAATAACAATACCTCTATAATTTTTATCTAATAAATAATCAATTAATTCACTACTTATTCCTGGATACGTTTTAATTAATGCCACTTTAGGCTCAAATTTAGGATATAATTCAATCCGTCTAGATTTGTCACGAGGTAATAAGTATCTATGATCAATGATACTAATTTGCTCTCCTCGTATTTCAGCTACTATGTTAGAGTTTACTGTCCTAAATGCGTCTCTTCTACTAGTATGTAACTTTCTTACTTTAGTGCCCCTATGCACATGACAGATGTCATCATCTAGTCCTCCATGCATTACAACAAATACACCAGAATATGGACCTTTTGTGACATAAGTTATAGCAGCTTTTAAATTAACTGCTGCATCACTAGATGGTCTGTCTGAACTCCTCTGAGCACCAACAAAAATAACTGGTACTGGTAGATTTCTTAATGCAAAACTTAAAGCAGCCGCAGAATAACCCATGGTATCTGTTCCATGAGCAATAATTATTCCTTCAGCTCCATCCATTATTTCCCTTGCAGCAGTCTCAGCCATTCTAGACCAGTATTCTGGTTTCATATCTTCACTAAAAATTTTCAAAAGCTCTATCATTTTTACATCATACTTTTCAGTAATTCCTGGAACAACCTCTATAAGATCTGCAACTGTGAAGGAAGGTTTTACTGCCCCAGTTACATAATCAATTCTGCTCATTATAGTCCCACCAACACCAACCAAAACTATGTAAGGAAGTCCTCTAAATTGGGTAACATGCGAACTAACTTGAGATTTTTCACCATGTTGTTTAACTTCAATTATCGTATTTTCATCAACGCGGACGCCTATATTATATCCATTTTCTAATTTTATTGTTATATGATTAGGATCTGCTGTCTCATAACGTGGCATCAATATTCCCGTATAAGTTAAACTTTTAGATTTAATAGTAATTGTATCACCTATGCTTGCGTGAGCAATCTCTAAGAGTTTTCTTGCAATACCTCTATATCCATAAAGAGGATCCAACATTTAGCACCAAATCATATAAATTACATTCAAATAAATACTCTCGCTCTCAAGTAAGATTTTTGTGGCTGTTCCTTCTGTGAAACCCCTACTCTTGTCAAGCGAGGAAAAGAGGTTCTAGTTGTTTTTGTTTTCATGTATTTTTTAATTATTCTAGGGAATAATTCATCATCAAAAAGTATTGGAAAAGGAAGCCACAACATTCTTATTTAAGAGCGTTTCTTAGTAATATGCTGGGCCGCATGATATTTCGGATGATTGCTGTTTTCTTGTAGGTGTTTTTTACGTTTATTTTTATTGTGCGCATTATTTGCCTATAAAGATGATCTAACTCTAGCACCAAATATCATAAATTACATTCAAATAAATACTCTTTCACAGACAACACGTACATTTCAATAATACTTTGATTAAGTCTTACACAAATATAACTTCAAAAATTCTTTTATTCTTAAAAATTAAAGCACTATTTGTTTTTAATACTCTTTTTAATTGTTTTATCGTTTACAAGTATTATAGTAATAAAAATATTATCTAAGCTAATCGTATTTATAAAACTTAATAACGTATTTCCTCCTGACATATACTTAACTAATTTCATGGAAACTTCTGAATACCTAGTAATCTCAAAACCTACAAGTCCAAACGCCCTAACAATAACAGATGGTAAAATTGAATCTAATGATCCAAGAAAATCTGTTTTAACTGTGATGTAAAGTAAAAGTTTATTACTTCTTTTGCTTTGTTGCATAATTCTCACATGTGAGGATCTGTGCATAAGAGACTTACCCCTACCACTACACGCTCCCTAA
>JBMFIF010000084.1:0-6117 GCA_049976445.1 Thermoprotei archaeon | reverse complement strand
ACTAGCATACATAAAAACACATCAGTAAGTGTTATGAGATTGGGGGAACGTGTGAAACGTTCCACAAAACCACGCATGAATTATGCAACAAAGCAATGTTTAATAAAAGTTTTTATATAATTGTAGGGAGAGCAGGAGAATTGTGGACATTTATCATAAAGTTGTCAACCGAATAATCCAAAAGGCTAAGAGTGAAGATGCATCAACCATAATCCTCGAAAAGCTCGCTCATATAAGGAAGAGGATTAAATGTTCTAAAGCGCTTAACGGGAGGCTAAATGGATGGAGCTTTCTGAAGCTCCAAAGCATCATAGAATACAAGGCCAAGCTTGCAGGCTTAAACGTTAAATATGTTTATGCGAGGAGTTCTTCAAGCCTATTGTCCAGTATGCAGAGTAAAGTTAAGCCTAAGTGGATAGGCTGATGAAATGCCCAAGATGCGGGTTGGAGGAGGATAGGGATGTGATAGCGGTGTTAAACCTCCTCCAAAAGTACCAGAGGAGTGTGCCGTCTTCATCCGTTCCGAAAGCCTTCCCATGAAAAGAGGAGGGAAAGATGAAAAGGCATTACGCAAGTTAACGCCCAGACAGAACGGTATAGGCTATTAATCATCAACTTTTAAAGGAAAACTTGGTAGAGCATTATCTTATACGGATGGAATATGTTTACTTCCGACAGTATTAGGTGATAATGAAAAAATAATAGAAAATGGAGAATATGTGCATCCAGAGTTATTCAAAATAGGTAATGAATTAAAATATGGTAAAAAATTTCACATAACTGACCTTTTCCCTCACCCTAAAGGGGCCGAGGTTTGTCTTTCTTTTTATCATTAAGCCGACTCTAAATACTTTTATTATGAAATGTTTTATAAAAATAAAAATTATTTAGCTGTTTTTAAATGTATTATTGCTTTTGGGTTCTTGATCCTTAATGCTATTGTTTCCCATAGCCTGTAGATGTTTTCATCTCCTGAAGGACCTAAATAATCTAATATTGTATCAGCTCCTATTACTAGGTCTATCATATGCTTATTAGTTGAGATTACTAGAACTTCGTCATTGCTTAGTAATGGTATTTGTATTACATCGTTAACTAAGGCTTTGATTCTTATTAATTCCATGACCCCTGACTTTTCATAGTATTTAAGTAAGTCTGCATATCGTGAAGGGCTCACAAGTAGTATATAAGGTTGTGGAATACCTTCATCAAGAAGGGCTTTAACAGCTTTAGCTATATCAGTTACTGCTTTTTCTTGTTCTTCCCAGTTACTTAATGATTCTTTTGAACTTTTCTCGCATGTTAAAAGCCCTTGCCACCCTTTCTCTGGATCACCCTTTAGAATTATTTTATCTTCCATTAGAGCGAAGTTAAGTGCTGCTGTTGTAGCTGCTATTAGGTCTAAGTCTGTACCTATCTTGGTCCAGTAATCTAAAGTTCTTACTTTAATACTGAATTGTGTGCTTAGGTCACTCAGCATTATTATTTTGCTAGATTTTATCCTTGTCATTCCAGTATTATCGAGTTCTTCAAGTAAAAATCCTTCAGTTCCTCTGCCTATATTTACAGTATGAAATATACGACGTAATTTTCTTGATGACTCTAATATTTCGTTAATTTTCTTGTAAATTAAGTCTATATGGCTATAAGTACTTTTAGATGTGCTATTTAAAGAATCGTTATTAATGTTTTCTATTCCGCTTAGTTCTTTTACTTCTTTGGCTCCAGCTTTTAATTCAGTTACTTGTTGGGGATCTAATTCTTTCAATAAAGCCAAGAATTCTCCTACATGAGTTTTTTCTTCTTTAGCTATATCTTCAAAAACTTTTCTAATATTTTCATTTTCTGAATACCTGGATAATTGTAAATATAAATTTATTGCATCTAATTCTGCTATAATTGATAATCTTAATGCTTCAGCTAATTCTTCTTTCGTAAATTTTCTTAACGAAGGTAACTCAAGAGGATGTTTTCCTAACAAGTTACTCACCAAATTATTTTTTATTTTAATATTAATAAACATTAGCATTTAATATTTGAGACTGTCTGCTTAGTGTGTAGAAATTATGTAACAGTTAATGGCTTATCTGGGCAGCCTCTAAAATATTGTAGATAAGTTTAAATATAATATCGATTTTTGATATCTAGATCAGATATGAATCCAATAACTGCTCATTTAGAGAGAGGCATCTTTAGAGCTTATGTGTTATGGATGTGTAGCGTTGAGGAGCGTTGCGGTGATGATTTTATGCATTTAGAAATGGAACATGGGCATATATTAAGTCCTGGTAAACTTTATCCTGTTCTCAAAGAACTTACTGGTATTGGTTTGCTTGAGGTCAGGATAAAAAAAGAGCATGGAAAAATTCATAAATATTATAAAACTACAGAGAAAGGTTTAAATGCATTAAATCAAGCAAAGGAAGAGTTGGGATTTCCGATGAAGAAGTTTATTAGAATGTGGCTTTTTGATTAAGGTGATTTAATGCGTTTTACAAGAAACAATAGCAGCAAATTACCACTAATTCAAACTATTAAACATAATGGCTACTTGCAATTTTTTGGTCCAGCAATAATTGTAAGTGTAGCTTATATGGATCCAGGAAATTTTGGTACTGATATTTCCGGTGGTGCTATTTATGAATATAAATTATTATGGGTAGTATGGTTAGCAAACCTTATGGCTATGCTGTTACAATATCTTTCAGGTAAAATTGGTATTGCAACAGGTAAATCATTAGCAATGCTTGTTGCAGAGAAACTAAAGTCTCGTAAAAAAATTATTTTATACTGGTTAGCATCAGAAACATTTGCCGTTGCTACTGATTTAGCAGAATTTTTAGGTGTTGCCTCTGCACTTTATCTAATTTTTAGGATACCTCTACTCATAGCATCATGGATCGCAGCGTTCGATGTGATTGTAATCTTTGCACTTGCTGGCAAAAGGTTTCGTCACATTGAATTGCTAATAACCTCTTTAGTATCTATAATAGGCTTTGGTTATATTTATGAAATCTTAATCACGAGACCAGATTATTACAGAATAGTATATCATTCTTTAGTTCCTGCGCTTACAACTAATGAAGAGCTTTTTATTGCTGTAGGTATAATTGGCGCGACAGTGATGCCTCATGCACTAATGGTTCATTCGAAATTAACTAAGGATAAACTTAAATATAATGACGATGCCGAAAAACAAAAACTTCTTAGATATCATTTATATGATACTATATTAAATTTCACGTTAGCAGGTTTAGTTAACGTTGCTATAATGGTTATGGCAGCTGCAGCATTTTATAGAAATGGTATTCATGTAGCTACGATAGATGAGGCATACATGACGTTAGAACCACTTTTCGGTATAGTCGCAAGCCAAGTTTTTGCTATAACTCTATTAGCATCAGGATTATCTTCATCAACTACAGGCGTATTAGCTGGGCAAGTCATACTGGAAGATTTGTTAGGATCTAAAATTAATCCATGGATAAGAAGAGTTATTGTAAGAATAATAAATGTAATACCAACTAGTATTGCAATAACTCTAGGTTACGATCCTTTATCATTATTAGTTTACAGCCAAGTTATACTCAGCATGATGATACCACTTCCATTAATTCCATTAGTATACTTCACGAACGATAAAAAAATTATGAGTACATACGCAAATAGAAAAATAACCACTATATTATCATTAATATCAACAACAATAATAATCGCACTAAATGCATATTTACTCTTAGATTTCCTGCACAACTTTTAATTTTAATTAACCTATTTTTGAATCATCAAACAAGAAACCTCCTTGAAATATTGATAGCACAAACTTTAAGAACAAAGCTAAAATAACAAACATTAAAGTACAAATCCTACAAACATTTTGATCTTCTCATTAAAAATTACTCTTCTATTTGCGGACGTGGCAACTTAGTACACAAAACTTACATATGAGATATTTAAGTTAAGTCCCTTTGTTTTTGTCATTTATACGAAGTTGATCGGTTACGATGTTGTTCTCCCTGTTTCCAGTCTCTTTTGGATAATTCTCAATCCTACCTTTTACTAGCCAAATAAATGACACACCCAAGAGGACTTAACTTAAAGATATTACTTTGAGTTGCCAAGTCCCTATTTGTTACAGAAATTAAAATGATCTTTCTGCGTGTTTTTCTGTAAAAGTCTTCACATGCCGTAGTTCATCCATTGCGATCTCAAGTTTTCCAAGACCTGGGTAATTTGATAAAATCCTAAAACCATCCTTATATTCAACCATACCACTCCTAACTAAGGTATTCTTAAGACTTATATCGGAATCTAGATCCGTGAAAATTACGTTTCGTGCAGATGCAGCGAAATGGACCGCTGCTGCTATCGATATTGCTCCTTCCATCATACACCCAACAATATTCTTCACACCTGCCGCTTCGCTTATCGAAGTTATCTTTAAAGCATTCCTTATTCCACCACTTTTCATTAACTTTATGTTAATCAGATCAGCTGCTTCTGATTTGATCACATTTATTGCATCATAAGGGCTATGAACAGATTCATCAGCCATTATAGGAACATCAACATTTCTTCTAACAAAAGCTAAACCACTAATATCATGAGCCTTCACAGGTTGCTCAACAAGTTCTAAATCAAACCTCCTAAGTTGATTAATAGCTTTTATAGCCTGTTTAGGAGACCACGCCTGATTAGCATCCACAAAAAGTTTCACAGAATCCCCAACAGCATCCCTTATTGATTTTACACGCTCAATATCATCATTAAGATCAAGGCCAACCTTTATTTTAATTATCTTAAAACCTTTATTTATCAACTCAATCGCCTTTTTAACAGCATCATTAATCGGCATTATTCCAATCGTGAAATCCGTTTCAATCCTATCTCGAAAACCACCAAGAAACTTAAAAAGCGGTAAACCTAATTTTTTAGAATACAAATCATAAAGAGCAATATCAAACGCAGCCTTAGCAGCAGTATTACCAAAAATAGCGCCATCAACCTCATCAAGTAAACCTGACAACATACTTGAATCAAGACCTATAAGTCTTGAAGCAATACGTTCTGATGCAGCAAGCATTGTACCCTGTGTCTCTCCAAGTATATGAGTTGACGGTGAACCTTCCCCCCAACCCTCAAACCCCTCCGAATCAACTATCCTCACAACAATCTCCTCACTTTGATCAGACACGCCAAGCGAAATTCTGAATGGCATCTGATAATAAACTACACCCGCATAAAGATCAATACTTTTTATGGCACCCATGTCACGCACCACACATAAAATACAAATCATCTATAATTATTTAACTCATCCAACACACATTAAACTGTGCTTAACATCAAACATTTACAATATGGAATCAAGAAAATTGAAACGGCTTTATAACCAGATCCCAAGGTGTTATTATATAACCAGAATCTTTATTTATAATACATTTAGCCTCACTATTAAGTAATTCGCGAATAACCTTCTCAACACTAACATCTACATTTATGATAGCGGGTTCCTGAAAAATAGATAACTCATTTACTGGTTTATTCAATATTTCTTCAGGTTTTTCAAGAAGATCTTGGAAATAATATAAAAATAAAGCCTGAATAATGCTTCTATCAGTAATTACTTTATCAATATCTCTCACAAAAATCCTTTTAACATTTTTATTTATCATCAACGATATTACCATCCTTAAATTTGAATCCCTAGACACTTCTATTAAAGGCCTAGAAGCTAAATTCTGAACCTGCATTTCTCGAAAATAAAGATAAACTCCATGAGTTAAATAAAACTTAAGCAACTCTATCATTCCTACTAAACCTACTGGATGATTATTTTCATCAACAATTACTGCCATGCCAAATTTTGTTTTTATCATCTTTCTAATCAAAGACCTTAAACTATCATTAGTATTAGTTGTGATAATAACACGCATTATATCATGCATCCTGGTTTTAAACATGTAATGTAGAGCGTTTTTATCGTAAAGATAAAATAATCTAATAATATCATAACCACTAACTATACCCTTGTACAGTCCTTGAGACTGTCCACATAAGCTTTATGTGAGTTTGCGGTACTACTTGTGGTGAGGTGTCGGTGAATATCTTTGAATA
>JBMFIF010000083.1:0-6128 GCA_049976445.1 Thermoprotei archaeon | reverse complement strand
TCTTGGCATATGGTATAATGTGTGTAACACAAAATAAACTTTACTAACAGGCAAACAGATTATCGAACAACTATAGTGGAGATCGAATATACTTATCATTTAACATAAATGATGCATACATATTTGATATTAGTTCAGGTAAATATCTAACAAAGTTAATAAGCATTTACCAAGATAATAAAAGTTTAACATAAATGCTTTTGCAAATGAAATTCTTTAAGAATATTATTTTTTATTATAAGCTCATGGATACTTCATTAAGCTTATTTCTTTATAAAGTTATTTAGATCTTTCTAATTTTTAAAATTTAACTGTTTACACTTTCGGAAATATATCACGCGTCTTATAAGAATCATACGTCAAAGTTGTATTAAAGCATAAATTTTTGTCTGTATTTTTGGCATCAGTATGAATAGTGGTCGTATACATGTTGGGCTTGAGGTGCTTGTTGAGGAAGGTTTTGTTGAAGATTTAAGGTCTAAGAGGATTGGTATTGTGACGAATCATACTGGTATACATCCTGAGTATGGACATATTGTTGATGTGTTTCGTGAAGAAGGTTTAAATGTTGTAGCTTTATTTGCTCCTGAACATGGTTTGCAAGGTAATTTTCCTGCAGGATTTGGTTTTACTGATTACGAATATCATGGGTTAACGGTTTATAGTCTTTATGGTCAAAGGTTAAGGCCTCCTGATAATATAATGAGGAAGCTTGATGTAATAGTTTTTGATATGCAGGATGTTGGTGTTAGATTTTATACTTATGTTTCAACACTTTTTTATGTTATTGAGTCTGTGAGTCATAGTAATGTTGAGTTATTTGTATTAGATAGGCCTAATCCATTAAATGGTCTTATTATTGAAGGACCTTTGCTTAAAAGTAATCTTAGATCGTTCGTTGGTGTCTGGGATATTCCTTTAAGGTATGGAATGACCATCGGTGAGCTCGCTAAGTTTTTTAATTCTGAAGTAGGATTTAATGCCAATTTGCATGTTATTGGCATGAGGGGTTGGAGAAGAAATATGTGGTTTGATGATACTGGTTTGCCATGGATCTCACCATCTCCGGCTATAAAAAGTATGAATACTGCTATTGTTTATCCTGGTTCTGGATTATTAGAAGGTACTAATGTTAGCGAGGGTAGAGGTACTCATAAACCTTTTGAAATTATAGGCGCACCTTGGATTAATAAGAATGTTTTGGTTGATGAAATATCTTCATTTTCTTTTGCTGGTGTCGATGTTGAGCCTATTGATTTTGTACCTAATGATTCAAGTGTTAAATATGCTGGTGAAAAGTGCGAAGGTATATTTATAAGAATAATAGATAGAGAAAAGTTTAGGCCAGTAGAATTTGGACTAGGTATCATATGGATTATTAAAAGATTGTACCCAAATCAGTTTATTTTTAAATTAAGTAATGATAAATACTATTTTGATTTATTAATTGGTGATGAGAGAATTAGAAGCATGATTGAATCTAATGCAAGTTTTGATAATATCATTGGCATACTAGATGAAAACATTAATTCTTTTAAAAATATTGCTAATAAATATAAAATTTACAGCAATTAAAAACAATTCCAATAATCCCTATCTTCTTTAAATCCTCTCTAGGGAGTGCCCCAAATGCGGGTTAGTGGTGAAGACCCAAGTGGGGCGCATATTCTAATGTCCAAAGAAAGTACCTCAAGATGCAGGGATTTCCCCACAGCTATGAACCGGAAGAATCGATGAGTGTGGAGCTGTGGATTGGGATCACCCAGAGCGGGCGGGGCCCAGTGATATGGATCCCGATGAAAAGGAATCCTAAGGGTGATGAGGTCAAGGGAGAGGGCTTGATATCGAATTATATTAAGCCCAATGAAAACCGAACCCCTAGTGGAGTATGGTACTGGAAACATATGGGCTACCTTAATACATACGTATGGTATACATTTAATATATATTATGATATAAATGAAAAGTATATAAGTTTTCATATGATGAGGTAGATCCGAACACAAGACAAGGAAAAAGTAACCCTGTAGTCGTTAAAATAACAGATCTAAAAGATTCTAACGGTAAATCACCTTTCTCACTCCCATAACTTGGATAGTAATCAGATATCATTAACTGTGGAGTCTTATAGCTATGATGAAGAGTTTTGGAATAGTACAATATAGTAAGAAAATTTTCAATAAATTTCATTGTGAGCTCAGAAGATGATAAATTAAGTTATAATGCAAGTTTCATGATTTTATATTGTTTTCTTTCTAGTTGTTGAGCTAACCGAATCGTTGATGAGTATCAATCCAAAGCTATAAAGTATTATGAATAATAACGGAAAGAAAAATGCCCACCATGCCTTTCTATATAATGCTCCAGTTGCAAAAGCCCAATAAAGTGATTCCCCCCATGTCGGTTGTCTTATATCTCCAAGTCCTAGGAATATTAATGTAGTTATTGAATGGACAGAGTATATTAAGTCTGAGATAAATGAAATGAAAATGAGGGGTAGTATGTTTGGCATGATGTGTTTTATTATGATTCGATAATTTCCAGCTCCGATTACTTTAGCAGCGTCTACATATAGTTCATTTTTTGTAGAGAGTACTTGTGAGCGTATTATTCTTGATGTTACTGGCCATGCTAATAATCCAAGAATTAATGCTGCAGTAAAATTGCTCATCGGTAAATATGCTGAAACGATTATTAAAATAAAAAATGAAGGTATTACCATAAATACGTCAACTATTCTCATGAATATTTCATCTAATAAGCCGCCATAGTATCCACTTATTGACCCAATAACAACACCTATTAATATTATAATCGATGATGCAATTAATGCAACTAATAGTGTGTATGTAGTTCCAACTAATAATCTAGAGAATATATCGCGTCCAAAATAATCTGTACCCATTATAAATTTATTGTCTGGAGGTTGGTAAGGTGCGCCTACAATAGAATTTGGATCATAAGGTGTTAAGAATATTCCAGCAATGCCTAATATGACAAAAGCAAAAAGTATTATCGTACCAAGGATTCCTCTTTTAGAATTAAAGAGATAAGTTTTAAGAATGTTTTTTATTGCGAATTTGAGATTCATTTAACCCAGCTCCACTCTCGGATCAAAAAAGGCATATAACATGTCAGAAATGAAATTTGCTAAGGAAATCGTTATAGCTAATAATAAAAATATACCTTGAATGAGAGGATAATCTTTGTTAGAAATTGCTGTCAGAAGAACATAACCCATTCCTGGATAAGAAAATATTGATTCAGTGATAACAGCTCCAACAACCATATAACCAAATGAAATAGCAGTAGAAGTTATCACAGGTAGTATTGCGTTCCTAGCAACCTTCATGATAATTTTCCATCCCGGAAAGCCTTCAGCTTTAAGCAGAATTACAAAATCAGCATCAAGAAAAGTAGTCATATTATTTTTCATTATATTGTACGTGCCTGGAATACCAGCAATTACAAGTGTTATTATAGGTAAAGCTGCATGATATAGAATGTCAGATACATATTGTAAACTAAAGCCTCCTAGTGCTTCACGATACCCACCATAAGCGTGTGCTAATGGAAATATACTAAACTGAACACTCAGTATATAAAGAAGTATTAGTGCAATAGTAAAATATGGCATTGCCATTATGAACGCAACACTCAGAGAGACTGTTGCATCACTTTTTTTGCCATAATGAAGAGCAGAAAATATACCAAGTAAAACACCTAGAAAAACTCTAATAGAGATTGCTACGGTAAGAAGAAATAGTGACCATGGAAGTGCTCTCATTATAACATCAGTAACTGGTACCATGTTATAAGTAAAAGATGGACCTAGATCACCTTTTAAAAGATTAATGAGATAATTAACGAATTGTTGTAATACGCTTCCTTTAAGTCCTAATCTAGTCCTTAAAACATCAGCTTCCTCAGGTGAAAGACCATAAGTTATCTGTAAAATATCTACAGGATCACCTGGAGCAAGTCTAGGTATAACAAAAGTAATTATTATTGAAGAAAAAATAACAAAAATTGTGTTTAATGTTCTTCTTAGTATATATCTTGACGATATCCGTACCATTTTATACCCTCTATTTTCTGCGCATGACTATGATTCCTATACTTATCACTATTATAACTATTACTACACCAGCTATTATTAAGGTAACATCAATTCCAGATGGGGCTGAAGTGGTGGTTGTAGTTGCCATCGTTGTAGTTGTTATAGTTGTCATTGTTGTAGTTGTGGTGGTCATGGGCATGGTCATTGTAGTAGTGGTTGTTGTAGTGATTGTTGTGGTTTGTAACCCCTTAACTCTAACGCTTAGTAATGTGTCTACTGTTTGTAAGCCAATTTGTATGCCTTCTATTCTATCACTTCTATACACTTTTATATCATAAATACTATAAAGCGGTATTATATACATATTATTATGTAAAACTTGTTGTATCTGATAAATGTAATTTTTATACTCAGACGGATTATCTGTATTTCTAGCGTTATCAATTAACGTATCTAGCTGTGAATCCACTACACGTGCATAGTTAGTTCCAGGAGTACTTGATCCTATAGGAGCGGTTGATGCAGAGTGAAACACAGGATAGAACAAATAATTAGCTGGATCATAAACCATCATTATACTATATATTCTTGATCCAAAGAATATCGTGAAAGCACCTTTACTTCTTATATCAACGTACGTAGGTATCGAAACTATTCTTATTGTAACATCTATACCAATCTTTTTAAGATCTGATGCTATAAGTTGAACGGCTGTAAGCCAATCACTAATAGAAGGAACATCTAAATTAAAACTTAATCTGGTGCCATTTGGTGTTACTCTTATACCATCAGAACCTTTAGTAAAACCCAGAGAATCAAGAATCTGATTTGCTTTATTAGGATCATATATAGCATTAGTTCCATTCACGCTAGTATTTAACCAGTATGGTTCAGCAACAGGAGGTATGAAGTTATATTTTGGTGTACCAAAACCTCCACCAGCACGATCAGCAAGAATCTTCCTATTTATAGCAAGAGATAATGCAATCCTGAAATCTTTAAGGCTTGTAGGATAGACTTTATTATTAGTCCATAGATAGAAAATATTATTAGAGTAGGGCATGGGCTCAACCTTAATTCCAGGTATACCAGACACAGTTGGCACATCAGTGGGCGAGAAATATGCAGAATCTATCTCACCTTTTATAATTGCCGGAATTAATGATTGCGTTGACTGATATAACTTTATCCTAAATCTATCTATATGCGGTGATCCTATAAAGAACTTAGTATTTGCTTTAAGCACTATTTCAGTTTGAGGATCATAATATTCGAGTGTGAAAGGTCCACATGTTACATCTAATATTTTATCACCGGGTTTTATAACAAACTTTGAAAAATCTGATTGTGTCATATTGGCAATAACAGGTGCCCAAACCTTACTTGGGACAGCAATCCTACCAGCAACCACGGAAAAGATAAAGGTGTTATTTCTATTTACAATAACTTTAAACACAGAATTACTATCCTTCTGAACTGATACAACGTTCTTCCATATTTTATATGGATCTAAAGTAGCATTAAAAGGAAGATACAATTTTCTCCAAGTGAAAATAAAATCATCTGCAGTCACGAAAGTACCATCGCTCCACGTTGCATTCTTTAAATGAAAAACAATTGTCGTTGTATTATTAGCATTCGAAATAAACTCCCATTTATACGCTAACCAAGGTATGATTGAACCATTAGGAGCTATCCATATAAGACTTGTAGAATATAACAATCCAGAGACTACACTATCAATACCTGTTGCAATGAACGGATTTAAATTACCTCTTCCAGTACCAGGATATCCCCATACATATTCATTTGCAGGTTGTGCATTCACATGCAATACCCCGATCGCCGAAAATATACTTCCAATTATACTTGCAAAAAGAAGGAGAACCAAAATTTGTTTTAGAGGATTCATGATTTTTCGCCGACATTATTTCTAGTTTATAAAGTATATAAACTTTTATTTAAAAATGCTTTGCTGCATAATTCGTGCGTGAACTCACGGAGCACACCAAAAACTTTATCACAAACAAACACACTTAATACCACATGGCAAACATAAACTGGAGCC
>JBMFIF010000082.1:0-6207 GCA_049976445.1 Thermoprotei archaeon | reverse complement strand
GTATTCAAAGATATTCACCGACACCTCACCACAAGTAGTACCGCAAACTCACATAAAGCTTATGTGGACAGTCTCTACTTTAAAGAGGATAAATTTATTTAGCATTTTCGTATATAATTAGAGGGAAGTATAATGGTAGAATATGTGTGTGAACGTTGTGGAAGAGTGTTAACAGAGGAAGATCTTAAAGCAGTATCTAGTGAGACGACAATATATTATATGTGTCGATACTGCAATGGTAGAGTCCTCTATAAACCTAGAAGACCAGTAGCAAAGGTTGTTAAAGCTGTTTAATCTAATTTATGTTTGAATTTTTGTGCGCATTATTAAGTTAAATTAATAAGTTAATTTTTGATGGTAATGCGTGATGAGAATCATATTTTTTACTGGTAAAGGTGGTGTTGGCAAATCTGTTATCTCTAGTGCCACAGCATTGAGATCTTCTGAGCTAGGACATGAAACCTTGTTGATCTCTACTGATCCTGCACACACGTTGTCTGATATATTTGGTTTTAAAATCAGTTTTCAAGAGACTCGAGTAAAAGAACATTTTGACGCTATTCAGATAGATCCTGTCCATGAAGCTAGTAAACATTATTCTGCTTTGTTTGAATTTATTAGTGAGGTTCTAAAAGCGCGTGGTGTTGATGAAGTAGTAGCCTATGAAATAGCAAATTTTCCAGGAGCTACTGGTGCCGCTGCATTATTAAAGCTTGTAAACTATGTTGAAGAGGGTAGATATGATACAATAATATTAGATATGGTTCCATCTGGTGACGCATTAAGATTACTCTATTTACCATATTTAATAGGTAAGTTAAGTAGAAGATTCATGGGAATTGTTTCACCAATTGCAGATATTAGCAGGACTGTTGCATCTGTGGCAGGAGTTCCAGTTCCCTCTAGAGATGTAATAAAAACTCAGATAAAACTTCTCAATCTGCTTGAAAAAGTACATAATATTCTAATAGATCATGATCAAGTGAGCTTAAGATTAATAGTTAATCCTGACCTGTTTAGCATAGAGAATGCAAAAAGAACATTTGTACAGGCATCAATATATGATATTAATACAGACTTAGTTATAATAAACAAAGTACTGCCAAATACAATTAAAGACGAATATTTAAAAAATTGGCTTGAACTTCAAGATAACTATATAAGAAAATGTGAAGTAGATTTTCATCCCCTCCCAGTAAGAAGGATATCATTCTTAAAAAATGAGATCAGAGGCTTTAATGATCTATTGACATTAAGCAAAGAACTCTATGATGATGAAGATCCTACAACAATATACTTTAAAGGCGAAGGGATAAAGGTATTAAACAAAGAAAAAAGTGTTGAAATAATATTACCTGCACCCTTAGTTAATAAAGAAGATTTAGAGATAGAAAGATTTGGAGATGAATTAATAATTCATGTTGAGACCTTTATGGGTAGAACAACGGTATTATTACCGTTACCCTCTATTACATACAAGTACTCTCTGAAATCTGCAAAACTTATTAATAATAGAATCCATATATATTTTGAGGCTGATTAACATGGAAGAAGAAAGGAGATCGCAGTTTCCCTTTATCATTTTACCGTTACCAATCCCAGACTTATATGAGTTAATAATAAAATACTGGCCAAAAGGATCCGAAGAATCCCTTAAACATCTTATAAATGCTAACATCGAATTCCTGAAAGCAATAGAATCTATACTTAATGATAGAATTAAAAAATTAGAAGCAATGAAATCAGAAATCGAGAAAAAAGAAGAAAAAAGAGAACGAACAAAAGTAGAATAGAGAAACAGTATCATATATTCCTTTTTAGATATTCTTTACTACAAACAATAAAAACTCATTTAAATATAGATTCATCACCTAGACACTAGATCTCTTATTAATGTGGCTGCTAGACTTGAAAAACCAGCAACTAATGCAGGTATGAAGATAAATATCACTATTAAAATTATTGATGACATACCAGCGATTTGGCTTATCAATGATAATAATTTTTGGTTTTGATCTAACGAAACAATATATAACGTACTCATTGTCCACGATATTAGAGTTCCAATAAAACTTACAATAAATGATTTACGCTTTTGAGAAAGAAACAGGCCACTAATTACCCCCACTACTATTACAAATCTCCAATCATTAGTTATTAGTGGCAGTACATAACTTAAGATTATAACAAGTATTAAAAGAACAATACTCTTATATTTCATTCCATATCATCTCCAAATAAAATAGATGTGGAACCTAACGGTAAGAGAGTAATGACCTCTTTTACTATCTTTGTTGGTATCTCTTGTGGGTTATTCTCTAAAAGTAACTTATTATATTTATATGTGAGCCATTTGTTAACAAAGTCATTATAATGATTACTTATCGGGTTTTCGCTTTGACCTTCAGGATAAACTCCATATGCTACTGGTCCTGTTTTGTTCATAATAACAATCATTCTCCAGCTTGGACCATGCTTTACTGGACCATAAAATATACTAGAAAATGGTGCAGCCATTAAAGTGAAAGGATCACCATCCTCAGGTAAGGGACCAATACTAAGTGGTTTTAGTTGTGAAATGTGTTCAAGATATAATACGTGGTACTTGCCCCAAGTCCAATTTTCACCTAACTTTGATTTTAATTCTTCGACAGCATTAATTAAAGCTTGGGAGGCTTTCTTATAGAAATCACCGTCAAACCATCGTGAATTAGGTTCGTTAAATGCTAGATAAAGTATGGTACCTGGGTATGGATATTGATTAATTTTAATTCCGAGTTCTCTATACTTGGTAATGAATGTTATATTATAAAATGAAGATAACCAGAACCACCAAACTGATGGGGCTTCTAAATCTTTTAACATAGAGTAATTCCAATTTTTGAGCAGGTATACAGCTCTTTGTACCCCAGGATCATTGGATGGGTATTTCTCTACTGATTTCAGAATAAGAGGGACAAACATCTGAGCATACCAATCATGAACACTACTTTGAGCTTTAATCATGTCATTTAATGTTAATAGTCCTGGTTTACCTAATATCATATTTATAGTCTGAGCCCTAGCACCTGGATCCCACCAACCACCAAGTATAAAATATGGATAATACCTTCCTATGCTCATTTGATTTGGTGCTGCTAAATATCCTTGTTGTGGATTAATATTATTTGGTAAATCATTAAATGGTATATAACCTGCCCATTCATAATCACCAGTGCCATTCAAAACACTTCTAGATCCAACAACTTTTACAATATCTCCATTTGGCAGTTTAATTATTCTGAATGGAAACTTGCCCGGTTCAATTACAGCGATCGTTCCATACACATCAACATACATAAAATTTTGTGAAGGAACATCCCATAATCGTAATGCATTAAAGAATTGTGTTACATTCTGAGCTTTCATTACATCGACTATTGCTATAGCCTCATATGTTGTTTTCATACCTATCCATTTAGCTGATATTGTGAGTCCTCTCTTAGTGAGTACTGGTCCATGTATAGTCTCGTTTATTAACAATGTAATTGAAGGACTATCTTTTACATTAATTATTTCCTTTATAACTTTAAAAGCATGCCATGATCCATTATACCAGTATTCATCAGGATTCGATGGATTTGTTTTTTCTACATAAAAGTCTAATACACTTATTTGAGTATTAGTTAATCCCCAAGCAATTTTATTATTGAATCCTATTATAATAGCAGGTATACCTACTAATGTGACACCATAAGCATTAATGTCTGGTGAATGAAGGTCAACTTCATACCATAATGATGGCAACTGAAGTTGTAAGTGTGGATCATCCGCAAGCATTGCAAGACCATTTTCTGATTTTGATGGCGCTACAGCCCAATCGTTACTGCCCATAGAATAAGCCAGCATGTTATACAAATTATTCTCATACGATTGAATACCCTGCGATTGATTAGTATATGGATCACCTGTAAGTGCAAGAATAGAGTCAATAGCTTCAATCAATTTATCTTTGAATGTCGTATCATTGAAATTGAGACCAGTAGCCCATTGAGAATACCAGTTAAGATTTAAGAGATAATCAGGTTGTACGTTGATTTTCTTACCATTTATAGTCCCATTACCTGGAACTACCGTAACATTTTCTTCATAATATGGATATATTGGATAAAGCTTTAAGGTTTCCTTTGCTCCAATTTTTGTTACTATTAATGAATATTTTAATGGTTCAAAATAATTTGTTAAGGACCATGCCATAAGCTTTGCAAAAGCAATCGAATCTGTTGGTGTCCATGGATCAGGCTCATAATTGAGTAATCTAAACATAAGTGGTAATTTTCCTGATTTCTTGGCTAACTGTATGTATGCATTAACACCATCAGCATAAGCTTGATATAGTTTATAATAGCTTGGATATTCATTTTTAATAGAGGATGCAGTTATATTTGCTGCTCTCCACAAACCTATAATTCTCATAAGCATATCATTATTAATGGCATCCTTGCCTACAACCTCAGCTAAACGTCCTTCTGCAGCTCTTCTCTGGATATCCATCTGCCACAATCGATCTCTTGCATGAATAAAACCTATAGCATAAAATAAATCATAATCATCGCTAGCATAAATATGAGGAACACTTCTATTATCTATGATAATCTTAACACCACTATGAAGACCTTGAAGTATAAATTTATTCCCGCTCACGGACGAAGCTGAGTTCCAAATACCATTAGAAATACTCAATAGACTCATGATTAGATTGATCGGCTCTAAAAATATTAAGGAAGTGATAACGAATATTACAAAAACAGTAGCAATGAAGTTCATAAGTCTCTTGTAATTCATAAGTAAATAAATGAAAACAATGTATATAAATTTTAATATCTTAAACTCAAGTTTATAAATATTTTATAGTATAGATTAACGGTGAAAATGTTAAAAGTTAATGAGATTGCCAAATTATTATCGGGGCTTTTAAAAATTGATACCACAAATCCTCCTGGTAATGAAACAGAAGCTGCAAAATATCTATCAGAGTGGTTAGCTGAGAGAGGTATCAAATCAGAAATCATAGAGTGCGATAAAAATAGAGGTAATCTTATAGCAAGAATACATGGTACAAATGAGGGACCCTCATTATTATTACTTTCACATTTAGACGTAGTTCCTGCAGATCCATCACGATGGAGAGTTCATCCATTTTCTGGTATAATTAAGGATGAATATGTTTGGGGACGTGGTGCATTAGACATGAAAAGTATGGTTGCACTTGAAACTTATATCTTTGCAGAGTTAGCATCCATGAATAAACAACCAAAGGGTGACATAATATTAGCCGCAACCGCTGGTGAAGAACGAGGAGGAATCGGTGTTCAATGGCTTTTAAATAATGCTAGAAACAAGATACTAGCAAATTATGTTATTAATGAGGGTGGGGGTGATGGGATTCAAACAAAAAGTGGATGGCTTTTCAGCATACAAGTAGCTGAGAAAGGTGTTTTTTGGCATAAGATAAGGACTAAAGGAGCTCCAGCACATGGATCAATACCAACACTAGGAATAAATGCAATAGAGAAAATGAATCTTATACTCTCCAGATTACTATCATTCAAGCCAAAAATAGAACTCACAGAACAATCCAAAAAATATATTGAAACACTACTAAAAATGGAGGGATTATTAGAAGCTAACCTTACAGAAGATAATCTAGATCTGCTACTCAATAAACTGGCAGAAAAAGATAAGGGATTATCAGAGTATCTAAGGGCGATGACAAGGATTACAATGACTCCTACAATAATAAGAGGAGGAGTAAAAGAAAATGTACATGAATGTGAACTAACTATAGATTGCAGAGTAACACCAGGACACACAAGCAATAGCATTAAGAAAATTATACAAGACTTATATAGCGGACTTGAATACGAATTTGAGTTTATTCATGAAGCAGAACCTACATGGTCACCTATAAACACACCATTATTTGAAATACTTGAAAATTCAATCAAGAAATACATGCCAAACGCTCAAGTTGCTCCACATATGATTACAGGTGGAACAGACTCCAGATACTTTAGAGCTCTTGGAATTCCGGCATATGGTTTTCAGCCATTAATGATTGAAGGATCATACTCAGAATGGGCAAAATTAATCCATGGTGACAATGAAAGGATCTCAATAAGAAATTTAGAGTTTGGATATAAAGTGCTCAGCGATGCGATAAAGACA
>JBMFIF010000081.1:0-6333 GCA_049976445.1 Thermoprotei archaeon | reverse complement strand
AGGACAAACTTCACCCTTCAGAGTGGAGTAAAATATAAATACTCAGACGCACTATACTCTACAGTAGCACCCGTAAAGGGGTGTAACCCTCGAGACCTCGGGGAACCCTTGCCCCTTCAGGACGGGGAAGAGGTCAGATGATGTTGTAATGATGTTAAGTGATGATATGTTGAGTAGAGTTAGAAATGTTTTAAATGGTGTTAAGAGTGTTGCATTTGCATGTTTGTTTGGTTCGTTAGTTACGGGAGGAAAAAGTCATCATGATATTGATATTGCTGTTAAGGTGTTGGGTAAGGATAAATATAAAGTTCTTTGTAGTTTGGTAAAAGAATTATCAAAAAGTTTAGGTGTGAAAGAGGAGATGATAGATTTAGTTGATTTAGATAGAGCTGATTTAGAATTAAAAAAAGAGATCATTGTGCATGGAATAATTCTTTTGGATCATATTGATTATGAGAAGACATTAGTTAATGAGATTAATGCAAAATATATTGAGTATGATGAAATTCAGAAAGCCAATATAGGTGAATGGGTTAAATCTGATGATCCTTCAAATGTGAATGTGAGCATAGTTAAAAGACGAATCGATTTTGCAAAAAATGAGTTACAATTCATAAGAAAATATGTATTGAGTAAAAGTGTTGATGAGGTTGAAAATTCTCAAGTTCTTAAGAGGTTATTAGAGAGAAGCTTTCATTTAATTTTGGAATCAATTCTTGATGTGTGTAGGCATATAGTTTCAGTTATGGGATGGGGCCCTGTTTTAAGTTACTCTGATGTGATAGAAGAATGTTTTAAGCATGGTATAATAAGTGAGGACTTGAAAGAAAAAATTCTTGCATATATTAGATTAAGAAATATTATTATACACAGATATTTAGAAGTAGATTACAAAGAACTTTACATGGAAACTAAGGAATTAAAAAAGATCTTGACATTGTTTGAGAAACAAGTGTTAAATTTTATAAAAAGTAATGATTAGATTTAAACATTTGTATAAAGATTATTGTTTTAGTGGTATGAATATTCCTACTAGTGTTTTTAATCCGTAAGTTTTTATCACGTTAATTACGAACATTAGGTATCCTATAGCCATTATTATGGCGAATACTGTTCCGATGTACATGTACGGTAAGTATATCGATGTTCCAAAGTATAGGTTTCTTCTTAGCATGCCTTCTGTTCCAGCTAATCCTACTGAGATTGACATACCAACGCTTCCGATCATCCAAAGCCAGAAGTGAAGATTGCTAAGTTTTTCACTTATTAGTCCTTTGCCTGTTAACATCGGGAGAAGTGTATAAATCACTGCGAATATTAGGCTGCTTAATCCTGCTAGGAGCATCATGTGAATATGTATTCCAGCAATCCATTGTGTGTTATGTATTATTACGTTTAATCCGTAATTTGCTTGTACAAGTCCTGCGAATCCTCCAAGTGCAAATCCAAAAATTGCTCCTAGCATGAATTTTAGTGACATGCTTGATTTTATGGGGCGTCCAAGCCATAATGTTATTAATGCTGTGAAGAAACTGAGTCCCATTGTGAAGAATTCGCCCCATGTAATGAACTGTCCTGAAACTAATCTCAGCATTGCGGGTTGTGGTCTGTCAGAGAGTAGATGGTGGCTCCATACTCCCATTGATACTATCAAATCCGCGAGTATTACATAGCGTACTACTCTTTCACCGTAAAGTGCTCGATTTGCTAGTAATGGTGCTAATAAGTATAACGTTCCTGCAGTCCAGATTAAAACGTCACCATCAGCTATCATATCTAATCCCCACCAATACCAATTTTTATAAAGAAGTGGATCAATTAGCTGTGGGTTTAAGTATGTGCCTGTTATGGCTGAGATGCTGTAAATAAGGATGATTAATCCAGCTACTATTAGTACTATCGAGTTTATTACTGCGTCTACTGATCCTCTCATAACTGATACTATGAAAACTGGAGGTGGCGGGTCAACACCCGCACCATCCATGTTAGAGATGTGTTTTGCACGCCTAATATGACTTAGAAGCCCAAGTAATGCGTCGATTCCAAAAGCTGCAATGAGAAAGTTCCTGATAACTTTTTGCTCTCCTTTTTTATGAGAAAATATTGTTGCAAAGATGTTAAATATAAAGAGTAATACTGAAATTTCAATAAGTGCAATACCTACAGCATAAGTTAATGCTCCTATTGGTTCAAATCTATTCCATGCTACGGGAAGGGGCCAATAAAGTGTATATAGTGCTCCATAACGGAAGAAGAAGCCAGCTGACCATGCTATTATTACACCAGCTGTTTGCGTCCATAATCCAATCATTGCTATCTTCTTACTGTAAAGTTCTTTATTGAGCAGTTTTGGCACTAAATAGTAAAATGCTCCCATCACAGCTAAATAAGCCCAACCATAGATCCCAACTATGGGATGTGCTGTCATTACTGCGAAATAGTGATCATAAGATAAGAGTGGTATATTATCAAGTTCAACCCTCATCATCATTCCTTCTATGCCCGCTACTGCAAGGAAGAGTAACGCTGCTATTTCATATCTAAGTGTGATTTTTTCTATTGGTAGTGTTGATTGTGCCATTATGGTATCACCTCTATCGCATTAGGAAGAACCATGTAAGGATGTTCTGGTCCTGAGTATTCGGTTGATCGTATTGTATAGTTTCCTGGTTCGTCAAAAATCCATATTATACTATTATTATACCATGGTATAACCTGCATTTGAAAGACCATAGTTCCATCACTTCGAAAAACTCCAAAACCATACGTTACATCTTTAGATGTGACTATGAATTCTACAGGTTCATTAACTTTAATTATTATAGGATTGCTAGGTAAGTAGAACGTATAATTGTTCATTGTTATGTAAAATATTTTTGTAGGTTTTGCTGATGCCCACGGTAGTAACCATTTTTGCCATGGTAATAATGTTAACGTAACTATGTTAAAAACGAGAAACACAATTATTAAAAATACTAACCATTGCTTTTCCTCTTTTCCCATCCCACCATGTTCTCCCCCATCAAGACTTTTTTGCCTTGGCTTTGTAAGTTTTGTTGCAAAGATTATGAAAAATGTTAATATTGCAAAGAAATAGATTCCATAAATTAATTCTATAATTTGTTGAATATACATAGAGCTTCCACCAAGTTAATATATCGATTCGTTTGAATTTAAAAATTTAACCGAATATATTCGGTTAAATATAAATAGTTGCTAGCAAATATATTTATTGTGAAATCTAAACTTTTAACAATAAATATAAAGTTAGAAAGAAATCCTCTAGCACACCAATTAGAAACGTATGATGCTAAAGCTAGATTACTTAGCTGTAAACTTGTTAAAGGTTATAAAGCGCTTCTCATGATAGAAATTATCCATAACAGTAATTATGAAAAATTGATTTCCTCAATAAAGAATGCACTAGGTAAAAGGAACGTCATTATAGTGAATGAGAATGATTCAAGATCATTTTTAATAACAACACTAAAGCATTGTGCTATACATGAGGCTGTCAGTAAATCAAAAACTTTCTGTATGACTTGCCCTTTTATAACTCCATCAAGACCTGACGGTTATGTGCCATGGACTGTATTAGTACCTTCATTAGAATCGCTAAAGAATTTTATTAGAGTTCTCGAACGAAGAAATATTGAATTAAAGATTATTGGTTCAAATAAGATAACCATTGGCCCTCTCACTGTAAGAGAATTTGAAATCTTGAGAACTGCTTTTAATTTAGGATATTATGATTATCCAAGATCAATTAGTTTTAATGAACTGGCTAAAAAATTAGGCATTGTCCCATCTACGCTTTCAGAAGAATTGAGGAAAGCTGAAAGAAAAGTTATAGCAACTTATATGAGAAACCTTTTTGAACCCTTCATAATTACTTCATTCTATGAAAAATAAACACATCGTTAATTAAATTAAGAGCGTATTAGAGCTCTGATAGGTATGAAGAAATATGGAAAAATTTAGCTTTGATGATCATGATGTTCCTGCTAACTTTATCGTTAGAGGAAGTAGTTAGAAATAATGGATAGTTATTTAAAAGTTATAAACAACTAGATTTTAGAATTTGTGTGTTAAAGAGAACGGTGAATGAATATTCATGCACTGATAACCATTTAATATCGTGTGATTGTTTAATTTTTATTATTTTTCTTATTGATTTGTTTATTTATATTTTAGGTAATGTTTTAGAATGAGAGTAAATGATTTATCTGTATTTATTTGGAATCATGGTACAACTCAATATAACCTTATCATCGCTATTGAGCATGTGGGATAAAGATAAGAACATTGTGCTTAATTTAATAAAACATACCGTGCAGGATTTAGGGATCTCTGTGAGATCAATATTTCTAAATGCGACCTACATTAATGATGGATCTTTTGTTGCAGAGTTCTTAGGGAAGATTAGATCTAAGTATGTTGAAATAATACTTATACATTCTGATAATCCTATAAAAGCTCTTGAAGATTTTTATAAAGCAAAGTCTTTAGGTTATGTAGAATATCAGGATGATATAAAGAAAGATTAGGTTTTATTTTTTAAGTTCTGAAAAGTCATCATAAAAATACTCGTTAATTTCTTTGATACCTTTAGCTTTTTTCTCCTCCTCTATTTTTCGAAGTTCTCTTCTCAGGATTTTACCACTTATTGTTTTGGGAAGGTCGTTAACGAATTCTATTATTCTGGGTACTTTATAATATGATAATGACCTCTTTGCGTGTCTAAATATATCTAATGCTAATTCTCTTGATGGTTCATATCCAGGTTTTAGTACTATGAATGCTTTAACCACCTGATATTTTTCTGGATGTGGGCTGGCTACCACAGCAATTTCTGCTATTGCAGGATGTTGAATAAGTATGCTTTCTATCTCTGTTGGTCCTACTCTATAATCACTAGTTTTAATCACATCATCAGCCCTACCAACAAACCACCAGTATCCCTCCTCATCAAAGAATGCTTTATCACCAGTTAAGTAATATCCACCTCTGAATGCCTCTTCATTTTTTTCCTTTTCCATGTAGCTTTTAAGTAAGCCTAGTGCTCTCCAAGGAGTTAGTTTAACGGCTATATGACCTATCTCTCCAGGCTTTGTTATTTCATTCCCATTATCATCAAGCAGTATCATATTATACATGAAAGTTGGTATACCCATGGAACCTGGTTTTATTTTATTACCTTTAAACCATGGAGGATTACCTATCATTGCAGTAGTTTCCGTTTGACCATAAAAATCTCTTACCTCCAGTTTAACTTCTTCTAAAACTTTTTTATAAACTCCCATTCCTAGAGGTTCACCTGCAGAAACCACATCATGAAGATAATCGAAATTGAATTTTTTCATGTCACCTTTTAAGAAAGCTCTCCATGCTGTAGGTGGAGCACAAAAAGTTGATACTTTTAATTCCTCTATTGCATGAAGATATTTATCAGGTTCAAGCCGTCCTGAATAATAAAATCCCGTCACAGTAGCTCCAACATTGAATGGTGCAAAGAAAGAACTCCATGCATACTTAGCCCATCCCGGAGCACTTAAATTATTATGAACCTCCCCAGGTTGAACATTTATTATCATAGCAGTAGTAAGGTGCCCCACAGGATAGCTCGTTGCCGTATGAATAACTCTCTTTGGCATACCTGTCGTTCCACTCGTAAAGTATAAAAGTATAGGGTCGTCACTTTTTGTCATTTCAGGTTCCGCTTTAGGCAATTCATTCTTAATGGATTCATAACTTTCCCAATTACTTTTTTCTCCAATAACTAGCTTAACCACAGGCTTTACTCCAGTCTTCTCCATAGCCTCATTTATTAACTGCACTGACTGTTCATCTGCTATTATAGCTTTTGGCGGATACGTATTAAACCTGTAGATTAAATCTACTAAAGTAAGCGTTGTAGCTATTGGAACACCAACAAATCCAGCTTTTATAACAGCCAAAAATGTAACCCACAATTCAGGTATGAGAGGCATCATCATATAAAGAGAATCCCCCTTATTCAATCCATTACCCCTCAAATAATTAATGAGCTTATTAGCTTCATTGGATAAATCATTATAGGAATATTTTCTTTCCTCCCACGTATTTAAATCAATCCAATGTAATCCTATTCTTTCCCCATTTTCTCTTGTATGAATACCCTCAAATATCTCCCATTCCCAGTTAAAATGATCAGGCAATTTCATATTGTTCAGTTTAGTAAAAAATGCTCGCATTCTTACTTCTTTTTCTTTATCGTTGAGATGGTTTCAAAATATTTAAGCTTTTCGCTTTTCATGCTTTGTTGCATAATTCTGATGTACTTTTGATGTGCTT
>JBMFIF010000080.1:0-6346 GCA_049976445.1 Thermoprotei archaeon | reverse complement strand
TTCAAAGATATTCACCGACACCTCACCACAAGTAGTACCGCAAACTCACATAAAGCTTATGTGGACAGTCTCCAAAAACTAAAGAGAAACTTTAAAAAATCCGAACTTATACAACAAACGCATTTACTTCATATATGATGCTATGAGCGTGATTTTTCTTGTTTTTACTTCTTCTTGTGCTGTTGGGTATAGAAGGCAAATATTAGTGGGTAAATGTCATCCCTTATCACCTTCTTCAGCTTTTCAACATTCTCATGAAATCTCTTCACTGCTTTGTTGCATAATTTGTGCGTGGTTTTATATGCGTTTAATGTGCTTCCTCCAATTTGATGATACTTTGTGATGCAACTTGATGTGAACAGTTAAAAATGCTCATCAAAACTATGAAAAATATCATCAAACTCTCAACACACAAGAATTCTCAACATAAAAAGCACACCAAAAACACATCAAAATTATGCAATAAAGCATACTTGTTGTATTTATTGCTATTTCATCTTCGTTCCAAAGAACCATCACGAACATAAATATCATATTTAGTGTTAATGTTTATTTAATTTGATAATATAATAGTGTTGTGATTTGCATTGTTTAGGAAATCTGATAGCAGAATGATTAAGGATCCAAGAGATGTGAGGATAAGTGATATTGTGCGTTCATTTTGTGAAAAGAATTGTGTTTGTATTATAGGTTATCCGTGGGATTGGACTACTGCTGGGCGTCCCGGTTCTCGTTACGCACCTTCTAAAATAAGAGATTATTTTTATTCCATGAACCCTTTAAGCGATAAACGTGTATGTGATCCAGGAGATATTGATGTGGTTCCTGGTGACCTTGAGGCTTCTTCTTTACGGTTAAAGAATTCTATTCGGAAATTATGTGAAAATTGCATTTCAATTTTTATAATAGGTGGTGATCATAGTTTAACTGCTGTTAGTGTTGAGTCGTTAATGGAAGGTTTTGGGTTAGATCGTATTGGTTTACTAGTTTTTGATGCGCATTTTGATCTTAGAAAGTTGTCGGAAGGTTGGTCTTCAGGAACATACTTAAGAAGTTTGTTAGAAAAGTTAAATGATAAGGTTATACCTCTGATTATTGGGATTAGATATCATTCTAATCCTTTATACATGTTTGAGGAGGCAAAAAAGCTAGGTGTGAAATTTATAACAGCTGATGAGTTCAGAATGAGTAAGCTTGATACTATTTTTGATAAGATTGATGAAGTTTTTTCTGATGTTAAGAATTTATATATAAGTGTGGATATGGACAGCCTTGATCAATCAATATGTATGGGTGTTAATTCCCCATCACCGGGTGGCTTAGATATATGGGATGTAATTAAAGTGATTAATCATGTTTTTAAAGGAAAAAGGCTTGTAGGGGGGGATATTGTTGAGGTTGTTCCTCTTGTTGATATAGGAGATTCTTGCGCTCGAAATGCAGCTTATATATTATATAAGATGGTATATGGGACTGCCTAATTATTCATTGCTAACTAATATTTTTCCATCTTTGATGACTGTGTGTATTGGTTTTCGTATTCGTAAATATCCAAACCATCTATAGTTTGGGATCCTCCAAACAATCATATCGGCATTAGTTCCTGGTTTTAATGATCCTGTTTGGTTTTCGATTCCTAGGCTTTTGGCGGCATTTATAGTTACTCCTGCTATTAAATTTCCTGGGGGAAGTGATAAGTAGCTTGATGCTAAATTAATAACTTCAATCATATCTAGGTTCATTATCGCTGGTGAATGATCTGTCGCTAATGCTATTATTGCTTTATGTTTTAATAGAGCATTAATATTTGGTATTTTTTTAGCTATGTATAATGCTGTTAAAGGTGATAGTATAGCCACAATTTCTTTCCTAGCTATCAGTTCTATTATTTCTTCCGGAGTATAATTTAGGTGATCTATTGATGAAGCCTCTAATTCAACTCCAAGTCTACTGCAACCTATGCATGAAAATTCATCTGCATGCACTCTTAATCCTAAACCTATGTCTTTTCCACTTTCAAGTATTTTTCTGGTCTCATTAACATTAAATGCATTCTGTTCGCAAAATACATCAACAAATTTTGCTCCTAAACGTTTTGCTTGAGGTAATAAGTATGTGATGAATTCTTCGATATACTTAGTTCTTTCAATGTCAGATGGCACTATGTGTGCTAAAACTGTTGGTATAATATCAATCGGTTGTTTATTACTACGAAGTAATATTGAGAGGTGTTCAAGATCATCCTTTATGGTTGCTCCATAACCAGTCTTAGCCTCTACAGTAGTCACACCACTTAGCAAAAGATAATTAAGCTTCAAAATAGTCATTTTTAAAAGATTTTCTAAACTTGTTCTGGAGGTTTCATAAATCGTTCGTCTTATTCCACCACCTCTCTTCATAATTTCTTCATATGATGTACCCAGTAAAATCTCTTCATATTCATCTTCTCGCGAACCACTATATATCAAATGATTATGAGGATCAATGAGACCAGGCGTGATGGTGCATCCGGATGCGTCAATATACTTTTTCGCTTTATAATTTTTTAGTATAATATCGTAATGATCTACAGCTATTATTTTACCATCATTGATTGCTATTCCAGCATCTTCAATGCAACCTAACTTAGAATAATCAGCATAACCTTTTACAGGTTTTGGGACTTGAATTATTTGAGATGCTCCATGTATTATTAAATCTACCTCTGCTTTATCTGGCAATCTTTTTCACGCTCTTGCTATTATGTTTATTTCTTATAATCCAAATAAGGGATCTTTATTTTTCTTTCTTTAGCGATTTGTTTTGCTTTCTCATAACCCGCTAGAGCATGCCTAACTATGCCTAATCCAGGATCGGTGATAAAAACTCTCTTAGCTCTGATATCCATTTCTCTGCTACCATCTAAAACTACGCTCAAACCTGCATGTATGCTATAACCTATTCCAACACCACCACCATGATGCACAGCAACCCATGTTGCACCGGCAACGGCATTTAAAAGTGCGTTAAGTATTGGCCAATCTGCTACAGCATCACTACCATCTTTCATGCCTTCTGTTTCTCTAAAAGGTGATGCAACACTTCCAGAATCTAAATGATCTCTACCAACCCAAATAGGACCTGATAATTCTCCTTTTCTAACCATTGCATTTACGATTTGTCCAAATTTTGATCTTTCTCCATAACCTAACCAACAAACTCTGGCAGGTAAGCCTTGGAATTTTATGTATTTTCTTGCTTTCTCTATCCACCTTACAAGCTCTTTATTATAATTAAACTCATTGATTATCATATCATCTATTTTGTGAATGTCATTTGGATCACCTACTAATGATGTCCATCTGAAAGGACCTCGTCCTTCTTCGAACATAGGTCTTATATAAGCTGGTATGAAGCCAGGGTATGCGAACGCATCTTTAAAACCAGCATCGTATGCCATTTTTCTGATATTATTACCATACTCAAATGCTATTGCTCCTCTTTTCATCATCTCAACGATCGCTCCTACTTGTATCTTCATGCTTTCCATCGCTTTTCTCTCATATTCTTTAGGATTCTTGGATCTGAGTTCCATAGCATCCTCTACGCTTACTCCCAATGGTATATAACTTAATGGGTCGTGTGCTGGTGTTTGATCTGTGACAACATCTGGGATAATGTTCATCTTTACTAATTCAGGATAAATTTCTGCTGCGTTTCCTAGTATTGCAATACTTTTGGGTTCTTTTCTTTCTTTAGCTTTTAACGCCATATCTATTGCGCTCTCTAAATTATCAGTCCATGTATCTAATTGCCCGAGTCTGATTCTTCTCTCTATCATTCTTTTGTCGACTTCAACAGCAAGCAATACTCCTCCATTCATCGTTACTGCTAATGGTTGAGCCCCGCCCATTTCACCTAGGCCAGCTGTAAGAACAAGGCGACCTTCTAAGCTCCCATTAAAGTGTGTTCTGGCTACTGCAGCGAACGTTTCATAGGTTCCTTGTAATATACCTTGTGTTCCTATATAATTCCAGCTACCAGCTGTCATCTGTCCGAACATTGTGAGACCTTTTGTCTCTAATTCTCTAAAGTATTCCCAGGTAGCCCATTTTGGAACTAGTAATGCATTGGCCATTAAAACTCGCGGGGCATACTTATGTGTCTTAAAGATGCCGACGGCTCTTCCGCTTTGTATCAAAAGTGTCTCATCTTCCTTTAGATTGAGGAGGGCTTCCACTATTGCCTCAAAGTCTTCCCAGCTTCTAGCTGCTTTACCTGTGCCTCCATAAACAATTAAATTTTTAGGATCTTTTGCGACATCAGGATCAAGAACGTTAAAAAGCATGCGCAATGCGCCTTCAATCTGCCAATTTTTTGTATGAAGTTCAGAACCTTTAATGACCTTTACAGTCTTTGTCTGAGGATTATAATAACCCTCATTTATGAGATCGGTAATTCTATATTTTCGTAATAATTTAGTTTTCAACATAAATGGTCCGCCTCACATATTATTACTTTAATAATCCAGATATTTTTTCTCTTAGTTTCATTCTAACAAGTTGATGTTTTGTGATAATCCATTTGGTATTTTTATTTGTATTATTTTTGCTAATTCATTTATTATGCTACTTAGTTTTTTGATTGTATCTTGAAAAATGTATGTATTTTCGACGGGATTTTTTATGATTTCATATATTTTTTGTGTTTGTGGTGTTAGTTTTTTGTCTTTTGATATTAAATACGTGAGTAGTGCTAGTATTGAGATTAATTGGTTAATTATTAGGTTTATTTCATGAAGTTTTATTGCAGAATTGGCGCTCATGGAATTTATGTCTTCTTGGAATCCGCTTGTTGGTATGTTATGTATTGTTGATGGTGTTGATAGTTCTCTAAGTTTGCTAGTTAAAGATGCGGCGGTGTACTGTGTGATCATGTAACCAACGCTCGATGGACCTTTGATGAGATAATTACTAATCTTATTTATTTCGGCTCTAAGTAGTTGTGTTATGAGTCTTTCAATTAGGTTGCCTAGTATGGTCATTGATTCGTTAGCTAAATCTGTTGATAATGCTATATACTCTCCATGAAAATGGCATGAACTATAGGAATTATCATTAATGATTACTGGGTTATCGCTAGCTGAGTTGATCTCATTTATGACGTTATTTATGCTCCATAGTAAAGAATCTAAAATAGGTCCAACTATTTGTGGTATGCATCTTATTGAATATGGATCTTGAATACGATTAATTGTGCTTGTTTCTTTGTCTTTTAGTATTTCGTTTATAGTTTTTGCTATTATTAGTTGTCCACTATGTTTTTTTATTGAATTTACGATTGTTGTGCATGGTGATATGTTTGCATTTATGGAATCTAATATTAAGGTGAATATTGCCATGAACGCCTTAATTAATTCTAAAGAATCGTGCAAGCCTAATATTGCTACTCCTGCGCTGTAACTTGTTCCGTTTATTAAAGATATTGCTTCTTTGTGACTGAGTTTTAATGGTTCCATTCCCAATTTTTTTAAGGCTTCTTCTGAAGTTGTTATTATGTTATCAATTTGGACATAACCTTTGCCAACTAATGCTAGTGCTATATGGGATAATGGTGCAAGATCTCCGCTGGCCCCTACACTACCATATTTGGGAACGATTGGTGTTACATTCTTATTAAGAAATTCTAATAATTGATCAACTACAATTTCTCTAACTCCGCTATATCCTAAGGAGAGTTGGTGTGCACGAATTAACATTGTGGCTCTGATCCAATCTTTTGGTGCTGGTTCGCCAATGCCCATTGCATGTTCAGCTAGCAGGTTAACGGATTCATCAACAATATCATCAGGTTTTACAGAAACATTGTATAATTCACCAAGTCCTGTGTTTACACCATAGATTTTTACGTTAGATGATATGAGTTTCTCAAGAATCTTTCTGGATCTTCTAATCTTATCTCGTGAGTCATCACTCAATGAAACTTTTTCTAATTTTCGAGATACATTAACAATGTCAAGAATTCCTAATTCATTACCTATCGTAATCACTCATAACACCTGACTTAAATTTATTTTTGCATCCTATTAAATATTGAGCTTAAGAAAAATAACTTTCAGTCTCATACAGTTTTGAAGTTAAAGAATTATCAAACAGGTATTTATCTTTGATAAAAGCCAATCAAACCTCGCCTTTCAAGGCGGGGTAAAGTTTTTAAATTAGAAAGAAGATTACCTCTTGAGATGCCCTCCCCTGGTCAACTAAATAAGGATGAGGAGCGGGAGCCGACCATCACTCCCGCAATACCAGGGGAAGGCATCCACGAAGTTAAATACTCAAACAAAAGGACTAATGTAATCCGCCTCCTA
>JBMFIF010000079.1:0-6477 GCA_049976445.1 Thermoprotei archaeon | reverse complement strand
TTCTTGGCATATGGTATAGTGTGTGTAACACAAAATAAACTTTACTAACAGGCAAACAGATTATCGAACAACTATAATAACCAAAAAACTATATCATGAAAAACTGTTAATATGATTTTTAATCTCTTTTTATAGGCAACTTATCCAATGAAAAACCTTCTAGAACACATTTATATCAACAATTTATGGTTAAAACTGTAAGCTTTCTTTTCGAAACCTATGTACACAAATATTTATAACTGTCTGGAACGAATATAGTGTGATTAGAAATGGATCTGGGATTAAATGGTAAGAGAGTCTTAGTTACTGCTGCATCGAAAGGCTTAGGATATGCATCTGCAAGAGCTTTTTTAATAAATGGTGCTAGAGTAATAGTAAGTTCTTCTAATAGTGAAAATCTTAAAAAAGCTTATGAATCCTTAAAATCTTTAGGTGAAGTTTACATGGTTAAGGCTGATTTAACAAAAAAGGATGAAATAGATAATTTATTTAGTGAAGTTAAGAAAATTTTTAATGGACTAGACGTGTTAATTTACGTTACTGGTGGTCCAAGACCTGGTAGATTTATGGATCTAAGTGATGATGATTGGGTGCGGGCTTCAGAGCTTCTTATGCTTAGTGCAGTAAGATGTGCAAGACATGCTGCTGAACTTATGACACAGGGTGGTAGAATAATATTTTCTGCATCGACTGCGATAAAAGAGCCTATAGAAGATCTAGTACTGAGTGATGTTGTGAGGATTAGTATAGCAGGATTAGTTCGAACATTATCAAAAGAGTTAGGTAGGAAAGGTATCCTAGTGAATTCAGTATTACCAGGTTTAATATTGACTGATAGAGTCAAAGAATTAGCAATGAATAGAGCCAAAAAAGAAAATAAGGATATTAATGATGTAATAAAAGAAATGTCTAAAGATATACCATTAGGGCGTTTAGGATCACCTGAAGAGTATGCTAATGTTATACTCTTCTTAGCATCTAATCTAGCCACATACATAAATGGAGCCAGCATACCTATAGATGGTGGTCTTCTTAAAAGTGTTTTCTAACCACCTTTTTATCTTTGTATTCTAAGATATGAATCGCTGCCTTTTAACCAATCTTCTCTTGGCGGTACAAACAAATCTATATCGATAGTATCTTCCTCAGCCCATACTTCATGAGGCACATTTGATGGTATTATAATGAGCTCATTATCTTTTATTGTGTATTCTTTTCCATTTATGCTAAATTTTAATTTCCCCTTAATTACGTAAGATATCTGCTCGGATTCATGTTTATGAAGCGGAATATGAAGACCTTTCTTTAGAATAAATTGAACAAACATCGTTTTTTCACCTACAACCATTTTTCTAAATAATGATGGATTAAGTTCTTCTTCCCTAATTTCATTTAATCTCACAACTTTAATCTCCATGGTCAACACTTAATAATTACATGCAATTATATAAACATTCACAATCATAATAATGGTTAATCAACATTAACTTAAATTTTAAATAATTGAATTTTATTTTCTTGAAGCATTAAAGTGATCTTTGATTTAACAGATGAAATGTCGATTCCGTTATATGAAATATCGAATGGTTTAAGCTCATCAAGTGCTCTCCTCATTATGCGAATACTGACGAGAGTATTATTCCGTTGCATGTGTACTAATGATGCTGCTATTAGTATTAATCCATGTAATAGACGCTTCTCATCACCATTCTTTTTTCTCCATACTTCCTCTAAAAGTTCATGGAATTCCCAGAATCGTTCTGAATTAAAGAGTTCTCGTGCTTTTTGAAAAACGTCCGTAACTTCATCATATGATGATAGATCTCGAATTAATAATATGGGATTAAATTTTTCTATCTTCTTAGCTTTCATAATATCATCGCATATGATATCTATTTCAACGTGTTTTGAGGCAATTCGTAGATCATTTATTCTGAAAAAATTACTAAACTCTTGTCGTAAATTATCAATTAACACTTTTCTGTCAGAAGGTGAAAAATTATCGTTCTTGACTAGTATTAATAATCTTTTATTACTGGGCACGCTTCTCATTCATATTATTAGGATTACTTAGTTAAAAATTTATAATGGATATTATTAAGAGATTTAGAAAGATTTATGAAACAATCATTTAATACGTTATTAAGGTTTTCAGGACCAATAGCTGCTATTCTTGCATGGATAACGATTGGCGTGTCAGTATATTACAATTCATGGTTTGCGTTTAATGCAAATGCTTTTAGTGATCTAGGAGGCCCTAGAGCTACAAATCCATGGATTTATAACTATGGTTTAATAGTTACGGCAATTTTTGTTATAATGTATTCATTATATTTAATTTTAGATTCTTTAAATAAGCTAGAAATTGTTGGTGGTAGCTTTATCTTTATCGCAGGAATGTTCTTATCATTAATAGGCATATATCATGCAGGCACGCGGCCTCATGTATTTGTTTCTACATGGTTTTTTATACAAATGGATCTTGCAATCTTAACTTATGGCCTAGGACTAGTCCTAGAGAAAATAAAATATTATGGCATTATATCAATTATGCTAAGCATTATTGGACCAATCACAACTGTTATAATAAGATGGCCTTCAGTAGCAATGATGGAAGCATATGGAATATTAATAATAGATATCTGGGTATTTTTAATGATTAAAGTTCACTATTTACATCTTAAATGATATTCATGTCAGGAACGTTATAGATTATAGTAACATAATGCAATCATTAATTTTTATATTATGTCTTTCTTTATGGGAGTTCTATCAATGTTATTATCTAAAAAATCATAGAGGAACATAGGAATTTAGTAATATTTAAATAAGTCCTATTTGTTATATCTGATGATTAACATGTTGTATGATCTTACTATGAAATTAATTTATGAACATCGATCATTAGCATCCGATTTAAAATCTATAGAGAATTCAATTAATACATTTGATATAAACTACTTATCTAGTCTCTTAAATGAGTTTAGGAGTAAGTTATCTAATCATATTATCGATGAAGAATCTGTCCTTTTTCCAGAAATTGCAAACAGAAATCTAGTTGATCATAGTCTCTTGAGCCACATTATGCAACAACATTTAGATATCTTAGAGCATCTCGATAAACTTGAACTAGCACTGAGTGCAAATAATCAAAAAAGTTTTAAAGAAATTATTACTCATCTTAAAATAATCCTTGAAGAACATCATAAATTAGAAGAAATGGAAGTATTTCCAAACATAGATTCTTCCCTTTAAAATACTGTCAATTTGGACGTGATAGCTTAATGCATAAAACTTATGTATGAGATATTTAAAGATACCACCTTAAGTTGTCAGGTCCGTCAATTTGAAGACAAATTTTAAATATAGAGTTTTGTTATTATTTTTTATCGATGTAAAAGATCGGTGCTATTTTTAAGAGATTATTTGATGTTATATAGAGCATTATTAGATTAAGTATGATTCCTATCCAGAAAGCATAGAACGCGATTTGTGTAAATATAGAAGATATGCCTAATGTTGAACCGGATATCGTTGACACTAATATGGCTATTAAGGTTGCAGAGATTGTTGCACCGCATGCTGGGCAAGATAGGGTAGTGGATGTTATTGATGTAATCCCTATTACTGTTGCGATCGATGTAGCAGAAGTTGCTAGACTTTTCTTCCTAACCTTAAACTTACCCTGCATTTCTCTTGATAAATATAGTATTTCTGAAAATAATAAAGAAATAATTATAGATGATAGTAAAATCGTTATAAAAAGTTCTGGTGTGAGATAAACGGCCCAGAATAACGTAGGGCTCCTATAATTCGATTCAACCCACATTATTACTGTCTCATTTACATTAGAATTGGGTGGTTTTGAAAAAAATCCAACGTTAATTTGCGTTGCACCACCTAATATCCATTGCAAGCCTATCAACATTAGTATATTAATGGTTATTATAAAAAACAATATTATAATAAATAATGCACGATATCTAGTCTTTGAGAAAACGATACGTAATGCTTTAAAAACAGAACTCATGTTCATGATTTATCACTATGTTTTATCAAAATTATATAATTACTTGTAAAAATATTTTTTATCCTAATGGAAATTTTTATCATTGTGTCTCATCTACGATTACGATACCTTGGCTCCATGGATAAAAACCATTACGATATTTATAAATTCCAGGTTTTGTGAATGTGTAGGTCCATTTGCCACCTGGCGGTATTGGTCCTGAGCTGAAAGAACCGTTCATAGAAATTATACTCTGGGTAAATGGTGAGATATTTTTTCATGTTATAGTGCTATTAACGCCTATTATAACTCTAATAATAGTTGGTTGAAAACGTTCGGAACCACATACATAAGGTAGTGTAGTGTTTATAATAATTTTAGCTTTACTTTCATCTGAGTGCACGCTAGTACTGGTATAATAAACGAAAAACAACATAATTGCTATGATTACTACTATTATCATGAATCTTCTCATTTGCCTCTTGTAATAACGTTTAAAAACATTAATTATCAACATTACAGAACTTATTGCGATTCCTATTTCGCTACATATAACTAAAAAGCCTAAGAATATCATATCCTCTGGAGTTAATGACTTCAGTGCATAAGGAAGACTCTCATACGCTCCATGAGATAATGTATAGAAAATCCAGAAAAAGATCAATAATATAACAACTTTATTTAATGCAAATAATGAAGAAAATCTTATGTTTTTGTTCATTAGGAATCCCCGATTACAATTTGATTAAAATATTTACATCATAAACTACATCATCAGTACTCCATAATGGAGGAACACCAAAAAGTGCAGCGCGTAATCTAAAATTCTTATCTATTATATATACAACTGTGGTGTGATCAACTTCATACCATCCTTCTTCGATTGAGGTTTTATTAATTTGAACGTATATATTGTATGAATTCCACACTAATCGTAAATCAGTAAGATTTGAGGGTGAACTCGTCAATAAACCTGCGGTGTTGTTAGTAAGAAAATATAAGCTTGATGCATTAAAACGTTCAGAATATTCTTTCATTGCAGTTACGTTATCACCATATGGATCCACAGAAACAAACACAATTACTACTTGATCTTTTAATCCCATTTGTATTAATTTATCATAAGCGTCAACAAGATGTTTAACTATTACAGGACATATGTCTGGGCAATGTGTATAAATAAACGTAAGGACAATAACTTTTCCCTTAAAATCCGAAAGATTAATTACTGAACCATTCTGATCTACAAGTCTAAAATCGACGGCTTGCTTAGGTGGATTATATATTTGATTACCTCTTAAGCTATATTGTGATTGATCAAAGTTAAAAAAGATAGAAGCGGACATGACCAAAACAATTATTATTAATGAAAGTATTATGAAAATTTTTCTCATAATTTCTCATGTTAAAGAAACAAGTTTGAAAATTTAAATATTTCATAGGAATATGTTCCATAACATTTCTTGATAAAAATTGATCTATTTCTTTTGGTATTTACTATTTTTAGCAAAGTTCTTAGTGGAATCTTTGGATTCTTGTTTTTTCCAAAAGTAGTAAAAAATGATGAATTATTGTTTTATGCTTTGTTGCATAATTCGTGCATAGTTTTGTGAGACGTTTCACATGTTCCTCCCAATCTGCTTATTGATGTAATTTGATGTATGCTAGTTAAGAGTGCTCATTAAAACTGTGGGAAAACATCATCAAATTATCAACACACAAGAATCCTCAACATAAAAAGCACATCAAAAACAAGTCAGAATTATGCAACAAAGCATTGTTTTAGGCATATTAAAAGCTGATAAATTTCTTAACTTTTTAGTTCATTATAACATATGTTATAATGAGAAATGCTAAATTATGATTCGTGATATCAAATGTAGTAATATAGAAAGTGAAATGATTAGTAATAGTTTTTAACCAAAAATATATATAATAGAATCTAGTATTAAAAGTAGGTGTGTATTACATGTTTGATATAAGCTTCGATTGGATTGGTGTTGCTGTTATAGTTTTTAGAGAGAGTCTTGAAGCTGGACTTGTTAGTCTTATTATTCTTACATATCTTGATAGAATCAATAGGCGTAATTTGAGTAAGTATGTGTATTCAGGAATAGGTTTAGCGATTCTTCTCTCTATTATATTAGGTAGTCTTATATCTTTTGTGTATAGTGAGCTTAGTGATGTTGGGGCTGATCTTTTTGAAGTGGTTGCTGGTTTTATTGCTGTTCCTGTGCTTACTTTTATGATAATATGGATGGCTAAGAATGCTAGGAAGATTCGTGGTGAACTGGAAGAACGATTACAGGTTTTTATTAGTCGGAATTATTTAATAGGTATAATGATACTTTCATTAACAACTGTTGCTAGAGAGGGTTTAGAAACTGTTTTATTTTTGAGATGGTTTCAAAATATTTAAGCCTTACTCTCTATCCTTTATCTATGGAATTCCGTGAGCTTAACGACGT
>JBMFIF010000078.1:0-6501 GCA_049976445.1 Thermoprotei archaeon | reverse complement strand
AGGAGTGTTGAGCTTTTCGTGAACCTCTTCACTTATTGGTATGTGAATTGGAGGTGATGTCTTATGTGGACAGTCTCTATGAATAAAAGATGAAAAGAAAAATCAATGCTGAGATCTCCTAAATTTTAATTTATTGCATAAATATTTTGTTCAAATTTTTGAAGATCTTTATCAAGTTTTGCCATGAACAATTTTGGAATAATGAATCTTTTAATTACTTAAAGAATATTTAATAGTTTTGTATAATGATTATGTATGTTAGTAAGGATTAATAGTGAAAATGCTGTTAAGTTGGGTAAAAAACTTGGATTGATCGGATTAAAACGCGTTTTAATATTAGAAGAGTATGATCCACAATTTATAGCTATAAAATTGTTATCAAAAATAAGTGATGTAGAGTTAGTTAGTATTCTATCGTTAGCAAATGCACTTGTTAGCTATAAACTCTTATCAAGAGGTGAGGATTACTGGATGGAGTTTGCAAAATATTTTGTTCGTAATCCACCAAAGGATCTATATTCACTACCAGAAATAATGCTAGACTTTATGAAGAACTCCAATGGAAATAAACTCTTCATAGAAAAAAAGTATCAGCGTCTTAAGATTTTAAGAGATTCTGGATTCTTGATGAAATTAAAAGAAAATTTTAATTATTACATTAATGATCTAAACATGTTAAGATTTCATTTAGCTATGAATATGAATACTGATGCCAATTCAAAAACTATAGTTTTTTCTATTAAAATGTTATATTACGGATTCAGGGCGTCTACCGGAGTAGTTATCCCTCTTCCGATGAACATACCAATACCAATTGACTTTAGAATTGCAACAATGAGTTATATTACTAACATAATCGATACTGACCATGAGAAAAAATCATTAAATGAAATTGCAGAAATTATCATGAGAAATTATAAGAATGCGCAAGAGGCATGGAATATAGTAGCGCACACATCACAAATTCCTCCTCTTCACATTGATTCAATAATATGGCCTCTTCTTAGCATTGCTAGAGAAAACAATTATAATCAGCAACATACACTATCATCTTCAGTAAAATTTTTCTTAAATATATGGAAAGATTTAGATAAAGAAACATTGTTGGATATTTTAATAACAATGTTTAAAAGATTGTAATCATACTTTTTATAGAAGTTTATTACATAAGATTTAGAGAATAATGAACCTTCTCTAAAGTGCTAGTAGTGAAATACTATATTATTCTTTAATAATCATAAGTATTTTCGGTAAATTAATTATACATCTTTTTTATTTCTTTTGTGGTGAAGTATGGTCAGTATCAAAGAAACAGAAGTTGTCGTTACACAGTATGTGTTCCCTGAATATGCTAATCCACTTGGCAATCTTTATGGTGGTAGAATGATGTATTGGATAACTATGGCTGGAACATTAGCGGCATCAAAAGCTGCAAGAGGATTTGCAGTGTTAGCTTCAATGGATAGCATATACTTCTTAAACCCTGTTAAAGTAGGACATACAGTTATCATTACTGGACGTGTAGAGTATATTGGAAAAAGCTCGATGGAGGTTAGTGTTGATGTTGACATCGAAGATCATATAAAAGGAATACGTATGCCTGCCACAAGAGCTTACATGGCATTCGTAGCTGTAGATCCTGATGGAAATCCACGTCCAGTACCGGTTTCATTAGAGCCATCTGATGACGAACGCGAAATCTACGAAAGAGCTATTGCAAGAAGAAATGCTAGAATACCAAGAATTCTAAATAGAAAAGAGCAGGCACTAAATATTAGTAATATAGGTGATTTAACATGGAAACTAAAATCAATACGTGCCGTTATGCCTGAAGATGCATTACAAGGTAATTTAATGTTCGTAGGAAAACTTTTCATGTATATTGATGAAATAGCAGGCATCTTAGCTACAAAATTTGCTAAAGGTATTGTTGTAACTGGTTCTCTTGATAATATGGAATTTTATTCACCAATAAGGATTGGTGATGTTCTTACATTAGAAGCCGGCATTACTTGCATTTGGAATACTTCAATGGAAATTAAAGTAAAAATAATAACAGAATCAATAATTCATAACTACATCAGACACGTGGGTACAGCGTACATGGTATTTGTTCACCTCAATGAACATGGAAATCCATCACCCCTACCTAAATATCAGCCACAGACTGAAGATGAAAAACGCGCATGTGAAGATGCAACAAAACGAAGAATAAAAAGAATTACAGACCTAGAAAACATTAAAAAACAATTGAAACATAATATTATCTATTAATTTTTATTTAAAAATTAACTTATAATGTTAAATTAAAAAAATAATTCTCTTTTGCATAACCAAGATTTAACATTAAAAACTAAATTACGAACCTCTTTAATTCTTCATAAAACATCTCAAGGAGACTATAAGCCAAGAATTAGTAAATAATCATTCGTTATGAAAATTAAACCACTAAATTTCATAACTTCTATCTAATTGATAAAAGGATTTTAGGAACCAAAAGCTTTTAAGCGTCATAACATAATATCTAAATTCAAAATGTTTTAAGTTTGTTTTTAATAATTAATCACTTCACAGGTTCTTTAAGTTTAATACTTAGTTTTTTAAAGAAATTGTTAGAATATTATGGTAGACGTCACATGGATTATTAATAAGAAATTAGCAGCAAGTAGTATACCTGAAAACATTAATGATCTTGATAAATGGGCAGCGATGGGTATAAAGGCAGTCATGGTTTTGATTGAGCCAAACGAAGCAAGACACTTAGGTGGTATGAGCAATTATTTAAAAGAATTAGAAAAAAGACATTTTGAATTTGTTACAATACCGATTCCTGATTTCACAGCACCTACACTAGAAACATGCATACAAGCAATAAAATGGATAGACGAAAAAATAAAAGAAAAGATGCCAGTTCTAGTTCACTGCAAAGGTGGCCTAGGACGAACAGGAACTATAATAGCTTGTTACTTAATTTCGCAGGGTATGAACGACGAAGAAGCTATAAATTATGTAAGAGATAAACGTCCAGGAAGTATTAGTATGCAAGAACAAGTGAAAATTCTAAAACAATTCCATAAGCTCATAAAGCACAAAAACCTTTAACGTTTCACTCTCACTCTGAAATATTAAACTTTCAGCTTATGACTATCCTGCCCTGAAGGGTAATGTTTTTGTAATACTTAATTAATGTTATGATGATTATCCTAAGTATGAATAAATACTCTAAAAGGAAGTATTCCTAAAACAACAAATTCCTGCTTCGTTGATACATAAAGTATTATAGGTATTCCCAAATCCCTTTTCCTTTATAATTGTAGACTATTGTTTTATAGGCTGTAGTGTATTCTATTGAGTATCCTATTCCTTCTCTTCCTATTCCAGAAATTTTTCGTCCTCCAAATGGATAATATCCTATACCGTGTCTTGGATAATCATTAATATATATTGCTCCTACTTCAAGATGTCTAATTAAATATCTTATTTTTACTAGATCTTTTCCAAATATTGATGCATCGAGTCCATAGATTCTTTTATTACTTAATTCCGCAGCTTCTTCAAAGCTTTTTACACTAGTCATTAATGCAATTGGGGCAAATATTTCCTTTTTAAAGAGTACCATGTCCTCAATTGTATCTCTAGGAGCTTCTATGAGTGTTGGTTCAACGTATGTAGGCCCTAATCGTTTACCACCTGCTAATATCTTACCACCTTTTGAAACAGCATCTTCAATCGCTTTCATCATTTCATCAACGGTTTCAGTATCTATTAATGGTCCCATATCGACATTTTCTCTAGGATCTCCTACTTTGACATTTTTAAGTTCATCAGTAAGTAGTTGTTTAAGTTCCTCATAGATTGGGTTTTCGGCTAGAATGATTTTTATAGCATCACATCTTTGACCAGTATAACTATATATTCCTTTAGCAATTCTTTGAGCTGCCCATTTAAGATCTGCATCTGAAAGCACAATAGCAGGATCTCCACCACCCAGTTCCATTATAAATTGTTTGATTCCAGCTGATTTTAATACTCTTATGCCTGTTTCTGAACTCCCTGTGAGACTTATTGCTGATATTCTTATATCTGAAATGATTCTATTCATTTCACTCCCAGGAATTGTGAGAAGCGCTAATGCCCTTTTAGGAATTCCAGCTAATTCTAAAATTCTAAATAAAAGAATTGTTGGTATTGGATCAGCTGAAGCAGGTTTAACAGCAAAAGCATTTCCTACTAGTATTGAGTAAGAAAGCTTATTAATAGTATCAAAGAGAGGATAATTAAAAGGTGTTATCGCTAAAACTACACCAACAGGCTCTCTTCTAACAATTCCTTCTGTTTCTGTAGTCTCATCACTCCAATCACCAGGTATATAATCGCCTGCAACTTTTCTCAAATCAAGTTCCGAATGCTTTAATCTATCTATAGATGCAGCAACCTCTGCCTTAGCACTTTGAACAGTCTTCCCAGCATTAATTACTAGTGCATTAACTAAATCTTCTGAGTATTTTTCAAGAAGTTCAGCAGTCCTGTAAAGAACATTTAACCTCTTATAACCAGGCATATTTCTTATATCCCATCTACCATACTTGTAAAGAATTTCAAGAGAGCGATCTATATCAGCTGTTTCAGGTATTGAAACTTTAGATATAATACTTAAATCAATAGGTGATTTTACATTAAACCATCTATTACTCTCAACCCATTCACCAGCTAAAAAAACTTTGAACTTTATAATACCATCAGAATCAATCTTATAAACATCTTTAAATATATCAGAGGACAACTTTAACATTATTATTTTTCACCTAATTAGTGTTAGATAAACAAAGATATATATCTGCCTTTCAATGATTCAAATTTCACGATTTATTCCTTAATTAACTAACAATTCATTTAACATGTTGAGATATCTCTTTAAGTGGCTTGTCACAAGAAAGTTTTTCTTAACATGATTATATGCATTTGAGCCGAGAATTTCTCTGATTTCTTGATGCTTAATAAGATAGATTATTTTATCCGCGCCCTCATTAATATCTTTAAAAAGATATCCTGTCATGCCATCAATAACTTGAATCTTTATTCCACCAGAAGGTCGCGCAACAACCGGTTTTTTCTTCCACATACCCTCACTTACGGCAAGCCCAAATCCTTCGCGAATAGACGGTTGAAGTATAACAGTTGCAGCTCTTTGGAATGCGTTCACTTCACGAGCACCAACACCAACGAGATTTGTAAGAAAATGTATATTGGAATCATTTCCTGCATACCTGAGAGTCTTTTCAAAATAAATCCATCCCTCTGGATCATCATAAGCCATACTAGCCACCATAAGAAGTTGTACATTAGGAATTTTTGACCTAACTATTCTGTAAATATCAATAGCTCCTGTGGGATCTTTCCAAGGATCAAATCTTGCAACCATTGTAATTATTGGTTTTTCTATATCAATATCATATCTTTTTAAGATTTTCTCAACTTCGCTCCAACTCATATCACGGTTCTTCTCACTTAAAGGATCTATAGATGGAGGTATCACATATACTTTAGGTGTTGGAACATCTGGATGTACATATTCTTTCATATGATATATTGATACATCATAATCTTTTAGGAATTTTGATATAAACTTCCATGCATGTTTATAAGGATTACTCAAATCTATGTGACATCTCCAAATCCACTTTTTATTATCACTTAGAAAAACCCTTATACCTAATGGTTGGGGATCATGAACAAAAATAATATCTCCATTAAGATTAAGTACCTCAAGAGCATTATGCTTATTTACACTAAGATACAATTCTTTTTCCTCCTCACTAATACTTACTTCTGCGCCTTGTAATGAATTATGTAATTTCTTTGTGACATTAAAAAATTCCTGCGGAGCTTCAATAACTTCCCAAATAGTATTTAAACCAATACTATTCATAAGAGGTACCAAAGTATTCAAGATCTCTGCGACTCCTCCTCCAAACGATGTCGAATTTACATGCGTCACAGAATATCCTTTAAGTGATTCTGCAAATCCATGGATTTTTTCTACATCATCAGGAGCAATGTCTTTATAATCTTCAATCCTTTTATCAGGTATATTCTTTACAATCATACATGCATAATTATGAAGCAATATCTATTTAAATTTTTATAAAACATCTATAGAAATCCTTCACATGAGCGTTGCTCCAAAAGTGTCTGATAAATCTGCAAAATCTTGAGAAATAAATAACACATTTTCTGATGCATTATTTTTCTGGAAAAATTTAAACTTCTTTAACCCATTAATACCTGATCTTAACAAAATGTGCTTAAAGAAATTTTCTGAATTTTTACAATCATCGTACAGACATGCAATAAAACAACTGTTAAAAAAGATTTAAATAATCTATAAATACAAATATAAAGTGAAATGGAACAAAAAATTTCTTGTGGAGCTATAGTAAATGTTCTAGATTTTTTACATCCACATGTAAAGTCACTGTTTGAGGAAGGTTTATGGGGATT
>JBMFIF010000077.1:0-6613 GCA_049976445.1 Thermoprotei archaeon | reverse complement strand
CGCTTAGGGAGCGTGTAGTGGTAGGGGTAAGTCTCTTATGCACAGATCCTCACATGTGAGAATTATGCAACAAAGCATTTTACTAAATACATTTATTTAATTTATTTGCTAAAATATTGTTGTTATTGATAAATTGGTTAACTAAGATTTAGTTTCATTAAATGATAAAAGTATTGATTTAGTTATTTTTAATCTTTAAGATGATAATTATTCTAAAAAACAAAAATACATTAGTATTATTAATATTTATAACTAAATAAATTATACTATTATATTGATACCGAATAAACTTATTTATCAGGTTATGAATAAAAAATCAGCGACCTCTCTTAATCTAAGTTTATGGTACAGATCGGTATGGTTGGTGGCCAGTTAATGTCTGAAGAATTATTGATATTATAATTAGCACTACCAGGAATATTATAATAGGGAGTAGTTTAGTTTCGATAAATGCTATAGCAAATGCTATAGCATCTTTTTTATCTATTTTTTCTCTAGAAGCCAACATCTCACCTCATCATCATTATTGATTTTCACTAGCGGAGGGGTTTCTTTAAAGCATTTATCAAATACATAGGGGCATCTGTGGGCGAATGGGCATCCATTTATTAGAGTTGTGGGATTTGGTGGTTCTCCTTTTAATATTATTCTATTTCTTTTTATTGTTGGATCTGGTATAGGCACGCTTGAAAGTAATGCTTGTGTATATGGATGCTTAGGATCTTCAAATAAGACTTTTGTAGGTGCTTGTTCTACTATCATTCCTCTATACATTACTGCTATTCTTGTACTCATGTAACGTACTACTGCTAAATTATGTGTTATAAATAGGTACGTGTAACCATGCTTTTCTTGTAATTCTTTAAGAAGATCTAATACTTGAGCTTGAACCGATACATCAAGTGATGCTGTTGGTTCATCAAGTACTATAAATTCAGGATTGACTGTTAAAGCTCTTGCGATTACTACACGTTGGCGTTGTCCTCCGCTGAGCTCATGAGGATATCTATAAAGATGCTCTTCGCTTAAACCTACTCGTTCCATGAGTTTTACGGCATGATCATACATTATTGATTTAGGAACATTATGATACTTCATAACTTCAAATAGCATATCTTTAATTATCATCCTAGGGTTGAGTGATGCATAAGGATCTTGAAATACCATTTGGACTTTTTTACGATATTCCTTAAGTTCTTTTTTATGTATTTTAGTTACTTCTTTGTTGTTGTAAAATATCTTTCCTTTAGTAGGCTCTATTAATTTTACTATAAGCTTTCCAACAGTTGTTTTACCACAGCCAGTCTCTCCAACTAATCCTAATGTCTCTCCTTTATTTACTGTGAAAGTAGCATCTTCCACAGCATAGACATATCCAACGATTCTCTGAATAATCCCACTATATATAGGGAAATATTTTGCTAATCCCTTTACTCTAAGTACTTCAGGCATTTTCATATCCCTCTGTGTATAAGTGACATGCTACATAATGTTCTGGCTGAACTTCTATAAATCTTGGTATGACCTCTCTACATACGTTCATAACGTATTTACACCTTGGGTGAAAAGCACATCCTGATGGGGGATTTACCAAATCAGGAACTGTTCCGCTTATACTTTGCGGCTTCACATCCTTATCGACTCTGGGTAATGCGGAAAGTAATCCTTTAGTATATGGATGTAAGGGTTCTTTAAATACATCTTCAACTTTTCCAAATTCAACTATTCTTCCTGCGTACATGATAGCAACCCTTCTGGCTATTTCTGCAATAACACCTAAATCATGTGTGATAAATATTACTGATGTGTTGTATTTTTTCTGTATTTCTTTCATGATTTCAAGCACCTGCGCTTGTATAGACACATCAAGAGCTGTTGTAGGTTCATCCGCAATAACTAACTCTGGTTTTAATGAAAAAGCCATGGCTATCATTACTCTCTGTTTCATACCTCCACTGAGTTCATGTGGATACATTCTCATAACATTTTCAGGTGCTGGCATACCAACTTCTCTTAACATTTCAATTGCCTGTGACCATACTTCTCTTTTTATTTCTGGCCTATTTTTATCCTCATTTTTCATATGATGCGTTAATACATCAACAAACTGATCACCGATGCGAAAAACTGGATTAAGATACGTATGAGGATCCTGAAAAATAGCTGTAATTTTTTTACCTCTTATTTTAGACATTTCTTTAGAATCTAATTTTAAAAGATCTGTACCATTAAATAAAATACTACCATTTGCCACAATAGTATTAGGGGGTAAAAGTCTCATAATAGTAAATCCTGTAACTGTTTTACCACTTCCGGTTTCTCCAGCTAAACCAACAACCTCACCTTTATTGACATCAAACGTTACACCGTTTAATGCTTTCACGATACCTCTATACGTACGAAATCGGACTACTAAATCTTTTACTTCTAATAACCTTTCCAAAAAAGTCACCTCCTAAGTCTTGGATCCAGCACATCTCTAAGTCCATCACCAACTAAATTGAAACCTAAACTCGCAAAAAGGATTGCTAACCCGGGAAATAAAACTTCCCAAGGTGCCTGGAAAATATAGCTTGAACCTCTAGCAGCAAGCTGCCCCCATTCAGGTTCGAATGGTGAAGGACCTAATCCTATAAAACTTAATCCGGCAGCAGTCAGCATTACGCCACCTATATCTAATGTAGCAACAACTAATAGTGGATATATCGAGTTAGGAAGAACATGCCTAAAAATAATTCTCCATGAAGGTATACCCAAAACTTTAGCAGCCTGCACGTATGGTTTTTCTTTCTCAGCTAAAAATTGGCCTCTCATAATTCTAGCATAGCCGCTCCACCAAATTATTACTAATGCTAACATAAGATTAGTGAATGATCTACCTAAAACTTCCGTGATTGCCATAGCTAGTATAAGTCCTGGAAATGCCAAAAATACATCTGTAACTCTCATAAATAGCTCATCAATTTTTCCTCCAATGTAACCGGAAATACTACCTACCAAAATTCCTATTGATAATGCCAGAAATACAACAGTACCTGCAATCCAAAGATCATAACGAGCACCTAATACTATCATGCTTAATAAATCTCGCCCGATATCATCAGTACCGAACATATGTTCCCAACTTGGTGGTTTATGTTGATTTATATAATCAACTCTTTGTGCTATTTTTGGGTTTACAATAAATGGTCCTATGATTGCCAATATAATGTAAAAGATCGCTATACCAAATCCAAGAACAATAAGTTTATTTCTACTTAAAAGCCATAAAGCATATTTTAAATCCTTTAAACGAAGTTCTAATTCCATTCTCCTCGAAACTCGCGCTTCTTGTGAACTCATAATCATCACCCCTAATACTTAATTCTTGGATCAAGCCATGCATATATAATATCCACAACCAAGTTTGTGAATACATAGATAAAAGTAGCCAGAACAGTAAAACCAAGTATTGTTGCTGAATCATTGTATGTTATTGCTCTTACAGATAACCATCCCATACCTGGAAATGCAAAAATAGTCTCAGTTATTACAGCACCACCTAACATTCCACCAAACATGAGACCACTAATAGTAGTTACAGGGATCATAGCGTTCTTCAAAGCATACTTATAATAGATTCTGCGTTCAGGAAGACCATAGGCTTTAGCAGCTGATATATAATCCTGCCTAAGAACCTCAAGAAACGAAGACCTAGTAATCCTAGCAATTACACCTATATTAAGAAACGATAAAGTAATTGCAGGTAATATTAGATGATTAAAAGCATCCCATGCCATAATCCAATTCCCTTGAATCAAAGAATCTAAAATCATCAACCCAGTTATTTTTTGAACAGGATGACTTAAAATAAGTATTGGATCATAACGACCAGTACTTGGAAGATACGGTAATCCATTATTTTTAGTCCAATATGTAAAAATATATTGAAGCATAAGTGCCAGCCAAAAAACTGGAGTTGATATACCAACCAAAGCAGTAAATCTAGTAGCATGGTCCACTAAACTATTACTACGTAGTGCACTAACAATGCCTATAGGAATTCCAATACCTATTGTGAGTAAAAACGCAAATATCGTTAACTCAACAGTAGCTGGAAAGTGATCAGCTATAGCATTAATAACAGTATCATGGGCAGTTTTTGACCAGCCCCAGTTAAGGGTGAAAAGATCCTTAATATAAATTGCAAACTGAACAGGAAAAGGTTGATCAAGACCCAATTGTTTTCTTATAGCAGGTATCGCAGACTCAGGTGTTTTCTCAGTAACGTAAGCAGCAGTAGGATCCAATATTATCCTTGAAATATAAAACGTTATTAAAAGAACGCCTAACAAAACTGGAAATAATAGTAGAATTCTACGTATCACGTACTCGTAAAGCTTCATATCTCCCTCAAATATAGAAAAACATGAACTATTTAAGTATTCCTACATTAAACACTACTTTACTGTTTCTTACTGTGATAACAATTTCGAATATAATAATATTATAAGAACAAATTCCTCGAAAAATCATACTATTATTAAACACAAAAATAAAAAATAATTTGATTTCCTACAATATTTCTCTTTCACTAAAAACTAAAAGAAACACAATGCTTATAGATTATTAAGACATTTAGCATATTTTTACTTTATTAAGATTAATAATAAAAAATAAATTAATAATTTTTAAATTATTTTATGCTTTATAAATTGTTGCATAATAGTTTCCTGCAAAAGCTGGATTATAATACCATCCATGCACCCATGTACGTTCAAAGTGAATACCTACTGGTTGTGAAAGCCAGATGTATACGTAATCATTATTAATCATCTGTACTATTTGTTTTATTAAAGCAGCACGTTTAACTGGGTCAAACTCCTTTGATTGTTCATCTATGAGCTTATTAACCTCAGGATTATTATATCCAATTCTTATTGGGAATGTTCCTTTTTCTCCATGACCAAATGGTACTAGATAATCATCTGGATCAATATAATCTGGAGCCCAACCTAAGAAGAATATCGGGAGCTGTCTGGCTCGTAATTTAGCTAAGAACTGAGGCCATGCAAGCGGTACAACTTGAAGTATTAACCCCACATTCATGCTGTTTATTGCACTAGCTAGCAATAACGCTGCTTTTTCACGAGCAAGATTTCCGGAATTATAGTATATTGTTAATGTCTTAGGCTTGTCTGGTGATAAGCCAAGTTCTTTAGCAGCTTCCGTGAGAAGTTCTTTAGCTCTAGTAAGATTATATTGATATGTAGGAATTGTTGGATCATAACCAAACATACCTTTAGGTACTGCACCGTTAGGTTGTATGGCAGCACCTTTCAAGACTTCCTTAATGTAGGTATTATAATCAAATGCAAAAGCAAATGCCATCCTGACTTTTATGTTCTTAAATGGCTGGAATGGATCAATCTTACCACTCTCATTTCTAATAGCCATGTTAAGACCAATAAAGTTTAATACAAATGTCTCTAAAGGTCCTACAGCTCTTACATCACTCCTTATAGGAACCACACGTTTTTCATTAAGCCATACATTCATATCAATGAATTGATTCCAGTAATCAGCAGGAACATAAACCATATCAGCAGCACCATTAATTAAATCAAGAATTCTTGTATTATGATCAGTAACAGTTTTAAGAATAACATATTTGATCTTTGGCTTTATATCTCCCTTTGGGCCACCCCAATAGTTTGGATTTACTTCAAGTGTCACAACACCACTTTCCCATGATTTCACTTTAAATGGACCCGTACCAGCTTCAGCATGTCTATCCATCCAGTCATTGTGTTTTCCAACTTGCACACCTCCATGAGCTTCAACATAAGTTGGTGATACAATAGATGCAACAGTAAACGCCATTACTGACACAAATGGTGAATATGGTCTGTCTAGGTTTATTCTTACTGTGTATGTGTCTAGTATTTCTATTGGTTTTTGTGCTCTCCATGCATCGACATCAGCCTGCGTAGCATTACCGTTCCAAATCTTCTCCAGCAAAGCCTCAGCACCACGAATCACACCAAGCATCCAGGCTGGACCATCGGGATCACCAATTATTATCGCACGTTCTAATGAGTATTTTACTGCTGTGGCGTTGAATGGTGTCCCATCCTGGAACTTAATACCCTTTCGCAGGTAAAAAGTATAACTCATACCATCATTAGAAACTTCCCACCTCTCAGCAAGCCAAGGAATAAACTGAGTAGCACTAGTGCCATTATACCATACCAACGTTTCATAGGTATTCTGTAAAACCTCACCACCTGCAGTTTCATAATCTACTGCTGGATCAAGATAATCAGGTTCGCCAATACTCTCTACTATTATGGTATCTGGGTTCGGTATTTGAGGTGGTGGAGTCGTTGTAGTTGTTGTAGTAGTTGTAGTAGTTTGTATAGGTGTTGTGGTGGTCGTTTTAGTTATAGTGGTGGTTGTTGTAGTTGTGGGTGTTGGTCCTAATTGTGGTAGGAAGACAGCTGCTGTGGCTGCAATTATAATTATTACAATTATAATTATTACGGTTGTTAGACGACTATAGTTGTTCGATAATCTGTTTGCCTGTTAGTAAAGTTTATTTTGTGTTACACACACTATACCATATGCCAAGAAA
>JBMFIF010000076.1:0-6728 GCA_049976445.1 Thermoprotei archaeon | reverse complement strand
TCATAAAAAGAGGAGAAATCCTCCTCGACCTCACAACATGAAAAGCGAAAAGCTTAAATATTTTGAAACCATCTCAAAAAATATATTGTGTTAAAAATAACTTATAACTGCTGGCTGAAACCTAAGAGAAGGACTCACCCCATATAATCGAAAGCACACCGTTGTAGTGTGCTCCGCTCCTCAAGTACTTGAGGAGCAACAGATATATGGGGATGTCAAGCTTCAGGTTAGCCTGAAGCTCCTCTTAGGTTTCAGTCAGCATAAACAAAAACCTTATTTTTTAGTCATCACTAATTATTCATATGATCATAGCAGTTGGCTCAACAAACAAGATTAAAATTGAAGCTACAAGAAGAGCATTCGCCAAGTTTTATAAAGATATTGAGGTAATAGGTGTTAATGTTAATTCTGGTGTACCCTCGCAACCGATCAATGAACAGGTATTTCACGGTTCTTTTAACCGTGCAAAAAATGCATTGAAACTTGTCCAAGACGCTGACTTTGGTATAGGTATCGAAGGGGGTATCATAAAATTATTCGAGAGATACTACTGTATGGGATTTATTGTCATACTATCAAAGTCTGGAGAAATATCTACAGGTTTTTCCGGATGGTTTGAATGCCCATCTAAAATTCTCCCTAGATTATTATCCGGAGAAGAGCTAGGATCAATTATGGACGATATCTCAGGAAGAAAAAATGTAAAGTATGAAGAAGGAGCAATAGGCATACTTACAAAGGGTGTTATCTCCAGAACTGATTTGTATGAACATGGAATAATAATGGCATTAACTAAATTCGTTACAAAATTATAATTTGGTAGCATTATAAGAGCGACGTGCTATCTTATCTCTATAAGAATGATAATAAAGCATAAAAGAGTTAATAAAGAAAATTTAAAAATCTTATCCTATTTAGACGATTCATTCTAGAAAATGACTATTTATGATCGTTTTCTTAGTTATAATTTTTATCTTGTGCTTTAAGAGGTTGTCCAGATAAGCCATCAACTATTACATATTTTTACATGTTAAGTGGACAGTCTCTGCTTTAAGTATAAATTATTATAATTTCTTATTTACGCTGGTATAATTCATGAATGATGAAATAGAAAAGCTAAATAATGAGATTAAAATTTGTACTAAATGTCGTCTTCATCAATCTAGAAAGAATGCTGTACCTGGGGAAGGCAATCCTCATGCAGAAATAATGTTTATAGGAGAAGCTCCTGGATATAATGAAGATATTCAAGGAAGGCCATTTGTAGGAGCGGCAGGAAAATTCCTTACTGAACTAATAGTAAATATTCTTAAAATACCACGCTCATCAGTATACATAACAAATGTAGTAAAATGTAGACCTCCAGAAAATAGAGATCCATATCCCGATGAAATCCAAACATGCACGCCATATCTTGATAAACAAATTGCTATAATAAAACCAAAAATTATTGTAACATTAGGAAGACACTCAACAAATTATATACTAACTAAATCTGGGATTAAAATAAAAAATATAACAAGTGTTAGAGGACAACTATTTGATATATCAATATCAGGGATCAACGTACGTGTCATGCCGACTCTTCATCCAGCTGCTGCTCTTTATAACCCTCAATTACGGTCACAGATTGAAGAAGATTTTAAAAAATTAAGAGAAACGATGTATAAAGAAGCTACTAAAAAAGGTCTTGAAATTTACTTTTAATTAAACTTATGGTGGTGTTACTTTAATCGCTCCTACAGGGCATGCAGCAACACAAGCCATACAGTATATACAGTCAGCTTCCCTTACAGGATCTGCTTTATCAGTTCTGTACTTCTCCCAAAGCTCCTTATCAGCCGGATTGTTAGGATCTATTATTCTATCTTTACCTGAACCAGCAGCACCTGGATTTAAAAACCATTCAAAGACATTAACCGGACACACATCCATACATGCACCATCAGCAATACAACAATCCCAATCCACTGCCACATGCGTACCATGAATGCCAAGTTTCGTAGGATAAGGCTTCCCAGGTTCACCAGACTCTCTTTCCATACCTTCAGCTCTTACCTCGTGATCATGATGTTTGCCAGTCACCGGATATTTTTTATCGAAATCTGGATCTATCGGCTTTGATTTAAAATCTACGGGCCTAACCAATTTTTACACCTCATAGCTTATAATACAAACAAATAAATTAACATATTCCCTAATGCATTAGGGATTTTTAGTAAACTATCTAATCCTACCCATCACATAACCAGAGATAATACGATATTCACCACGTCTTAGAATCTCAGACAATGTTGCAGATGATAAACTAAGTTTTTTAGCTAAGGATGTTAAATTCGTTTTTCTTGGGAAATCATAATAACCTAACTCATAAGCAATCCTGATTATGCTATCCTGTTTAGATGTTAAAACTGTCTTATTCTTAGCATACACTATACTCTTCACTCTCGTTTGCACACCAACTTCGTGTAACTGTTTTAAAATTTTTTTCAGAACCTTATTATTTGGAACCATTAACACTAGTTCACTCCACTCATCATGAAGATTTCTTATTGCAGAAATAAACACATCGAGATCAGCAAGAATCTTGTAGATTTCATTAAAAATACCGACAATATTAATTAAAGCTTTATCATTATCTAAACGAACAATTTTTACATCCAACACATTAGGATTTCCTTTTAATTTATTAATAACATTTAATAACTTATCGCTTGAAATCATTAGTTCGATAGTTTCCTTGATAACATGGGGACCAAATTGTTTCACTTTCAAAATCTTCATTAACATATTATCATTCATGATTGATGAAACTAAGCAATTAATAGGTAGTTTTACATCTATTATTATCTCCTTAATACTAACCACCACAATAAGCTTAGCATTACACACAAAAATGTTTTAACATAAGAAACATTATAACACTATAAAAGTCATTCATAACACGCTGATTTAAGTAATAAAACTAATTTTTCATCATTTTTTATTATAGAAATAAAGAACAATATATATTAATGCAAACATTGGCGTTAACCATTCGTACGGTGTGAGATTTGCAACTCCTAAAATAACTAACGCTATTCGCTGAACTTTACCAATTTCTTTTCCATGCCATCCTACAATTCCAGCGCTCAACATTAACATACTAAGTATTGAATTAAACAGACCATATAATATTCTGTAATAAGCATAAAAATTCCACTGCTGAATTGGTATTATAAGTAACGTTGGATCTAGAGCAAAAATATACGGTATTAAATATCCTGCCAAAGCAAAAATAGTTGCATTTATAGCAGTCTTCCAAAATTTTGATTTTGCCAGTGCGGCCCCTGCATATGATGCCAATGCTACTGGAGGAGTAACATCTGCTAAAATACCAAAATAAAAAACAAACATGTGGGCTGTAAGAAGCGCCAATGGTAAAGGTAAATTATTCCACGAAGCTATTGCAAGCCCTAATGCTGTACCTGAAACTGTTGAAGTTATTATATAATTTGCTGTTGTTGGGACACCCATTCCAAGTATTAAGCTGATTATCATTGCAGATAGCATAAGTAGGTATATATTACCTCCCACGAAATCTATTAACCTATAACCTATTAATGTAGCCCAACCTGTTAATGTGAGAATGCCTTGAATAACACCAGCAGACGATGCTGCTAAAAATACTGTTATGGAACTTCTTAAAGATGCATCAAATGATTCTATCACACTCTTAAACATTCCATGACTACCTTTGTGAATAATCGCTATGATAATTGAAACAAAGAGTGACATAACTCCTGAAAAGTATATAGAAGCGCCTATGGGTACACCTAGAAAATATGAAATTACACCAATAATAAAAACTATTATAGCAAACAATATTTTAATTGGCAATATTAATGATGGTTGAGCAAACCATGCTGTAATTAATGCAACACCTAAAGAACCTATCACAGCATATTGTGGTTCTAATCCTGAAAGAAGAAGATATGTTATAACAGGAATAGGAAGAAGTAAATAAGATTTATTTATCATGGATCTAAGGGAAGGTAACTGCTCTTTACTTAAAGGATAAACTCTTAACTTTTTGGTCACTCTATCAATAAAAATATAGACTGACACGAAATATAGTATAGCTGGTATTGCACCAGCAATCATTATGTCTCTATAGGGTCTTCCTAGAAACTCTGCCATGACAAAAGCTGCAGCCCCCATAACAGGGGGCATCAATTGGCCACCTGTTGATGCGGCAGGTTCAACAGCTCCAGCAACTTCAGGAGGATAACCCGCTTTTTTCATTAGGGGTATAGTGAATGTACCAGTTGTTAATACGTTTGCCACAGAACTACCTGAAACAGTACCAACTAATGCGCTAGCGACTACAGCAGTTTTTGCTGGACCACCTATTCTTTTTCCTACCATACTTAAAATCAAATCAGTAATGTACTTACCTATTCCTACTTTCTCGAGGAATGAACCAAAAAATATAAATGCAAAAACATAAGATGTCATAACATATAAAGGTATTGAAAAGATTCCTTCTCTTGCATAGTATAAATGATTTATTAGTGGTCTCAAATTAAAACCTTCAGCATATAATCCTAATAATATGAAAGCTAATGCTATTAATGGTAATGCCCATCCTAAAGCTCTCCTTGTGGCTTCTAATAAGAAAAATATTGCTAGTAATGGAAATATCAGATTTAAAAATGTTAATTCTAAATAGCCAGATTTTACAATTTCAGGAAAAATTAAGTAAAGATAAAATACAGAAAGAAACGCTAGTAATCCTAACAAGTAATCATAAATTGGTATTTGTGTTATACTTTTCCGTAAAGGATGTATTATAAACGTAGAAAGAAAAATTAACCCAAGAAGAAATGCCATACTTTGTTGTATGTCAGGAGTAACTAAGATAAAAGGTAAAATAATTCCGAAATTTCTCAGAAAGTTATATAAAATAAAATTAAACCCCATCACTATGATTATTTCGTACAATGCAAAAATTATACTTACAAGCAATATCAAAAAGGCAGAGAACCCTTTTTTCGCTCTCTCATATTCTGAATATGCTTCACCCATAAACATCACCTCTAAGCCTAATCCATAATAATTCAAATAAACTTATCGCTTCGATCTCCAATGTTATATCTTTACCATTAATTTTCATACCATTAACAGTTACATTTGGGTTTATCATAAAGTCAGTATTAATACTTATCATCTTTCCTACACTGACATTTAAGTTATCCAAGACATATTCATCATTAATAATTTTCATATCACCATCCGTTGCAATATCATTAGATGAAGAAATTAAACCAGCACCGTAACCTGGCCACTTTAAAGTTTTTAAATAAAATTCATTATTTTTCAAAACAAATACTTCATTCACTTTTAATAACTCTACACTGTGTACGTAAGAAATATTAATAATTATATGTCGCGAAATAACGAAAAAATTTTTCCCATCAACAGATACCTTTAAAACAGGTACGATAGGCACAAAAATAATAATTAAAAAAATAAGAAAAATAGATATCATTACTATAGCTGCCTTTAACATCTTATGGTTTAAGTTCACTTGGAATTGTAATTCCCTTATCTTGATAAAACTTCACAGCGCCGGGATGAAGAGGTATACTCATACCATTTAATGCAGTATTTAAAGATATAGAAGAAGCCCTCGCATGAGCTTGTTGAAGCTCTGTTAAATGACTAAACATTATGTTTAATATTGTATAAACGGCATCATCAGGTAAATCTGAACGTACTGCTAACATAGCCATAACAGCAGCAGTTGTAACATCAGCAGTCATACCATTATAAGTATCTTTAGGTACAGTAACAGGAACAAAGAATAAATATCCTTGACTCTTTAAAGCATCAAATATATTATTTGGTATATTTATAAGATTTACAGGAGTTGTTGCTGCTAATTGTGTTACAGCCGCTGTAGGTATTCCAGCCACAATAAATGCAGCATCAATTTGTCCTAATTTAAGAGCCTCTGAAGCTTGAGCGAAATCTAAATTTTGTATTGTTACCTTACCCCAAAGTCCAGCAGCTTTTAAAATCAATTCACCTTCAACTGCAGTACCACTACCTGCTGCACCTATAGCAACCCTCTTATTTGTTAAATCCATTAAATTCTTAATTCCGCTATCAGCTTTAACAACTATTTGAATTATTTCAGGATACAATACTGCAACTCCTCTTATATTATTGATAGAAGCATTAGTAAACATGTAAATACCTTTGTAAGCATAATACGCAACATCATTCTGTATAAAAACTAATTGTGCATCACCAGTACTTAAAGCCTTAGCATTTGCTACGCTAGCTCCACTGGATTGGGCAACAGCTTGAATTTTTCCATTAGAATATTTATTCAAAATTTCAGCAAGAGCATTACCTATAGGATAATAAACACCAGCAGTGCCTCCAGTAAAAATCTTTATTTTATATTGCTGTGATGTGGGTTGAAGGTACAAAGCAATGGCAACTCCTCCTAAGATTATTATCGCAGCTATTATTAAAATTAATGTTTTTTGTACAATTCCTCTCAAACCAAACACCAATTAAAGAGATGGTTTCAAAATATTTAAGCTTTTCGCTTTTCATGTTGTGAGGTCGAGGAGAATGTGCTTTTTCCTTGACCATATGAAATAAGTTCAGCTTTTCATGTTGTGAGGTCGAGGAGGATTTCTCCTCTTTTTATGAGTTTTTGTTGTATTTCCTAG
>JBMFIF010000075.1:0-6846 GCA_049976445.1 Thermoprotei archaeon | reverse complement strand
GGAGTGTTGAGCTTTTCGTGAACCTCTTCACTTATTGGTATGTGAATTGGAGGTGATGTCTTATGTGGACAGTCTCCAAAATTTAATTAAAATAAATTTAATTTGAAAAACATGGAAATAGAGACATTAAGTTTAAATAATCTTTGTGGTATTCATGAAAATGAGGTTTGAGAAAAACCATGAAAATTGGTCGTATAGAAAATAGTGAACACACATCTTACAGCAATATACAAACAATGACACCACTAGGCTTAATATACAAAGTGATAAACAAACATGTAAATGTGCGCTTAAAAGATAACACCTTACTTTATGGCAATCTAGCAGCATGCGACACAAACATGAACATCATCCTTACAGACGCAGAAGAACAAAATGACAATGGAGAAACAATAGTAAAATATGGCAAAGTTTTCATCAGAGGAAATAATATACTCTATGTTCAAGTAAAGGATATATTAATATAAATCTATGCTGAATACCTGAATGTGTTAATGAGGAGGACTTGACGTGTAAAATTCAACTTAAGTTATATCCCGATAAAGAGTCTTCAATTATGATTCTTCCGCTAAAAATAACACATAATACATCATCCTATTCTGAGAAATAGATCTCCTGAGATTTATAAGGTTAAAACACCTTTTGACTAACATTACAGAAAATGGTCTAGCTCTTTAAGGCAGAGAGAAGGTCATAAATTATTAGGAAATGGTTAATAACGTAAGTCTCCTTCCACTAAAGTATAGCCTTTTAGTACACTCTCTAATAATTCACGGGCTACCATGACGAAATTACTATATATGACCCACATATTAAAGCCTCTAATCTTTTGGCTACCTACAAGGTAAATAATCTCTTTACCTAAGATAACATTATACACTTCCTCAGGTTTTGTTAACTTGGTTATCTCTTCTTCTGGTTCTATATAAATATCACAATCGAATGGAAAGCGATCTCTAGGCGTGACATGCTCATAGATAACATTTCCATCTGTAAATTTAAGATGAATTTGTCTAGTCTTTTGATCAAACGTATAATAAATTTCCTTCACATTTTTAGATTTAAGGAGAGCCTCAAAATGATCCCAATTCTGCACATTAACATACATAATATTCTTGCACCCTTAAATAACGGATTTTCAACTAATATAAGTTTTTCTAATTTTGCTTCATAATTAATTTTTATTAACATGTAGTCGTTGAAAGATCTATAAGTTGGAATATAGCAAAGATCTCAAAATTAAATTTTTTCACAAACTAATAGGTTTATCTTAAATACTTCTCATTAAGCTTCATCATTAGTAATGTGCAAAACAAAATAATGCTTAAATATTAAGAAATATCAATAAACACAATATAGGAAGTGTTTGGAAATGAAAAGGAATATATTGGTAACATTAGATGAAAGCGAACCTGTTAGTAAGAAACCCATAGAAATGGTTGAACGAAAGGGAAAAGGACACCCCGATTACATTGCAGACGGATCCGCAGAGGCAGTAAGTAAAGCACTATCAAGGTATTATCTTGAGAATTTTGGATTAATACTACATCATAATTTAGATAAAGGTCTTGTGGTGGGTGGCAGTTCTAATCCAAAGTTTGGTGGTGGTGATGTTCTGGAACCAATATATATTATAATAGCTGGGAGAGCAACAACTACAGTACAAGTTAAAGAAGGTATTGTAGAACATGTACCAATCGGTCCAATAGTAATGAAATCCATAAAAGATTTCATAAAAAGTAATTTTAGATTTCTTGATCCTGATAAGCATATAATAATCGATTATATGATAAGACCAGGTTCACGTGATTTAAGAGCGCTCTTTGAGGCGAAAGAAATAGTACCGCCTGCCAATGATACATCTATAGGTGTAGGTTTTGCACCATTAACACCAACAGAGAGACTTGTTCTTGAAACTGAACAATACTTAAACTCACCTGAAGTAAAAAGGGAATTACCAGAGTTAGGAGAAGATATTAAAGTGATGGGTTTACGAGAGGGTAATAAAATTAAATTATCTGTAGCAATAGCTATGGTTAGCAGATACATACCTGACCCTGATCATTATCTTTCAGTAAAATCTGATGTCATAGAAAGGATTAGAAAGCTTGCATCACGTATAACAGATATGGAAGTTGAAGTTTATGTGAATACAGCAGATAGACCCAATTTAGGAGCATATTATTTAACAGTTACTGGAACATCAGCTGAGGCAGGCGATGATGGGAATACTGGTAGAGGAAATCGTGCAAACGGTTTAATCACACCATTCAGACCAATGTCTATGGAGGCTGTTGCAGGTAAAAATCCAGTAAACCATGTAGGAAAACTATACAATGTAATATCTTATATAATAGCAGACAGAATCCACAAAGAAGTGAAAGGTGTTACAAATGTAACCGTATATATGCTTAGTCAAATTGGAAGACCAATTGATCAGCCACTTCATGCAAATATATCATTAAACATAGAAAATAAGAATGATTTTAATACAATACGTTATGAGGCAGAAGCCATAGCAGATGCTGAACTTTCAAACATAACTAAGCTTACAAAAATTATATTAGAAAATAAAGTGCCAACGCCTCTCTTTTAGTTTGTGTTTACGCGTTTTCGATATTCTTCAATAAGTTTTTCCAAATTTTCTCTCATTTGTTGTAATCTTTCACGCTTCAGTTTTTCTTTTTCTTCTTCAGCAATTTTGGAGATCTTTTCTTTCTCAATGAATAATGTAGATCCAATACTAACTAGTTTTACATCACTAGCTTTATTTTCATCTATAAGATAAACAGGTAATGCTTGAGACCTAAAGAAATTTAATAACCAATCAGCAGGTTTAACCGTAAGAATAATTATTTTAGGTTCTAATTTTATTATCTCATTTAATCCCTCTTCATCAAATATCATAGGATTTTCTAAATATATAACTTCACCACACTTTAACCTTTTTTGTTCGATAGATCTTTTTACTGAAGAAATCATGGCATTCTCTATCTTCTTTACTACAGTAAGCTCTCCACTCTCAATCCTACTAGCTATATTCTCATAATTAGATATCTTTTCTTTGAATTCAGACAAATCAAGCTCTAATTTTTTAATAGTTGATTCAAGCATCTTTACATGTTCATTTAGCATCTCAACTTTTCTATCTTTACGTATTACTAGATCTATTTTCAATCGTTCCTCTTGTAACCTATTTCTTAACTCCTCAACCTCCCTGTTCTTTTTTTCTAATAACATTTGAAGCTCTGCTATCATCGAACTGAATTTAGACTGTTGTTCTATTAACTCCTTAACCTTTTCTCTCAATGCAATGAGATCTTTATCTTTTTGTGAAACTTCTACAACTTGGGTTTGTTCTTCTGGAGAGAATTCTTTCTCAAGACGTTGTAATGCTTCACTTATTTTCACACCTTGTATGACCATTATTTTAGCCTTATCTAAAGGACCTTTAAATCCTCTCAATCGTGCTTCTTCTTCGAGTTGTTGTAGTTTTGGTTTATAATGCATATATGCTTTTACGCTAGCGGCTAGAGCATCTCTCATATGAGTATCAAACTTACTTACGTTCTCTTGAGAAATCAAAAATTTATTTACGATCTCTTTTTTCTCATCCACCTTTAAATCTTTCTCAGGTTCATAAAGTATTGCTCCAAACATGGAAGCGAGCTTTTTTACCATTTCTGTAGCTGGCTTCCTATCAGATGCAACAATAACAGGAACACCCAATTTTAATACCTCTCTTGCTATCTCACCTCGAGTAAGATACTTACCACTCTTAAGAAGCAGCAGATCACCATCAAGAGTAATCACAGAAAGACCAGCAGTTATACCTGGATCATAACCGATTATTAATCCTTTCCGTGAAGTGAAAACAATCATATTATGAGCAGAAAGAGGTTCAAAATCTAACTCCCTTTTTATTACTGGTTTGATGGTAACTCTAACAGAATGCCCTTCATAAGGTTTAACAATACCAGAAAGTTTTTCCCTAGGAGCATAGACTATAAATACGCTACCATTGATTCCTCCTTCTCCTTTTCGATAAATTAAATCATAATCAAATCCATGCATTCTTAGTATTTCTTTGATTTCTTTAGTAAGCCTAAGTATAGATGACCTAACAAGTCTCTCATATCTTTGCATGCTCATACCACCAGCCTGAGGAGTTAATTTTTTAGAAACTGTTATCATACATTCATCTTCTAACCCCTTAACAATCCATCCAACACCTTTAGATGCTAAAAGAGCAACAGTAGATGCAGTTTGTAAAGAAGTTGGTTTTGACATAAATTTTATTCCATGTTTTTCAGCAATTTTTACTAATGGTTCATATTCCTGAGTAGGAGCACCAGTAATCTGCACAAGCCTCGTTCCAGGTGGAAAAGCAGAAAGTAACCTTATCAGAGCCTTACTACTACGCGTAAGCTCAAAAACATTATCAATTGCAACTATTGATGGTTGATATTTCCATATAATCCTTAAAAGAGATGCCAATGTAATTTCTTCATAAGTCTCTTTAATTTCATTATCAACTAAGTAGACCGCAGCATACCTTGCACCACCCTTAGCACTAGGAGATGTCCCTCCACAAATATCTACGCCGATAACAGTAAGTGCCAACTCTTCAACCACCGTACAGTAAGTATCTAATAAGTTAAATAAAACAGATTATATAAATTTTAAATATTTCATCGCTTCAGTAATTTTAGTAACAAATCCGCAACTTCACCAGGATATGAAGCTACAGGAATACCATTTCTTTCAAAAGTTTCTATCTTACTCTTTGCACTACCTGTACCCATTGATATTATTGCTCCTGCATGTCCCATTCTTTTTTCTGGAGGAGCCGTTCTGCCAGCAACATAAGCTACAACAGGTTTTTCATAATTGGTTGACCTTATATATTCCGCAGCACGTTCTTCAGCATCACCACCAATCTCTCCAATTATCACTACAGCCCTAGTTTCTTCATCTTTCCTGAACATTTCCAATACATCAATAAATGTGAGACCAGTAATCGGATCACCACCTATACCTATAGCAGTAGTCTGACCAAGACCTGATCTCGATATTGCATGTGCAATTTCATATGTTAGCGTACCACTCCTAGAAACCATTCCTATAATACCTTTCTTAAATATATGACCAGGCATTATACCAACTTTAGTTCTTCCTGGCGAAATAATGCCAGGACAATTGGGACCTATTATAGTAATATCCTTTAACTTTGCATAATTCACAAACTTTAATGTATCATGGGTAGGTATTCTTTCAGTTATTATCACTATAGTCTTTATTCCGTTATCTATTGCTTCATAGACTGCATCAGCAGCAAAAGGTGCAGGAACAAATATTATAGATGTATTAATTTCTGGATAATGTTTTAATGCATCGGAGACATTATCATACACAGGTACACCATAGACGTTCTGTCCACCCTTACCCGGTGTAACACCTGCTAACACTTTAGTACCATAATCTAACATAGACTTTGTATGGAAAGTACCTTCTCGTCCAGTTATTCCTTGGACCAGAACTTTCGTATTTTCATTTACAATAATCGCCATCTCTCACACCTCTAATGTTTTTGCGAGTTCTACAGCTCTTGCAGCTGCTGCTTCCATAGAATCATACCAATCAATACCAGCTTCTTTAAGTAATCTTCTACCCTCCTCCTCATTAGTCCCCATCATTCGTACGACAATTTTCTTACCGCTACCATATTTATTAAGCGCATTAATAAGACCCTTAGCTACTTCATCACATCTAGTGATACCACCAAGAATATTAAAGAATATGACCTTTACGTTTGGATGTCTAAGAAGTAATGAAGTAGCCTTCTCAGCAATCTCTGAAGTAGCACCTCCACCAACATCAAGAAAATTAGCAGGCTTACCACCTTTTAGATAAACAGTATCCATTGTTGCCATCGTTAATCCAGCTCCATTACATATAATCCCTATATTACCGTCCAATTCAACATAATTAAAACCAGCTTGACGAGCCTCAATCTCAAATTCTGAATATTCTGCAGACTCCCTACTAGCAAATTCTTTTCTTCTGAATAATGCATTATCATCTATTATTATTTTCGCGTCTACCGCAATTAAATTACCTTTAGAATCTATTGCTAAAGGATTTATTTCAGCAAGATCACAATCAAGACTATCAAAGATCGTATATAATGCTCTTAGTATTGACATAAACTGAGAGGATTGCGGACCAGAAAGACCTACACGATTCGTTGCATATCTTAATTGATAATCACGTAATCCTATTAAAGGATCAACATGCATCCTAATAATTTTTTCAGGAGCCTTTACAGCCAACTCCTCAATATCAATTCCTCCCTCACTGGAAACTAGGATAACAGGTTTTCTTACGAACCTATCAACAGTTATACTCACGTAAATCTCCTTAGAAATATCCACAGCATTAGTTATCATAACTTTTTTAACGACTTCACCCTTAATATTAGAACCTAACATTTTTAAGGCTATATTATAAGCCTCATCAGGATTTCTAGCAAGCTTTACACCACCAGCTTTACCTCTACCTGCAACTAAAACTTGTGCTTTTATTACAACAGGAAATCCTAACTTTTCAGCAGATTTTCTTGCGTCCTCAGGATCAGTAACAATCTCGTAAGGCGAAATGGGAATACCATAATCCGCAAAAATCTTTTTCGCTTCGTACTCATATAACTTCATAACAACTCAACTTATAAAAACCTTTACTATAATATAAATTTCTCCATAATTAACACGAGACTGTCCACATAAGACATCACCTCCAATTCACATACCAATAAGTGAAGAGGTTCACGAAAAGCTCAACACTCCT
>JBMFIF010000074.1:0-6872 GCA_049976445.1 Thermoprotei archaeon | reverse complement strand
GAGGGTGATGATGTCAAGGGGAGAGCTTGATATCAAACTATATTAAGCCCAATGAAAACCGAATCCCTCGAAAGGAACTAAACCCCCTAGGCATTGGGAGGGGGATCCCCCAGGCACAGACTTGGAAGGGGCCTATTAGGCCCCTAATTCCTCTCTACAAATTAATTCGGGAGTCTCCTTAGTGATTTCTTATAAATAAGCAGCTTACCGGAAGAGGAATTAAAATAAATAATTTTTTATTAATTAAGTAATTCGGAGACTGTCCACTTATTATGTAGTAGTGATGTTGTGGTTGATGACTTATCTGGACAGTCTCGTAATTCGGTTAGATATCTTTAAATACTGGTTTTCGATATCGATATCGGTGTCGAGTATGTGGCATTACATAGAATTTAGGAGACGTATAGGAAAAGAAGGAGGATTAAGATTCTTAGTACTATGGATACTCAGTGAAGCACCAAAAAATGGTGTTGAGATAATAAATGAAATAGAGAGGATGACATGGGGATGGTGGCGTCCATCTCCAGGTTCAATATACCCACTCCTATCCACATTATTAAGAGATGGTTTAGTTACTAAACTGGAAAATGGGAGATATAAATTAACTGAAAAGGGTTTAGAGGAGATCAAAGAAGTATTGCCGTTTAGGAAACCTCGTAGTATAGAAGATATGCTTACTGAGATAGAAAGTTATGTGTCATATCTAGAAGATACTGGTAAATCGAAACTTGCTCCTTATAAATCAAGGATCGAAGATTTGAAAAACAGATTAGAGAGGTTGATCACACCATGAGTGAATCTGTAATAAAAGCTATCAATCTAACAAAGGTGTTTGGCTCATTAGTAGCTGTTGATCACATAAATTTTGAAGTGAAGAAAGGGGAAATATTTGGATTTTTAGGCCCAAATGGTGCAGGAAAAACAACAACGATAAATATGCTAACGACGATCTTAAAACCAACTGAAGGTACTGCAATAGTTAATGGATTTGATATAATTAAACAGCCATCGAAAGTTCGTCAGTCTATAGGAGTTGTTCACCAAGAATATACAGCTGATGAAGACCTCACAGGATGGGAAAACATGATACTAATGTCAGACCTCTACGGCATTCCAAGAGATATCGGACGAAGGAGAGCTGAAGAATTACTAGAAATGGTAGAGCTAACGTCAGCCGCGCACAAAAAAGTTGAAAACTATTCTGGAGGAATGAGAAGACGTTTAGAAGTGGCTATGGGCCTTATAAATAGACCATCAGTACTATTCCTTGATGAGCCTACTTTAGGTTTAGATGTACAAACGAGAGCAGCAATATGGTCATATATTATCAAACTGAAAGAACAGTACAAGATGACAATATTCGTTACAACACATTATCTGGAGGAAGCTGATGCATACTGTGATAGAATAGCAATAATAGACAAAGGAAAAATCATACAAATAGGTACACCTAGAGAACTTAAAGAAAGCATAGGCGGTGATATCATAACAATACAAATAGCCAGTGATGCAACAACAGCACTTAAAATAATAAACAGTATAGAAGGAATCACAGAAACGAAAAACATCGGAGAAACTATTAGAATAAAAACAAAGGACGGCAGTTCAACAGCTCCAAAGATTATCGAAATGTTAAATAAAAATGGTATAAAAGTTACAAAAATATCAATCACAGAGCCAACCATGGATGAAGTCTATATGGAGTACACAGGTAAAAGTCTTAGAGAAGAGCAAGCCAGTTGGGAAGAAGCCTTTGCAATGAGAAGAACTTTAAGGAGGGCAAGATCATGATAGAAGAAAAACAAAACCTAAGCCCACTACATGGAATGTGGGCATTAATAAACAGAGAACTAAAAAAGTGGTATAAAGTTCCTGTCATATTATTCATATCACTATTCCAACCTATAATATGGCTAGTATTATTTGGTAAATCTATGAACATAAGCGCTTTCTTTACAGGAACCAGCATTAATATACCAGGGCTCAATATACCAAAACAAATAATTGATCAAATTTCTGCACAAATACTACAAGCACAATTCGGCACTACAGACTACTTTTCATTCCTAGCAGCCGGAATGTTATCGTTTATAGTGCTCTTCACAGCAATGAGCAGCGGAATGACAATAGTTTGGGATCGAAGACTAGGATTTTTAAACAAACTACTTACCATACCAATATCCAGAGCAAACATAGTAATAAGTAAGGTTATTTCATCAGTAATAAGAGCATTAGTACAAGCTACAATAGTATTATTAGCCGCAACACTTCTAGAAATGGAGTTTAAACAGGGAATCACAATACTCGATATAATAGGAGTTTACGCCGCATTATTTTTAATGGCATTCGGACTAGCATCACTATTCATAATGTTAGCTATAAGATCCACAAGCTGGGAATCACAGATGGCAATCATGAACCTACTAAACTTACCATTACTCTTCGCAAGTAACGCCTTTTACCCAACAAAATCAATGCCATCATGGCTACAACCAATAGCAGAAGTAAACCCACTAACATACACAAACGATGCCGTTAGACAGTTATTAATAGGTGCAACAGGTTCATACACACTATGGTTTGACTACTTATACTTAACAGCATTCGCACTAATATTCGCAATAATAGGAACAATACTATCGTGGAAATACTTATCAAGATAAACACAAAAAATAAAAATTTACACAAAATTACTCACAAGGGATCAGTATGGTATTTGAATGGATAGTTAAGAATGTTATCTCAAAATGGAAAATATTAATCATTTTTTGGATTATAATTCTTCTTATATCAATTCCCTTATCAATGAAATTAGATTCAGTACTTTCCTATAATATCGTTTCATTTCTCCCCTCGTCTTCTGAAAGTGTGATCGCAAATAACATAATTCAGAAAGAGTTTGGAAATAGAAGCAGTAGCCAATTCATAATAGTAATAAATGGATCCGATATCCGCTCACAAGACATTAAAATATTTTTAATACAACTTAATTTTACATTAAGCAAAAACGCCTCGATAGATTCATTGTACTCAGCTTATACAAGGATTCTCGAAACTTATTTTAACATTATAAATAAAACAATTGATAATCTGAAATTAAAATTAAAGAATAGTATAATCACACTACATAATACAGCATATAATTTAAAAAATAACATAATACTATTAGCTAACTATATGTCAATACTTAAAGATCAAACAAATAAAACAACCAAACTAATTTATTTAGCCCCCTCGTTATATACGTTTACATGGTCACAAATATTATCACAAGAAATCATTACGAACGCTTCACAAAGTGTTTATATGATAAATAGCAAAACCAATAACATCGTAAGGCCCATGTTGATCAAATCTTTAAATGCAACCGATCCAACAACGGAATTAATACTCTCCTACTACAATGCATTTGTCTATTCATGGAATAAGTCTTTTCCACCGATTAAGATTATCGATAAATTAGTAACAAATCCTCCACCATTAATAAGAGCGCAAACGATCATAAACAATTTAGTTAGTACTACATTCTTTCCAAATATAATACAAAATAAAACACAATTAGAATTTATCCAAACTATTGCGAAGAATTTTAATATAACAAATTGGAACAATAGTATAATCATCAAACAGTTTGTAATAAATTATACTTACATAACTTCTAATAAAACTTTAAGCAGAGATATTTTATTAGATCTCTATCCAAGTAACCATGCAACTGATGAACAAATTACGAATGTTCTCGTAAAATTATTACAGCAACAACTTTCATCGAATATGACAAAATACATTAACACAATAATTGAACTTGGACCAAAACCTACTGACACACAAATAAATGAACTAACAAATAGCTTACTTGATCAATTAAAAAGTAATATAACATCAGCTTATCCTAAACCTGTATATCCGGATTCTATTCCAGTAAACCTCTACAATAGATATGTTAGTAACGATAATAAAACAATGCTTGTCTACATAACCTATACGATATATAATAATACCGATGATGTGAAATTAACAAAAGACTTAAGGTCAAGGGTACATAATTTGGCTAAAGAGTTCGCTCTAAACGGTTTTTCTATCTACGTATCAGGAGAGGTAGCATTGTCTGCCGATTTACATAGTGCTGCACAAAATGATGTTAGATATATAGATATGGTTACTGTAATACTTGTAATAGTATTATTAATTGTATCTTTTCTTTCACCAATCACGCCGCTCATCTCATTATTCATAGTAGGGTCAATGCTGATGATATCACAACTTGCAGTATACTTATTAGCACAGTATGTTACTAGCATATATTTCATAGTCAGACCGATGCTTACTGTTGTAATTATGGGCGCAGGAACAGATTACACAATTTATATAATATATAGATTTTATGAAGAAAGATTAAAAAACAATTCTAAAGATAACGCAATAAAAACTGCATTAAGATTTGGTGGTGAGGCTGTCGCAACAAGTGCTACAACAGTAATAATCGGCTTTAGTAGTCTTATGCTAAGCAGCATAGGAATTTTAAGAAGCATTGGGCTATCACTTGCCATCGCAATTCTAATAGCACTCATAATATCATTAACATTCACACCAAGTATCCTAGTACTTCTAGGAGACAAAGTATTCTGGCCAAGCAAACTTATTAACAGAAACAATAAGAACAGCATCAGGTCAAAATATCTTAAAAGACTTGCAACAACAGCAGTAAAAAAGCCTGGAAAAATACTATTAATATTTCTACTAATCACCATTATTCTTATGATACCACTGTTTTACCTTAGTAGAGATTATAGAGAAATTGATATGCTACCAAACACAGAATCAAAAATTGGCTTCACAGTAATGGAACAAAGCTTTGGTACCGGATTCACAAGCCCAAACATACTTGTAATAAAAACTCCCGAACCAGTCTTTCATAACAACACACTGAATAAACAAATATATGGAAAACTCGAAAATATAGCAGAAACACTCAATACTGTAAGTGGTGTAGCATCAATAAAAGGTTTCACAAGACCAGATAAAACTTACATAAAACCAAGTAATATGACAGAGAATACTTTAAATCTAATTAAACAATACGTTGGAAATGATAATCAAACAATACTATATACGTTTACAATAAACGCCGCACCATCATCTTCAGAAGCATTTAACATAATAAATAATGTTCGCACTACTTTAAAACAATTAGAAAAAAATGAATATTCAAATTATGCATTCTACATAACAGGCGAAACAGCACAGACAATGGATATAACTGGTAATGTTGATAAAGATTTCTTCAACTATATGATACCTTTTGCTTTAATTGGAATATACATAGTACTTTTATTAGCGTTAAGATCAATATTCACACCATTAAGGTTAATACTTACGATACTAATGAGCATTTCATGGACATTAGGCATCATTGTCCTTCTATTACAAATACACTTCTCATTACCAATATATTGGGCTTTACCAATATTCCTCTTCATGTCAATAATAGGATTAGGAATAGATTACGATATATTCCTAGTCACAAGGACCAAAGAAGAAGTAACAAAAGGAATCCCAGATGAGGAGGCAATAGTCACATCAGTAGAAACTACAGGAACAGCAATCACAATATGCGGAATGATAATGGCATCAGCATTCGCAACACTACTCATATCATCAGTCCTCATGCTAAAAGAAATAGGCTTCACACTATCACTAGCAGTAACATTAGATGCATTCATAGTAAGAATACTCCTAGTACCCAGCATAATGATGCTCATGAAAAAATGGAACTGGTGGTTACCAAAACTGACATCATCCCATCCTAAAATATGGGAACACAAAAATAACACTTATAATAAAAAAATAATTCTATGTTGGAGGCGGAGGCGGTGATGGTGGAGGAGGAGGTTGTTCAGGTATTGAGAAAAACGCTATTATCATGAATATTTCTGCCACAAACACTATGATAAAACCAACAAGTATAATCGTTAATATTGCACCTATGTAATAAAGTAGACCTGCAGTTTTAAAATAGCTTATGTTCAAAAGCTCAGCTATACGATCAAAACTTCTTCTTAAGTATATTGCACTAAGTAGATAAAAAACAAATCCCACAATTAACGCAACAATTATTGGCAAAGCAAATGTAAAAATTAGCGGCAAAAGAGCATAGAATACAGCAAACATCGCTATGCTCCCTATTATACCAAATATAAGCGCATATAATGCATTATCAAACACAGACCTATCATTAGTTATATCAGAAATGTTTTTTATACCGATTAAAACAAGTATCTGTCCCACTACTGGAACAAATAGCATCAATATTGAACCTATCCCGCCTAATATTTTTGCATCATGCAATGAAGCCATCGTTATCAACAATATATCGTTATACAAGTATATAAAACTGAGTATTCTACCTAATTAAATTTATCACATTAATTCTTAAAATATAGATAATTTCAACTTCACTATCATATAAAATTTTATTCAACAAACAATTAAATTTAAATAATACTAATCACAATTTAAACATGCAATGCCAGAAAAACCAACAGGCGCTTTCGTTTTATCACTATTAGCAGGAATATTCATCCTACTAGGAGGTATAGCAATATCCGCAATGGGCTCATTTATACCTATACCATTCGCAGGCGCAATCATCGTTATCCTTGGACTTTTAGGAATGATATTCGGCATAATCATAATCTTTGGATCCATGATGATAAACTCCGGTGACCCTAGTAAAGTTAAGAATGGCGGCATAATAGTTCTAATATTCTCAATATTATCATTGATAACAAGCTCCGGTGGTTTCATAATAGGTTTTATACTAGGACTCATAGGAGGAATCTTAGCATTAACATGGAAACCAGCCCAACAAC
>JBMFIF010000073.1:0-7000 GCA_049976445.1 Thermoprotei archaeon | reverse complement strand
GCTTTCAAGTGTTGTGTGTTGTGTAGGGGGGTGGGGGTTGTGGAGGCTGTTAAAGAGGTTTTGAAAATTATTTTTGTTTTCATGTATTTTTTGGTTTTAAGGAGTGGTTCAGTCGTGGAGATGCGTTCAAGAGGGCAGCCACAATATTTATATTTAAGAGCGTACCATTTTATCATCTTTGGGCATGGGGATCACTGTTTCATGCAACATTTCTAGGTGTAAAATATGTTTTAGGTGGTAAGTTTGATCCACAAAAAACTTTAGAATTGATTAAAAAAGAAAAAGTAACATGGATTAATGCTGTACCAACAATGGTGCATATGCTTCTTTCACAACCAAATTCGCATGAGTTAAAAGGTCTAAAATGTTTAGTGGGCGGTATGCCAATACCAATAAATTTGGCAAGAAAAATGGATAGCATAGGTATGAAATTTTCAACAATTTATGGTGGAACAGATATGCTAGCTATATCAATCTCAATTATTCCAAAAAGCATCAAAATTGACGATATCGTTGATTATTTAAGAATAACAACACATCCTGTACCTTTTGTTGATGTAAGAATTGTAAAACCAGATAGAACCATAGCAGGTCCAAATGAAATCGGAGAACTATACGTAAAAGCACCATGGCTACCAGGTGAGTACTACAAGGATCCTGAAAAGACAAAATATTCATATGAAGATGGCTGGTTTAGGACTGAAGATATTGCTCTGTATACTCCTGAAAACGGTATAAGAGTTCTCGACAGAGTAAAGGATGTTATAAAGAGCGGTGGTGAATGGATCCCAACGAGCGTTCTTGAATCTATAATATCAGAGGTACCTCAAGTTGATATGGTTGCAGTAATAGGAAAAGCTGATGAAAAATGGGGTGAAAGACCAATAGCCATTATTAAATTACGCTCTTCAACACAAATCTCCCAAGAAGAAATCATGCAACATCTAAGAAAAGCTGTAAACGATGGACGAATTTCAAAGTGGTGGATTCCAGAACAAATTATCATCGTTGATGAAATTCCATTAACTAGTACTGGAAAAATAAACAAACTAGATCTGAAAAAGAAGTTTTCACAATAATTTTTACAACAATAGAAAGTTGACATTCTTTCTTGAAAACTAGAATAACATATTATACCCAGAACAGAATTAAATAATACTTGGTTTGTGTTGACTAGAAGTTATGTTTTTCTTATTATGGTTGATAGGCCAAAGATTAATCCTATTATTAGTGATGCTCCTCCAGTAAAAGTGAACATTGTAGTTATCATATCAGTAGCATTCTTTTTTAAGAGAAGTGATGAACCGAGGTTTGGGTAGTATAAGAACGATAAACCAATCAATATCATCAATGAACCACTAACGACTAAAACTGTCATAAATTTAATTTTTGGGATTTCTGACTTCAGGGTAGCATTTCTAAGATCTTGTGAAGCTAGGATGGGGACCGCAGAAACAACAGCCTTGATCAGAATTGGCCCAACGAAGAGTGCAAAAGGTAGCATTGTTATATACCACCATAGTGTTAAACCTATTATTAGGGGTACATTAAAAATGCCCGTTACGTATGGGATGTATAAGACTGCGACAATAAAGTTAGCAATGATTAGGGATATGATTGAAGCAATAATAAAGCGCGTCCATGTAAATTTTCTAACCATATATCCATACAAGCTAAGACCTATAATATGTCCAGGAACTGCTGCTATAAGGCTTGGTGGGTAAATGTATCCATGCTTTATAGAATCTGTTATTAAAGTCCCTAAAGCACCACCAACAGCACCAATCCATGGATTAAATGTTGAAAAAAGTAAGGGTATTACAACTGCAGGACGAAACTGTCCCATACCCCAAGGACTTTCAATATATGCCGTTAAATATGCAGCTACAGCATAAAGTGATGCACATATAGCTATGAGCGTCACAAAGAGTGATCGTGGAATGCTATTAGATTTCATAATACATCAATGTAGTATTTCTACACAAAAATTTAAACATAACGATTAAACTGTTTAAATGATTTAAACTTACATCACTAACAAAATGATAATAAAGTTAAAGGAAAAGTAGTAAAATGTGTCCTACAAAGTCGTTATTAAAAAATCATATTATTTAAAACAGTATGAATTTGAAATCAAAGAGAACAAACTTAAAGTATTTCATCATAATATGTTATTTTGGTTTAAAAGATTCATGTTTAGAAAAATTTATTAGTTCTGGGTGAGAACTATAGTCCATTTTAGTGATAAACCAATAAGCAGAATTGATGATTTATATGGTAAGGCTCATAAGGAGGCTGTTGGCAAAGTATACAAGGCTGTTGAAGAGGGACATTTTATAGCCATTCGTGGTGCTCGAAGAGTTGGCAAAACTAGTATTGTTAAGACTTTCCTTAATACATATAATTATCATTTTGTTTATTTTGATCTGTCTCCTTACATGAATTTAAGAGCTGTTAGTCTTCGTTCTCTAGTACCCGCAGAAATAGGCTTTGATGAAAATTAATTATCTAGTGACGCACACTTAAACCTTTCAGTATTAAGTTTAATGTTAAGAAAGAAAAAATTACTAGCGAAGTATTTCAGAAAAACTTTTTATCTCTTCTTAGAGAATTAAACTATAAATACCGAAAGACTATTGTCATTTTTGACGAAGCATAGGTACTGGCATTCATTAAAGGTATTAATTATAGAGGGATTCTTCAGTTCACACATAATAACTATGAGAACATTATCATTATTTTAACAGGCTCGATGCCCGGACTTCTCGAAAAACTTATTTCACCAGCAGAAGCTGAAAAACCTGGGTTTGCAAGATATATTGAAGAAATTTATATTCCTCGCTGGAATAGAAATGAAACAATTAACTTCCTTATAGAAGGTTTTAAAGCAAAAAGTATAAATTATCGCGATAAAGAGTTACACAAAGTTTATGAAGAATTATCAGGTACACCATGCTTTATCTCGTATTACGGTCTATTACGTTTAAATAGTTTAAATCATCGTAATGCATTAGATAAAACAGTTGAATATGCAATAACTGGGTGGGAAAGAGATCTTCGATCCTTTCTTAACGTGTATAACTCTTCATTGTACATATACGTTCTAGCTATACTAGCCGAAATTATTTATAACGGCCTATCATGGAGAGAACTTAAAGGAGAGCTAGAAAGAAGATTGAAGAGACCATGTGCTTTAGATGAAAAGTGGTAGCTATAAAGATACACTTTCACAAATTGAAATTAATAGATAAGGTCTAGGATAAATAAATGGGAATAGAAATATATACTATTTTTGTTAAATAATATAATGTGAATGTTATATGGTATTAAAGGAGGAGAAAATCAAGCTTGGAGTTGGGCCTGAAGTTGAAGTTGATGAACTTCCGGATCCTCCCCAATTAAAGCTGCGGAATGTTTTAAAGATAATAGGTCCTAGCGCGATTGTTTTGGGTGTTTCTATAGGAAGTGGAGAATGGTTAATAGGTCCAAGCAATACAATACTTTATGGTCCTTTAATACTTTGGATAGCAACAGTATCTATACTTTTTCAGACAATCTTAAACCTAGAGATGGTCAGATACACAATGTATTCTGGAGAACCTATTTTTAATGGCATGATGAGATTACCACCAGGTAAAACATTCTGGGCTCCATTTCTTATAATTTTATCAATATTAGAGAGAGCTTGGCCCGCATGGGCTTTTGCAGCTGCTACAGCTCTTACCGCTGCATTCATAGGAAAAATACCTGGTGATCCTGAGGCTTTTTTAGTTATGGTTAGTGGCATAATCCTTTTATTCATTTGTGTCGGATTAGTTTCGGTTGGTGGGATAGTTGAGAGAGCACTTGAATTAGCCCAATGGGTAATGATATTTCTAATAATAGGAATGTTAGTAATTATAGATGCATTAGTGGTGCCCAGTAATGTTGCACTTGACACATTTATAGGATTCTTCACATTCGGTTATTTACCACCAGCAGCTAGCATAATACTTCTTGGAGCGCTTGCTGGTTATGCAGGTGCAGGTGGATTAAACAATACTACAGTAACAAATTATTATAGAGATAAAGGTTTTGCTATGGGGGCAAAAGTTGGAGCAATTCCGACATTAATTAAAGGTAAAAAAGTTAGCGTATCAGCTACTGGAAAAGTCTTCAGAGTAACAGAAGAAAATCTTAAAAAATGGAGCATATGGAGAAAACTTTCAGTAATAGATATTGTTGGAATTTTTACCATAGGTGCTTTCTTAGGAATGTATCTTCCTAATGCTTTAGCGTTAGCTTTAATCCCAAGAGGTACAAAACTTCCTGCATGGGGTGTGGCTGCATATCAAGGTAATACTTTAGCAGCAAAATTTGGGCCTATAGGATGGGCCGCCGCATTGTTAGCTGGTTTTTGGATACTTTTTAGTACGCAATTAGGCAGTACAGATATGATAACAAGAACGTTGGTTGATTTAATATGGCAAGCAAGTGATAAGATTAGAAAGTGGAGTAAAGGTGATATACGAAAACTTTACTATGTAATATTAACAGTAATAGTTTTGTGGGCCATCTTCGCCTTTATTCTAACGTATGGTTTTAAAATACAACCTTTAGTTTGGATATTACTTGTTGCAAATATCTCAAATATAGTACTTGGTATCACAGGTTTAGCAACAATATACATTAATTCTAAATGGTTACCTAAAGCGATAAGACCATCAATATTAATAAGAATTCTATTGCTCATAGGTATAATTTTCTGGTTTACTTTTGCATTTTTAGCAATTGGAGTAACATTCTTTGGATTAAAAATCTAACATTTTTTTATATTACTATTTATCACCTAATTAAAGATCATACTAACATTCTTTAGTATGAGAGATTTTTAAATATTCCTATTTATGTTGTTTGATTTATTTTGAATGATAAGGAGTTTTATATGTTGAAGTTCTGTGAGAGGTTTTAAAGTAGCTATATTGTGTGTATTGTTAGTGGTGTGTATTCTTGCCTTGCTGTTAGAATACATACACCGTATTCTTTAGCTTTTTGTATGGCCTGTGGTGTTGCTATTATTGTGTATATGACTTTAATGAGTTTTGGTCTTAGGGTATCAGGTCTTTTTTTCTTTAATAGTTTAATCTTTCTCTCTAATTCCTTGACTAATGCTGGACCAAGCCGTACTGCAGTCTCGCCTAACACACATGTATCATCATTTGTACCGTAAATGTTGATCTCCATTTTATTAACAAAAAGTCGTTCTAATTTTATATCAATACCCATGTTCTTTAACCTGTAACTTATTACATCCCATGCCTCTTCTTCCTCACTAAGACAAATCCTTCCTATGGTAATTTTTATGCCTTTGATCTCTCCCCATATTTTATTTTGATCCTTTCTTAATGCCCTAACCTCCTCCCATAACCTATTCTGATTCTCCCAAAGCTTATTCTGACCCTCCCTTAACGCCTTTATTTCCTCCCATAATCTATTTTGGTTTTCCCATAGTTTGTTTTGGTTCTCCCATAATTTCTTTTGTCCTTCTGCCAGTTCGTCCAATCTTTTCAGTATTTCTGATATTCCTAGGTAGCCTGCAACAGTGTAACGGAACTCCACATCTCTCTCGAGCAAACTCAAGAACTCCCGCTTCAAATCTACACTCATTACATCTTTCACATAAGAATTATAGTAAAACAAAATATAAACCCAACGCAAGACTAGGTATGGATTCTTATTGCTGAATCCTATTGGAAAAAAGCATTTACAATCTTACACGGATAGCAGAAATACTATTAGTAACCTCGTCCTGAAAAGCAAACTTTCATTTTTTGCAACGCAGATTACTTTTTGTTAATGTTAGTATTTTTTTATAAAAACTAAGAAAGTAGCATAGTCATATTATTTAAAAGTAAAATTATTGAAAAATACCAATGTATGTAGTTGTGTTAAAAAGTCAAGCTCACTGGTACAACAAATAATGCATGTTTATTTTTAGTCTTGTTGTGTTTAATATCTTAAGTATTTAGAATATTTTGAGTTAATGATGTTCATAAGCTTTATTAATAGTGTTAACATTTAGTAAGGTGTGTTGACATGTTGATGCTTCGCGATGTATATAAGGCTAAAAAGGTAGTTAGTAAGCACTTGTCTAGAACACCATTGTTTTATTCTAGAAAGCTTTCTAGGATTTTAGGGTTTAATGTTTATTTAAAGCTTGAGAATCTTCAAGTAACTAGAGCGTTTAAAGTTAGAGGGAGCGTATTTTTTGTTATGAATAGAGAGGATGAGGCTAAGAAGAGGGGGCTTGTAGCTGCCTCTACAGGGAATCATGCTTTATCCGTAGCTTATGCTGCTAATCTTATTGGTACTAAGGCTGCTATAGTTATGCCGTACGGCGTTTCTAAGGTTAAGGTTGATGCTTTAAAGGATCTAGGAGCTGAAATTATATTTTATGGCAATGTGTTTGATGAAGCTCTGGATTATGCTATGAAGTTATCATCAGAAAAGAATATGTTGTTTGTTCATAGTCTGACCTCCTCCCCGTCCTAAAGGGCGAGGGTTCCCCCGCCGGTTAGGGCTGGAAGGTTTGGGGTTACATCCCGAGACTTCCCTCGGTTTAACCTCGGGCCGGATCTCCGGCCCATTACCCCTATCCCCCTACTTGGGGGACTCAGGGTTATGGGTTTCCCGTCTACCAGTATATTATATGCTCCCACCAGGTCTGCGTTGAACACCTTGTTTGATAGTATGCACTTGAATAACCCCCTCTCTACCCTTACCCCACATGATGTATCCCTGTGTATTGGGCATTTCGATGAAGAGTACTCCTCATTTGATGGCACAACTTCTATCCCATACTCCTCTCCTACCTCTCTTAACCTTCTCACTAGGTATCCATACGTCCATACTTGTACGTTATTAAAGTTTCCATTCTCCTGTGCGATGTACTTGGGGTATCCTTCCTTAAGCCTTGAGACACCAATCTCATACAATACCTTCATGACACTCCTAACCTTAG
>JBMFIF010000072.1:0-7120 GCA_049976445.1 Thermoprotei archaeon | reverse complement strand
TTAGGGAGCGTGTAGTGGTAGGGGTAAGTCTCTTATGCACAGATCCTCACATGTGAGAATTATGCAACAAAGCAAAAAAAGTCTTTTCACAAACTGAGCCCTCTATGAAGTAGGCAACTCAGTAGTTTCTGAATAGATAAATTTTGATGCGTAATTCTAAATAGCAAATCCTCTCATCTATATTGTTTGACTGGGGGTCTCTAGGCAATCTGGAAGCAAAAAAGAGTATAGAATGCCGTTGGTAGGTATGAGAATGTGTGATGAGTATGAACGTCTATGAAAAAGATTAATGTTCCTAAAACAGGTTAGAGAAAAATAGATGTGGACTTAAAAATAGTTCTACATGTTTAAGATTATCTGAAAAGCTAAAATAATGAATATGGATGGTCATTAAATGATTGTTAATTTGGTGTTTTTTCTATGCTTAATTTTAAAAGGTAAAGTACAATTGATGCTAATCCTATTGTACTCATCATGCTGGGTATTCCTATATGAACTGCTTTTCCTAGTTCTAATTCTCTTCTTGTTAATCCTGGTTCCATTCCTCCAAAAACTAAAAATATGTTTTTATCAATGTTTTTAAGTTCTTCTGGATTAAATTTGTTGTTAGAATTTTCTGGGGATGTGAATAGGATAAATTCTCCTTGGAATAATTCTTTTATGTCTTTTAAGTCTGGAACTATTATTAGTTTTGCACTAGTTTTTACTGTAAGCTTAAAAGCTTCTGGTATGCCTACTTGGGCTGCTGAGCCTGTTGGCTTTGAAATTATAATAGTTTTATATCCTAGTGATATGCATACAGATACAAATTCCTCTAATCTGCTTGGGCTATTTATGTTATGAAGTACAGGTATTATTTCGGGCATAATAGATCAAATAAATAATAAATTACCAATTAATATTTCTAAGCAAAAAATCAGCTATTGCTTTAGCTAAAGGAACTGGTACTGCTTCTCCGACCTGATCAAATTGTGAATCTTTGCCACCATAGAATACAAAATTATCAGGAAATCCCATTAATCTTGCATGTTCCCTAACTGTGAGTAACCTATCTTCAAATGGATGAATAAATCTAGATCTACCCATGACTGGCGGTGCGGGTTTATAGGGATTAAGTCTTATAAAGTTTGATTTCATTTTTCCATCAGCCCCAATAAAACTAATCATGGATTGATCTCTTTTTAACCTAGAAATTCTCTTAAACCTTCTATGTCCAACTGATACGTATTCATGATTTGGAATGTTATGATCACTTCTAGGATCTGGAAGGTCACCTATTGCATCCCATACTGTTATTAGTTTATTAGATTTTGGGGGTCGTAATTCAACGTTAGAGATAAACATTCTTCTCCTGAGAGATGGTGTACCATAATCTTCTGCATCAAGAACGTTAAAATAAACTTTATAACCTATGCGTGTAAACTCTTTCTTTAACTGTTCTCTCAAAATACCATCAGCTATATGGATTACGTTTTCCATAACGAATACTTTTGGTTGCAAATCACCAACAATTCTTATAAAATGTAATGTTAATTGTCCGCGTGGATCTTTGTAAAGTCTATCAAGTGGGTCTGGCATTCTTTTAAAATTAGCTGATGTAAAGGCTTCGCATGGTGGTCCACCTATTATAACATCAGGTTGACCAATAATGGATTCGATCTGGTTTGAGGTAACTTCTTTTATGTCAGCCAATATCAATTCAGCATCAGGAAAATTTGTCTTGAATGTTTTTCCTGCTGCTTCAAAATTATCTAAACCGGCAACTATCTTAAATCCAGCTTCTTTAAATCCTTCGCTAAATCCTCCTGCACCTGAAAATAAATCTAGTACTTTAATTATTGGGCGCATTCTGTTTTTCAATGAATATTAAAAACTTCACGTAAATAAATCTTTAGTATTTAATTTTTGTTTCCTATTTTTGAAGTGCTCTGATGGGCTCAGATAAATTAAAATTTAGGTTAGATAATTAAGATGGTGTATGGTAACAGAAAAGAATAATGAATTTGTTGTGACTCCTTGGGAAGTAAGAGGTAGGGTTGATTACGAGAAATTAATAAAACAGTTTGGTACTGAACCGATTACGGATGAGTTAAGGCTAAAGTTAGAAAAGTATGCAGGAGGTTCGCACGTTTTGCTTAAAAGAAATGTTTTCTTTTCTCACAGAGATTTAGATAAGGTTCTTGATGATTATGAGAGAGGTAGGAGTTTCTTCCTTTACACTGGTAGAGGTCCTAGTGGTCCAATGCATATTGGCCATATCATACCTTTTATAATGACAAAGTGGTTGCAGGAGAAATTTAATGCGAATGTTTATATAGAATTAACTGATGATGAGAAGTTTCTTGATGAGGAGAACTTTACTTTAGATGATGTACGTAAGTGGGCTTATGAAAACTCACTAGATATAATAGCTTTAGGATTTGATCCTGATAAAACATTTATATTCCAAGATACAGAATACATAAAAAACATGTATCCATTGGCTATAAAAATAGCTAAGAAAATTAATTTTTCACTCGTAAAGGCAGTTTTTGGTTTTAAGAATGAGACTAACATAGGTATGATATTTTATCCGGCATTACAAATAGTACCAACGTTTTTTGAAAAAAAGCGTTGTCTAATACCAGCTGCTATAGATCAAGATCCATATTGGAGGATACAGAGGGATATTGCCGAAAGTTTTGGTTATTATAAAGTGGCTGCAATACATAATAAATTTCTTCCACCATTAACAGGACTTGAAGGAAAAATGAGCGCATCACAACCAGAAACTGCTATATATTTGCACGATGATCCTAAAACTGTACAGCATAAAATTATGAAATATGCATTTTCGGGTGGTCAACCTACTATAGAATTACATAGGAAATTAGGTGGCAATCCAGATATAGATGTATCGTTTCAGTGGCTTAAATTCCTCTTTGAACCTGATGATTCAAAACTAAAAAAGATTGAGGATGATTATAGATCAGGAAAAATGCTTACCGGTGAACTGAAAGGGATACTAATAGAAAAAATAAATGATTTCTTAGAAAATCATAGATCTAGAAGGGAGGAAGCTAAGAAGCTAATAAAAGATTTTAAGTATAATGGAGCTCTAGCATCAGAAATGAATAAACGAATATTAGAATAAGCTTATGATGCTTTATTTTTAACATTCTTGATTACAATTGAACATGGCATCGGTATTTTTGACGCTGCTCTTCGTAATGCTTCTTTAACTTCATTAATGAATTGTGGTTCTGTCCATACTGTTATTATAACATCGTTAGTATCAACTATAGTAGCTCTACCTGTGGGCTTTCCAAAAGCTCTTCTCATGCCCTCTTGAAGTCTATCTGCACCAGCCATAGCTAGCATCTTGTTCTCTCTTATTATATGATGAGGATATTTTACTATTCTTAAATGATAATTTTCATCTTTTATTGTTGCTGAGAGATATTTATTAGCCATAACACGTGCGGCTTCTAGAGCATTATGTCTAATTAAACCATTTTCTTCAGAAACTAGATCTATTTGAACACTAAATTGTTTGCCCGGAGAACCCATATCAAACTTACTGATCTTTGGTTGTGGAGCGCCATCAATATATTCAGTCCTAGTATAAGGCGGAGTATCCAAATACCTATAGCATCTTCCTGGTCTCAGTGGCATCACTTATCACCAACTAAGGAAAATAGAATTTCAGATATAAGTATTTGCTAACATAAATAACTTTCCCTCTCTAAAAGGTAGACTTTTGGTTGTAATTCTACTTTTGTTTCATTAAATTATTTATAGCTAGTGTTTTTAAGCTTTGTGAGTATTCTATAAGTGGAATGCCTTACTGGATTATCGATATTAATCATGAGGTTGTTAGCAGGAACAATATTAAGAGGGATGAAATTTGGCTTTGGTGTGTTGACGATGATGGTAAGAGGGTATTACTAGTTGATGGTAGTTTTAAACCTTTTGTATATGTGGAGGCTTCTGATGATGTATCAATTGAGGAGCTTGAAGAGAATCTGAAACGAACACTTCATGGATTTTTTGAAAAAGTATCTATTGTAGAGAGGAAGAGGTTGGGAAGGCCTATTAGAGTTATTGAAGTTATCTTTAGAGATTCTGATTTTAAAGATAAGGCTCTTGAAAAGATAAACAGCTTACAGGGTGTTAGTAACATATATAATTCCGATGTGCGACCTAGTCTTTTATACTTTATAACGAGAGATTTAAAGCCATCAAGTTGGATTGATGCTGAGATTATTGGTAATCTAAAAATTGCCAACATTCCTTATGAAGTTAGAGAGATCAGAAATCCTCGAATTGTTGAGAATAGGCAGTTGCCAAAATTAAAGGAAATGTATGTCATGTTTTTTGCTTTCAGAAAGATTGGTACTCCTGATCCAGATGAGGATCCGTTAGCTTTTGCTGCTGTTGTATTTGATGATAATGAACCATTCATAATAAGGGCTGATAATGATAAGGAAATTATAAGTACGTTAATCAAATTAGTATCTGAGCATGATCCAGACCTTGTAATTGGATGGGAGACAAATAGATGGGGTTTTAATTATCTTAACAGAAGGGCTGAGGTTAATAAGATAAAATTATCTTTTGGAAGGAATGGTGATGAGCCTAGAGGAGGAGTTTATGGTCACATATCATTAGTTGGTAGAATTCATATTGATGTAAGGGATATTGCCGAAGGTATGCTTGAGCTTAAGATGAAGACACTCGAAGAGATGGCTATTCATCATGGTGTTTGGAAGGGAGATGTGATTGATAGTATAGATCTCAATGATATGTGGTTTAGCGATGAGAAAAGCAAGGTTGAAGATTATGCTTTAAAACTCGTTAACTCATTACGGAGTCTTTGGAGATTATATTTTGATTATACTATTCACTTAAGTTCACTAGTCGGGTATCCAATGGATTATGTACTTAAAGCATCGCCTGGTCATAGAGTCGATGGATATATAGTATATCATTCAATGAAGCTTAATGAGGTAATACCACGCAGGGTAGAGTCTGTATATGAAAGATATAAGGGTGCGATAGTATTTACACCAAGCCCTGGACTTCATACTAATGTTGCAGTATTAGATTTTGCATCGATGTATCCTCATATAATAGCTAAGTATAACGTTTCACCAGATACTTTGATGCAAAAAGAGGAAGTTGGCGAGGCATATACTGCACCTGAAGTTGGTCATAGATTTAGAGTTACACCTGATGGTCTTTATAAATCTGCCATACTTAAATTGCTTGAAACTAGAAAACAGATCAAAAAGCGTATAAAAGAGTTACCTGAAGGACCTGAGAGAAAAGCTCTAGAATCTCAGGAACGTGCTATAAAGGTTGTTGCAAATGCAATGTATGGTTATATGGGATGGGTTTCTTCTAGATGGTATATGAAGGAGGTTGCTGAAGCTATAACGGCTTGGGGTAGAAGTACTATAGTTACTGCTGCTGAGCTAGCGAACAAAAAATTTGGCTTAAAAGTAATATATGGTGATACTGATTCACTCTTTATCGAGTATAAGAGTGAGGAAGTAAATAAGTTGATTGATACTATCGAAAATGAGTTAGGAATGGAAATTAAGTTAGAAACTGTCTATAAACGTGTCTTATTTACTGAGGCAAAGAAACGTTATGCTGGCCTTACAATTAACAACGAACTCGATTTAACTGGTTTTGAAGTTGTTAGAGGAGATTGGTGTGATTATGCAAGACGTACACAAGAAAGAGTTTTAAGTACGCTTCTCACAACAGGCAATGTAAATCAGGCTGTTAATGTTGCAAAAGAAATGATAGAAGCGTTTAGGAATGGAGAGTTCACCATAAAAGATGTAGTTATCTGGAAAAGCCTTGATAAACCCTTATCAGATTATAAAGCAAGAGCTCCGCATGTTTCTATAGCTCTTCAACTTTCTAAAAAAGGTTGGAGATTCAGAGTAGGTGATAAAATAGGATATATTGTCACTAAAGGACAGGGCCCAATATATGAGAGAGCTGTTTTCTATGGTGATGCTGAAAAATCTATCGTCGATATAGATTACTATATTACTAACCAAATAATACCTGTAGTGTTGAGAGCCCTTGAACCATTAGGTGTTACAGAGGATCAATTAATAAAGAGAGCAACAAAAGGAGGACTTGATCAATTCTTTTAACTTTTACAAAAATCTTCAGCAAGAAAACCTAGGTTTTCTGTGAGATGAATTGTCGAGAAGTTTAAATACATCAACAAATATAGATCTGTGAAAACCTCTTTGTTGCATAATTTGTGCGTGGTTTTATGATATGTTTAATGTGCTTCCTCCAATCTCATGATGCTTGCTGATGTGGTTTTATGTACGTTAGTTAGGAGTGTTCATTAAAATTGTGAGAAAACATCATCAAACTCTCAACACACAAGAATTCTTAACATGAAAAGCTCATCAAAGCTACATCAGAATTATGCAACAAAGCATGAAAACCGAAACCATAATCCCGAAACCCTCATGAAAGGATAGTGATAACGAGGTGGTGGCATACTCCTTGCTCTTAAGATGAGGTGGGAACCTAGGAGAGCTGCGAGCAAGAAACAAACAAGCGTCTTAGGAGAAAGAATCTCCCAACATTAGTTATGGAGAGAGTCATTCTTCCTCTACTTTTTCTCTTAAATATTTTTCCAGATCAAATTCGAGGCTGTCCAGATAAGACATTAGCTACTACATAATTTCTACATACTAAGTGGACAGTCTCTCAAATTCTTTTCCTTCATATTTGGATATACCTTCATTAAGGACCTTGAGCGAAAGCAGAGCACATTTCATCCGTGTTGGAGAAAGGTTTATTCCAAGCATACTAAGTATATCTTTTTTTGTTAATTTTTTTACGTCGTCAAGGCTCATACCCACGATTCTCTCCATTAGCATTGATGCTGAAGCCTGACTTATTATGCACCCCTCTCCTCTAAATTTAGCATCTATTACCTTGCCATCTTTTATTTTCACAAAAATTTCTACGTGATCGCCACACGGTATGTTATAATCCTCAGCATGTATATCGGGATTCTCTATTATACCAGCGTTTTTGGGATTTTTATAATAATCTAATATTATTTCCATTTGTGAATAAAGGTCATCGCTCAAAG
>JBMFIF010000071.1:0-7127 GCA_049976445.1 Thermoprotei archaeon | reverse complement strand
CATACTCTTCCATGTGAGTTTTACGAGGAATTTTTATGAGGCCCTCAGGTTTCTTGTGAGGGTGAGAAGGCTTTGTGTGAATGAGTATGTTGTTCTTATTACTGATGGTAGTCCTTGGTATGTTGATGCTGTTGTGAGGGCTGGTTTTGTTCATGCGAGGGTTTTGGTTTGAGGAGTTCTGTTGAGTGTTTCTTTAGTTTTTTGAGGTTAGGTCTCGTGCTTTCTTTAACAATGTGAACTCTGGGGTTCTTGGTTTGAAAAGTGTTGAGCTTTTCATGAACCTCTTCGCTTATTGGTATGTGAATTGGAGGTGATGTCTTATGTGGACAGTCTCTAAGAACTGCTGACTAACCCTTCAATGGCAAGTCATCCCCTAAAATAACTATAAGATAATTATTCATTACTTATATGTCCAATTATACAAGATGGCCATGTGGTATTTGTTGACCTGTTGATTATTTGAATACTGTATGCTGGGTGAATTTCTGACCATAACCCATGATCAGTATCTATTACTAAAACTCCAGTTACTTTAACTCTATCACCAGGGCATACGCCACCACCTATTGGATCTAATACAGAATGTTGATCTGCTGGAACAACTTCGATATGCAATCTTCCATGTCTAAGTAAATAGCTACCTATGGTTAGTGTACTCACGTTCTGAGAAATTGGTATTAAATCGAATGTGAAATCACCATCTGAAGGATGTTCTATGTCATTACTCACGATTCCAATGACAGAAACGCAAGTATTAATAATACGTAAACGTTCAGGATCATGAGTTGCAAGGAAAACATTATTCTGACTTGGACAAAGACTTAAATTATGCTGTGACCATCGAGCCTCTGAATTCCAATTTGCAGGTATAAATGAATAAAATGCTGCAGAGGCATTATAAAATACTGCTTGTCCACCTAAAATAAGTCCAATAACGCCTAATACAAAAGCTACTTTAGGAAGATTATTCAAGATCTTAGAAACATGTTTATTCTTTATCCAAAAGAGAAGGATTATTAAAGATAGTATTGATAATAATAGTGTCAGCAAAGCAAAAAATGCATAGAGAGCTAAATAGTATGAAAAAAGCGAAATCAGAGATGCAAAGGTGGTTATATATTTATCTCTGCTAGATTTCATAGAATAAAATATTGCATATACAAATGGTAATAGAAGAATGCTGAAAATAGTAAAACCAGTGTGTATTCCGTCATCTCCATAGTAAGAAATAGCGATTGAAAGAACTATAAGACTCTCAAATAATGAGAGAAATAATGCAGAAGTGAGATGACCGTAACGAAGATTAATATAAGAAGTAAGATACGTTAGTATTGGTCTTAAAATTATACTCAAGACAACGACAATCAGGAATATTGACGATGTAAATATATAAAATGGTAATGCAATAAGCAATGTTATAAGGACCATAGTAGCAGCAGTTAGTGGCCTATATATCCAGGATGCCAATAGCATCACAACATAAATGAAACCGTATCCAACAAATATTAGTGGAGCATTTACCATCGTAGTTATAGCAAGTCCACCAATTATTACAAAAATTACATTTAACAACAATCTTCTATAATTTGTAGAATTCATGATGGATCACATAACTTATCACATATTATCTATTTAAGCATTCCCAATCTCTTGTATGTTTTTCAATTATTGCATGGAAATATTAGAAGGAAATTTTATATAAGGGGGGAATTTATAATTCAAAGAGGAATGATAGATGCCCACAGCTTATGATGTTCCTGCTAGTGCATTGATAAAGGAACTCACAGAATACCTAAAGGTAAATGTACCAGAAATAAAACCACCTACATGGGCTTTATTTGTTAAAACTGGTACGTTTGCTGAAAGGGTCCCTGCACAATCAGATTGGTGGTACATGCGAGCAGCAGCAATCCTTAGACAAGTATACATACGTGGACCAATAAGCGTTAAAACTTTGAGAATACTATATGGTGGTAGAAAAAAGAGAGGCTCAGCACCAGAACATCACAGGCCAGGTAGTGGATCAATAATTAGAAAAATACTCCAACAATTAGAAAAAGCAGATCTAGTAAGAAAAACTAAGGAAGGAAGAGTCATAACAGAGAAGGGCCAAAGCATTATAGACGCCTTATCCACAAAAATATTAAAACAATCAGTACGCGAAAACCCTGAACTCATAAAATATTTGACAGTTAAATCGAGGTGATACTTTTGGATTTACCGGCTGATGATTCTGAAATTGAAGAGATTAAGAGAAGAAAATTAGCAGAGCTCCAGCGTAGACAGATGGAATTAGCAAGAATTCAAGAAGAAAGAGAGCGTGAATTATTAGAAGCACGAAGACAACAAATACTACGTAGTGCTCTTACACCAGAAGCAAGAGCAAGACTAGAAGCAGTAAAAATGATTAAACCAGAGCTTGTTACAGCAGTTGAAGATCAGATCATACAACTTGCTCTTTCTGGTAGAATAAATTCTCCCCTAACAGAAGAACAAATCAAAGCGCTCTTGCGTGCTTTCCAATCAGAACGAGAAACCAGGATCATTAGGAGGTAAAAAAATGGGTAGTATAAAAACTCTAGGTATGAAAAAGAAACTTGCAAGAGCAGCTAAATTAGCCGATGCTGTGCCAATATGGGTATATGCAAAAACAAGAATCGGTGGTAAAGTATTCAGACAACATGCAAAACGGCGTTATTGGCGCAGGTCTAAAATTAAACTATAAAGGTGATAACAAATGTCACAAGAAATTAGGGAAAAAATGGAAGAAGAACAGACCAACATAACAGAACCTTCACAAAATACGGAACAGATTAATGAGAAAGAAGAAAAAGTAGCAAGCAAAGCTGAAGAAGAAAAAGAAAGTAAAGAAAGGACTGAAGACGAATTAAGAAAGAAATTAAAAGATCATTTTAGAGGAATAGAGGATGAGACGAAAATAAACATTAGAGAAGAACGATTATATAACATTCCATTAAGCGTAGCCTATAATGTGCCAAAAACAATCAGGGCAGAAAGAGCTGTTAGAGAACTGATACACTTTGTGAAACGGCATACAAAAACTGAACATGTTTATGTTAGTGAAAAAGTAAACGAAGCACTATGGAAATACAGCATTGAGAAACCTCCAAGACATATAAGAGTTTTAGTTATTATAACAGAAGAGGATGGTGAAAAAATCTCAAGAGTGCTCCCCGCCGAATAGGTGGGTGAGTTTTTTGGGTGGTGTTTTTAAAATGAGCTTCCGCAATATTGATAACTTAGGAGTATACTGCTTTTCTAATGATCACTACACATTAATATCAAGCGACGCACCAGAAAAAGTAATAAGGATCGTGCATAATGCCTTAGAAACTAAAGTTATAAGGATGACGGTAGCCAGAACTACACTTATAGGAGTTATGGTTGCAGGTAATAATAATGGCCTATTAGTTCCTTATACGATTGAGGAGCAAGAGTTAGCACTCTTAAAAGAACTTTTTCCACGAGTAGAAGTTCTTCCAACAAAAATGACAGCATTAGGCAATATAATACTGGCTAATGATTATGGTGCACTAGCACATCCTAAGTTAGAATCTAAATCCATAGAAATTGCTGAAAAAACATTAGGTGTAAAAATTACTAAAAAAGCCATTGCAGGTGTACCGACCGTAGGTATAATGGGTGTAGTTAACAATAAAGGAATGATCGTAAACCCTAATGCTAGCGAAGAAGAGATTAAGTTATTAAAGGAGATATTTGGAGTACCTATTGAGAGAGGAACCGTGAACAGAGGAAATGGTTATGTTAGATTAGGAATAATTGCCAACTCACGTGGAGTAATAGTAGGTAATTCTACAACAGGTTTTGAACTAGCAACAATTGAACGTGCATTAGGTTTCGTTAGCGGAGGTAATTAAGATGTCAGAGATCAAATCATACACGATCAAAGGACGTATTATAAAGAACGCTCGCAAATATTATGTATTCACTAAAAAAATACGTGCATTGAATAAGAATGACGCACTAGAAAAACTTTATTCAGTATTTGGAGGTACCTACAGTGTCAAAAGAAAGAACATAAAAATTGAAGAAATAATTGAAGAGAGTGGTGAAGAACAATGAGTTCCGAACTTGAACGTAGCGCCGTAGAATATGAGTTCTATACCGGCCTTATAAATGAATACACACAACAGCTACAAACTCTTAATAATGTTTATACAAGTCTTTCAATTACCATATCAAGTCTTGAAGGACTAAAAAAATGTAAAGATAATATCGAAGGTTTTACTTCATTAGAAAGTGGCGCATACGTAAAAGTAGTAGTGCAGTCAGTAACCAATGTAATAATAGGTGTTGGTGCAGGAGTTTTTGTAGAAAAAAGCATCGATGAAGCTATAGACATACTTAATAAGAGACTCGAGATAGTAAAATCAAACATAGAACAATTGCAAAGACTCATAGAAGAATTATACACACGTATAGCCGAGTTAGAACGCAAGATAGCAGAATTAAGCCGACGATAATCTAGGCTGGTCAATGTGTTTGAGGGCATCAAAAAGACCTTTAAAAAATTCGTCGATGCAGTATCAACTAAAACAATAACCGAAGAAGAACTAGAGAGTTATCTTTGGGAATTACAAATTGAATTAGCATCAAACAATGTAGCACTAGCAGTTGCAGAAGAAATCACAGAAAACATAAAAAAACAATTAATAGGAACAAAAATTCAACGCTTCAGCAACATAGAAAACTCAATTTATAATACTGCAAAAATTGCCATACTAAACATTTTTAATCAAGCAGGCAGTTATAATTTAATAGAATCAATCAAAAAAGAGTATTCCCATGAAACTCCATTCACTATATTATTCGTAGGAGTAAACGGAAGCGGAAAAACAACAACAATAGCTAAAATAGCACATCTCTTAAAAAAACACGGTTATAAAAGCGTAATTGCATGCGCAGACACGTTCAGAGCAGGCGCAATAGAACAAATGGAACGTCATGCGCTAGCTGTAGGCGCAATGGTAATAAAGCATAAATACGGCTCATCACCAGCTGCAGTAGCGTACGATGCAGTAGAATACGCCAAAGCACACTTCATACCAGTAGTACTAATAGATACAGCTGGAAGAATGCAAACCGATAAAGACTTATTAGAAGAGATGAAAAAAATACACAGAGTAATAAAACCAAACGCCACAATATTCGTTGGAGACGCATTAGCTGGAAATGATGCATTAGATCAAGCATTAAAGTTCAACAGTTATACCCCACTCACTGGATCTATACTGACAAAAATAGATGCTGACGAAAAAGGTGGAACAACAGTATCAATAGTTTACGCAACAAAAAAACCATTATTATACCTTGGAATTGGACAAAAATATGATGACCTAATAGATTTTAAACCAGAATGGTTAATAGAACGATTTTTCAAATAATAACTAAATCTTACTTTAAAATGACACACTAATATCAATGAAACCATAATTGTGCTTTGTTGCATAATTTGTGCGTGGTTTTATGAAACGTTTAACGTGCCTCCTCACACCTAATGATACTTTATGATGAAACTTGATGTGAACAATTAAAAATGCTCATTAAAATTGTGGGAAAACATCATCAAACTCTCAATACACAAGAATTCTTAACATTCAAAAACACATTAGAATTATGCAACAAAGCACATAATTGAACTAATAGTAGATTGAAAAGATGTGAAATGCTCCACAAAACTACGCACGAATTATGCAACAAAGCAGTTTTTTGGGTCTTTGATCATTAATCCCAGAACTTCAGTTCTGGGACTTCTGGGCACCCATTGTATAAAAATTGTTTAACATTCTTTCAGCGATGCATTTATGAATAACTAGTATTTTTTCAGTATTGGTGTTTATAATGTTATCACTTAAGGGCAGGGATTTTTTGACTATGATGGAATTAAAACCTGAAGAACTTTTAAATCTAATAGATTTCTCAATAAATATAAAAGAAATGAGCAAAAAAGGCCTAATCAATTATAATTTATTAAACGGCAAAACAATAGCGCTTATATTCCAAAAACCATCAACACGCACACGTGTATCATTTGAGGTGGCCATAAACCAACTCGGTGGAAAGGCAATATATCTTAGCTGGAACGAACTTCAACTTTCACGAGGCGAAAGCATAATGGATACAGCAAAAGTACTAAGCAGATATGTCGATGCCATAGTAGCTAGAGTATATAAACACCAAGACTTAATAGAAATGGCTAAACATTCTGAAAAACCAGTAATAAATGCACTTAGCGATCTCCATCATCCATGTCAAGCACTAGCAGATCTGATGACAATAAAAGAACATTTCGGTAAAATAAAAGACCTTAAACTAGCATTCGTTGGTGATGGAAATAACAACGTAACTCACAGTTTATTAATAGCATCATCAATGACAGGCATGCATATCTCAATTGCATCACCAAAAGGCTACGAACCAGATCCTGAAATAATCAAAAAAGCAAACAGCTATTCATCAATAAGCGGGTCTAAAATACTAATAACCAATGACCCATCAGAAGCTGTAAATGAAGCAGATATAGTATACACGGACGTTTTTGTCTCCATGGGAAAAGAAAACGAACGAGAACAAAGATTAAAAATCTTCAAAGACTTTCAAGTTAATGACAAACTCTTTAACAAGGCAAACAATAAAGCAATTTTTATGCACTGTGGACCTTGGCACGTAGGAGAGGAAGTTACGGCCAGCGTAGTCTATAGTCCCAGAAGCGTAGTATACGATCAAGCAGAAAACCGATTACATACAGAAAAAGCATTACTATCACTATTATTATAACACATTTTATCTGAATTATCTATCAAATTAATATAAAAATGTCACATCTATAACAACAATTCCACTAAATGAATATGCAGGAGTTCCATGTGGGGGAATAGGAGCAATCCATGTTCCAGTTATTTCCCAACGTTGCGTTCCAGTAACTACAGGTGAAATTAAAAATTCAAAACCTGGATCTATTTTAACAGTTTCAGTTATTCCATATGCCCACTGCCAACTTGTGAGCTCATGATAAAAGCCAATCAAACCTCGCCTTTTACAGTAGTTCAAAACTTTTTGTTTGATTTTATAGCAAATTCGTCATA
>JBMFIF010000070.1:0-7160 GCA_049976445.1 Thermoprotei archaeon | reverse complement strand
CCACGCCGTTTTTAAACATAGCCCCCAATCCCCTCTTTCCTTTAAGTTTCAGCCCTCCGCCCTGGTAGGGCTCTAAGCCCTAACCAGGTTTGCGGCCGTACTCCCCAGGCGGCGGGCTTAACGGCTTCCCTGCGGCACTGGCTGAGCACGAAGCTCAGCCAACACCTAGCCCGCATCGTTTACAGCCAGGACTACAGGGGTCTCTAATCCCTTTTGCTCCCCTGGCTTTCGTCCCTCACCGTCGGGCGCGTTCTGGCCGAGTGCCTCCGCCATTGGTGGTCTTCCCGGGATTATAGGATTTCGCCCCTACCCCGGGAATACCCTCGGCCTCTCCCGCCCCCTAGCCCAGCAGTATTCCTCCCAGCCCCATGGTTGAGCCATGGGATTTAAGGAGGAACTTGCTGAGCCGGCTACGGACGCTTTAGGCCCAATAAACGTCCCGACCACTCGCGGAGCTGGTATTACCGCGGCGGCTGACACCAGAACTTGCCCCCCGCTTATTCCCCCAGCTTTTTACACTGGGGAAAAGCCAGTCTCAGCGACTGGCACTCGGGGTGACCCCGTCGCGCGTTAGCGCATTGCGGAGGTTTCGCGCCTGCTGCGCCCCGTAGGGCCTGGGCCCTTGTCTCAGTGCCCATCTCCGGGCTCCCGCTCTCACGGCCCGTACCCGTTATAGGCACGGTGAGCCGTTACCTCACCGTCAACCTGATAGGATACGGCCCCATCCTCAGGCGATCCCAAGAGCATGGTCTTGGGATCCTTTGGGTGAGAGAGCCTTCCAGAGTCTCTCACCTATCAGGGATTAGCCTCAGTTTCCCGAGGTTATCCCTGTCCTGAGGGTAGGTTGGCCGTGTTTTACGGAGCCGTACGCCGCGCCCCACCATGGCTAGGGGCGCTGACTCGCATGGCTTAGTCCCACCCCGATAGCAGTCGGGTCCGGCAGGATCAACCGGAGTCGTACGGCCGAAGGTGCGGGGAGAGCCCACATTGTCTGGAACCCAGCCACATCAGACCTAATGGTAAATCATTAGGTCCTCATTATTTTATGTTGCCGCAACTGGAGGTCGGCCGTTCATCCCTCCGGATGGTCATCCGGAGTCCAGCCAACGCCGCCGAGAGTTGCGGCCCGCAATCAATATTTTATCCGAGGTAATATATAACTGTTTCTCAAACAGTTCACATCAAATCAACGTTAACTTATTAATGGTTTTTGCTTATTAAGTTAGAGCCTGCCGTTATTAATAATTTTTACCTTATTTATTCTTGAACCTTTCTGCATAGATCCTGTATGTTCTAATTTTGTTTTTGATGCGCAGTAATAATTTGTTTTTGTTTTATGTATCTTTGTGTGTTAAAAAATATATTTGCGTGTGTTAATTTTTTCATTGGGCCGATGGCTTAGCCTGGTTATAGCACCCGGCTGATAACCGGGGGGTCGTGGGTTCGAATCCCACTCGGCCCATTATTTTTAAATAATTAACAAATTTTTCTTGTTTATTTTTCTAACATGTATTTTTTGCCTAGACTTTTAATCTCATATTTTGGATATGGTTCTAATTTTTGTGGTGGTTTGGAATGAATAATGAAGCTGTTTTAGTTATTGATATGTTAAGGGATTTTGTTTATGGTAGTTTGAAGTGCGATCGTGCATGGAGAATAATTCCTAGTATTAAGAGGTTGTTAAGTGAAGCTAGGGTTGTGGGGATTCCTGTTGTGTATGTTGGTGATGCTCATCTGTCGAGTGATCCTGAGATAGGGTTGTGGGGGTTTCATGCTATGAAGAATAGTGATGGTGCTAAGATTATTGATGAGTTGATTCCTGCTGAGAAGGATTATGTTCTTGAGAAGCGGACTTATAGTGCGTTTTATGAGACTGGTTTGGATCTTCTTTTGCGTAGGTTAGGTGTTTCTACTGTTGTTATAACTGGTTTGCATACGAATATTTGTGTGAGACATACTGCTGCTGATGCTTTTTTCAGAGGATATAAGATTAAGATTCCTGAGGATTGCGTTGATTCTTTTAGTGAAAGTGCTCATATTGAGGGTCTAAGGTATTTAAAGGATATTTATGGTGCTGAGATCACGAATAGTAATGAAATTATAAAGTCTTGGAAAGGTTAAGAGTCTATTAAAAGTGGGGTCCTATTAATTATTGTTGTCATGTTGAGGGGAGATTGTCCAGATAAGCTATCAACCACAACATCACTATCACATAGTAAGTGGGCAGTCTCTGTTGAGGGATATTCTATATTTGTAAGTAGTAAAAGATTGGTGAATGGTTAATCATATTTTTGAAGTTTGTTGTAATTTAGTTCTAGTCGTTTAGGGATTCTAATAGATTTTGTGTTTATCAAACGGTTTCAACTTTTAAGTTGAACATTTTTTCAGAATTTTGAATATTCTTAAGTAATGGGAGAGAACTGATAGTAGTGTTTTTCTTGTTTGAAGGTCACGCTGGAATCTTAGTGTTATTAATGTTTAGGATTTTTCTTGAGTTAAATGTGAAGTTTGTTTTATTTGTTTTTGAATATGAACAATTTTTTAAAGATTTGTGGATTGGTAATGAAGTTAAGTTGTTTTGGTTTTAATGTTTTTGTATATATGTCATATTGTTCATGACGACAGTTTTATATATTTATTAATGTTAATATGTATTTATGAATATTAGAGTTGGTAGTTTGGTTAGAAGGGATTTGATTACTGTAGAGAGGGGTGTTCCTGTTATTGAGGCTGTTAGGCTTATGGCATCTAAGAATGTTGGATCTGTGATTATAACTGATGGTGGTAGATTGTTTGGTATTATTACTGAACGGGATGTTATAAGAGCGTTGGCTAGTGGTGGGTCTCTTCTTGATCCTGTTGAGAAGGTAGGTAGTGTAAGAAATTTGGTAACTGTTAGTGAGGATGATTTTATTTCAGTTGCTGCGGAGAAGATGATTAGGCATGGTGTTAGACATTTGATAGTATTAAGTAAGGATGGGGGGCTTTCTGGAATTGTGTCTATAAGGGATATTTTGGGGGAAAGACGTATACTTGAGGCGTTATCAAAAATTTATTGATAATTAATAAGATGTTGACGACTGAATTTTTGTGTTATTTTTATGTATATGATAGTGTTGTTTAGTAAAGGATAAATATTTGATGTGTTTTTTAGGTGTTATGCGGTCTCTTACTGAGACAATACTTAGTAGGGCTGCTGGTAGGAGTGTTAGTCCTGGTGATGTAGTGGAGGTAAAGGTTGATTTAGTGGCGTTTCATGATCTAACTGGGTATCATGTTGTGGAGGTTGTGGAGAAAGTGGGGGGTAGTGTTAATGCCGGCAATTTAGTTATTGCTTTTGATCATATGGTTCCTCCGCCTACTCAGAGGGCTGCTGAGATACAGGTGTCTCTTAGGAGGTTTATGCGTGAGTATGGTGTGTCAGCTTTTCATGATGTTGGTGATGGTATATTGCATCAATTGCTTTTGGAGAGATATGTTGTTCCTGGTACTGTTGTTATGGGGGCTGATAGTCATACTGTGACTGTTGGTGCTTTGGGTGCTTTTGCTCAGGGTCTTGGGGCTAGTGATATAGCTGCTATTGCTATGACTGGAAGTACTTGGTTAGTTGTTCCTGAACCTGTGAAAGTTAATTTGTTTGGTAGTCTGCATGATGGAATCATGGGTAAAGATGTTGCTTTATATATTTTAGGTAAGTATGGTGCTGAGTATTTTAATGGTATTTCGTTAGAATTTTATGTTGAGCATCCTAAAGAATTCTCGATGGATTATAGGGCTACTGTTGCTAATATGGGTATTGAGATGGGTGCTGATACTTTAATGTTCATTCCTGATGTAGTGACTGTTGAGTATATTAAAAATATGCGTGGTGTAGATGTTAGTGTTCCTATGGTTAAAGGTGAGTATAATGATGAAATTGGTATTGAGTTGGATGGTATTGAACCTTTAGTTGCTGTTCCTGATTCGGTGGATAATGTTAAGTCTGTTAGTGAGGTTGAGGGTATGGATGTGGATTATGTGTTTATTGGTTCTTGTACTAATGGTAGGTTGAGTGATATTGAGGTTGCTGCTAAGATATTAAAGGGTAGGCGTGTAAAAAGTAGGTGTATTGTAATACCTGCGTCTAGGGGTGTTTTTGGAGAGGCATTAAGACTTGGTTATATTGATATTCTTACTAAGGCTGGTTGTGTTGTTACTTTTGGAACATGTGGCCCGTGTATAGGCGGACATTTTGGCATTGCTGGTCCTGATGAGGTTGTTGTTTCCACTAGTAATAGGAATTTTAAGGGCAGAATGGGGCATCCCAGTGCTAAGATTTATTTAGCTAACCCTGCTACTGCTGCAGCTTCAGCTGTTGAGGGGAAGATTGTTGATCCTAGGAAGTATTTAAAGTCTTAACGTGGAGGGGTGTTGTTATGTTAATTGAGGGTTATGTGTTAAAGGTTGGCGATAAGATAGATACTGATGTGATAATTCCTGCTAGGTATTTGGTTTATACTGATCCTATCATACTTGCACAGCATGTCTTTGAACCTGTAGATCCTGAGTTTCCTAAGAAGGCTAGCAAGGGTGTTATTCTTGTGGCTGGGAAAGCTTTTGGTATGGGTTCGAGCAGAGAGCAGGCCGCCATTGCTCTTAAGGCTGCTGGTGTTAGGGCTGTGTTGGCTGAATCTTTTGCTAGAATATTTTATAGAAATGCTGTGAATAATGGTTTGCCTGTTATGGTTGTTCCTAATATTAGTAAAAGTGGTGTTAATGAGGGTGACTATGCTCAGGTTCATATTGAAGTTGGTGAGGTTACTATAGGTGATAAAGTTTTAAAAGGACGCCCATTAAGTGGCATAGCATTAGAAATTGTAAAATCTGGTGGTTTACTGAACTTTCTCATTTCAAAACAACAAAGTGAATCCGTTAAAAGAGAATAAAAATTGTTACAATTATAGTTATTCGGTCAATTTTTGGCATATTTGTTCGGGATTTTGGGAATGTCATGCTTCGTTTACTCATGGCTTTGAAAGTTTTAGTAAAGAGAGTGTTATCCATATGACACACTGATCAAAATTCATTCACGACAAAGGTTAATCGAGTAACATTAATGTTATATTACCTACAAGAATGTTTCAAAAACAAAAAGGTTAAGGAAAAGTTATAATCATTGTCTGACCTCTTCCCCGCTTTGAAGAGGGTTTCCCGAGGTCTCGAGGGTTACACCCCTTTACGGGTGCTACTGTAGAGTATAGTGTGTCTGAGTATTTAAATTTTACTCCACCCTGAAGGGTGAAGTTTGTCCTTCTTTTATCACAAAAACGAAAGATTCATATTTTAAGTTAAGTCCTCTTGGGTGTGTCATTTATTTGGTTAGTAAAAGTAAGGTAGGATTGATATTGCTCAAAAGGGACTGGAAATAGGGAGAACAAGCTCGTAACCGATCAATTTTCGCATAAATGACAAAAACAAAAGGACTTAACTTAAAAGCAATGTTAGTAGAACAAAGAGAGTGGACCGGGCGGGATTTGAACCCGCGACCTCCCGCGTGCAAGGCGGGCATTCTCCCAGCTGAACTACCGGCCCACAATAAAGTTTAGAGATAAGGAGAATATAAAGTTAATAGCATTGATTAGCTCAGCATTCTTGTTCTTAATGTAGTAGATATTTTACTTAATGTTGATTTTTTGTAACTTAGATTCACCGATTAATTAATAAAAAGAAAGACAGCAATATAGCATGCTATTATTTAAGCTATAAAAAGCCTAGCTTAATTTTATTACCAAGACTAAGAGATTCTTTGTTTAATATAATTGCTTAAAATGATAGATGCGTATGCAGCTTTTAGTTCATGCTAGTGGGTCCTGAGGATACTATTTTTGATCTACTGTTTATTTGTGTGATGCTATTTGTTTGGGAAAAGAGTTTGGACATATACATGAGCGCAATAAAAATCACATAAAAATGAGGAGTATTGTAAAAGGTTGTGAACAAAAACATCTAAAAATTCCTATAGATGCGTTAAGTAACTAGTATATTAATAAAGTAGGATTGTGTATTCTTCTAGTTTTCCGGTGAGCGGATTAACACGTAATTGCATTGCTTCAAGTGTTATAACTCCTATCAAAACTCTATCAATGTGTTTGCTTATTAAAACTGGCATGATTCTCCTCTTTTTATCGATTTCTAAAATAGCGTGTACTAAATCAAGTTCATCATAACCCTTAGCAGTAGAAACTTTTACCTTCTCACCAGTATAAGTGAGATTAAGGTCTTTACTAATGTTTTCAGGAATTACAGTAAACGTCGCTCCTGTATCCACTAATGCAGTCACTTTAATACGTTTTTTCCCTTCTAAATCCCCAATTATAACATCAACCTCTACGTGTCCCAATAATTTTCCCCTTAAAAATTGCATCAAAAACTAAGATATAAACATTCACAAACAAGTACTTTATTGCATAAACGATAAGAAGATCATCATTTTATGAAGATCATGAAAACATTTTTAAGAATTATGGCAAGGCACAATTATCTACCGAATTCTTTATACTCTATTAGCTTTAGTTTAGCGATTATGGGAACTTGATCTTTCTCATCATAGGATATTTTGTTAATTCTTTAATTTCTGGTAAATCGTCACTTAATTTTTTAGTAATTGCATACTCAAAAAATGATCTGTCAATATACTTTTTTGATCGATAATTCAAGAGAAAAATGTGAAGAAAAATATAAAGTGTTAATAATAAATCACATGATAAATTGGATTAATAAAACAAAACGTATAGATTTTATCTTTAGGATCACGAGATTAGATCCATACAAGGCTACAAAAATTGCCAGACAATTTGGAAAATATAAAATTAAAGAAAAATAATAATGAAATAAGTCTAGAATTTGCAACAAAGCATAAGGCAGAAAAATTTTATTTGTATTATTTTTATTTATGGATGTTTCATGAAGTATGTTGTAGTTGTGATAGATGGTGATGATATAGGTCCTGAGGTTATTGAGTCAGCGTTTGGGTTAGACAGCAGGGACGTGGCAACTTAATGCACAAAACTTAATATACGAGATATTTAAAAATATCATCTTAAATTGGAGACTGTCCACATAAGCTTTATGTGAGTTTGCGGTACTACTTGTGGTGAGGTGTCGGTGAATATCTTTGAATA
>JBMFIF010000069.1:0-7549 GCA_049976445.1 Thermoprotei archaeon | reverse complement strand
GGAGTGTTGAGCTTTTCGTGAACCTCTTCACTTATTGGTATGTGAATTGGAGGTGATGTCTTATGTGGACAGTCTCCTTTACTCATTTCACGAAGAGGAAATTATAATAAGATTTTTTCCAAAAGTTTTACGAAAAATTAACATGCATATTCATAAAGATGTAATAAACGTGTTAATAAACTCAACAGCTAACGCTATTATAGCAGCACCTATAATCATCCTACGACCTTTATAGGGTGAAATCCCAGTAAACCATTCCAAAATACCACCTAAAGCCAAACTTATATAAATTAAACGAGCAATCAAAAGTAGGAAATAGAAAACCTTAGTAAGAATTAATTTTGTTAAACTTTCAGCTTCAGAAAATATCGAATTAACTTTATTCTCAATCCATTTATATGGATTAGTAGAACTATTATAATTAGTCATCATGTTTGTACTGTTAGTTACATTAGCTATATTATTCATTATGACCAGAAATAATATAATAATACTATTGATATTCAATGTATTCACCATGTTATTTTGATAAAAAAATATTTAAAGCATTATTAATCACAAAATAATATTTTATAGTGCATAAAGTGTTTTACAAAGATGAAAGCCTTGTGTATTAAATGTAGCTGAGTATTTCGAATAATATTTTTGCTGCAACGTGTGCTGTAAAACCTGGATCGTATGGTGGTGATAGTTCAACTAGGTCAATTCCATTAATATTTTTAGTGAATTTGATGATCTCATTTAGTGTGTCAAGAAGTGTAGTTAATGAAAGCCCTTCTGGTTCAGGATCACCAACTCCAGGTGCTTGGCTGGGATCTAAAGCATCCAAGTCAATACTTATATAAATATTATTTGCCTCATGTATTCTCTCTTTGATTGTGTAGATGCTTTCTTCAAAATTGGTTTCTAGATATTTTGGATTTAATATTAACACTTTTCTGTTCTTTATTAGTTCGTATTCCTCTTTGCTATATGCTCGTGATCCAATAAAAATTATATTGTTTAATCCAATGTACTCAGATATCCTTCTCATTACTGTTGCATGACTGTTTTTGACGCCTGGAGGCCATTCGTTTCGTAGGTCTAGATGCGCATCAAATACTATCAAAATTTCTGGTTTAAGAATTCGTACAGGAGCTAGGGTTATACTATGTTCTCCTCCAATTACTACAGGTATTTTATTTTCTGATTTGATGTCATTTATTACATTTTCTAATCTTCTCTGTGTTTCACGTAAATCTCCATGTAGGACTGAAAGGTCTCCTGCATCGTGAATCATTAAGTCTTCAGGGAATTTATTAGTTCTTAAACTATATCCTTCTAAGCCAACTGATGCTTCTCTAATAGCTTTAGGACCAAAACGTGTTCCAGGGCGTTGTGATGTTGTACTATCAAAAGGTACACCTATTATAATGAATTTTGCTTTATCACGACCTACATCAAATCCTGAAAAACTAGGTTTTACTGGAAAAACATAAAGATCTAGAAATTCGTAACTCATAACATTCACCAACTATATGCTCACTTTCTCTTCTTTTTTCTTACTTACTTTCATGTATTGTTTATAGAATTTGACTGAAATGAAGCCTATCATCACTAAGATTGCTAATAATACGATACTTCTTATTAACTCTATGTCAATTGATGAAATAATGCCTGGTGAGCTCAACTGTACTATTAGGTTTTCGTTCTTGTTTAACATGATATATCTGGAATATACGAGCTTTCCATTACTGTACACTTCCACTAAATATTTACCAGTAGGTAAGGTGAATGAGAATCCATTTGTATTATTAATTGATTTGTAGGGTATTATATTATTGCTTATCCCTATATATTTTAATTCTATGTTACCTGTGAATTCGTGAAGTGATACGTCTAATTTTATATTAACTGGAAGAACTAATGTTAACTGGTTAGTGGTAACATTAATAATCCTATTATCGGCGTATATTGGAATTATACTTCCGTCAGGCATTTTATTCAATACTATTATTAAATAACTGCTTGGCAGAATATTCATTGGACCTTTATACATAATTTTGCTGTTGTTAAATTTATCGATCAAATAGATAGATCCCGAAAAGTTTGAAATATCATTATTATTAATATCACGTAAAGTGATCGTGAGAGGTACTTCGTTAATTTTGTAAGTTAATATGATTGTATTATTACTAGGTGGTGGTATCGTTAATGTAGTTTTTAGAGCCAACGCATCTGCCCTGTAAACTAATAATGTAACGTTTGAATTACTAGGTAATGACGGTAATTTTGTCATATTGCTAATTGGAGTTGGTGAAATAATGCTTGAATTATCACTTCTCATAGATAATATTAAACCATTTGCAATAGAACCATCAGGATTAAGAATTTTCAGTTCAACGTTTTTGGTCATTATGGCGGTTATATTGTAGATTTTACCTGTAAAAATTCTGAGATCTACATATGAACTGCCTTTTATCTTTGCTTTAAGATCATAGAGGTAAACGCGAATATTATATTCCAATTTTGGGAGTACAGCAGTGATTGTATAGTTATTAGTAGATAATGTGCGACCAATCAATACTCTTGAATTATTATAATAAAGTTCTAATGTGGCATTGTTCAAAGGTGTTCCATATTGATCATATACCTTGAAACTTATTAAATGCCCAGTTATGTTCACATTAATGTTAGTTGAGTTATTTATTATTATGTTTCTTGTATATATATTAATGCCCAACCAATTAACTTTGAGTATATAGTTCCCTTCTGGAACTAAAGGAAAGTTTATTACATTTGTTTGTTTTGATTCACTAATTGATTGTTTAAGTATTTGTGTCCCATTTAGGGCATAAATTATTGCATTAACATTAGTAATGTTATACATAGTATTATTATCGATTTTTGGATATAGATTAACATACAATGGATACGCATTTATTACTACTTTGCTTTCGGTAATATTACTATTTAGGTTAATATTTTTCTGGTAAAGTGTTAGATTCCCAATTCTAACTATTAGTGTGTAATTATTTGGAGGAATTGCTTTTTCTATGCTATACCATCCAGTACTATTAGAATTAAGTTTAGAAATTACCTGTGTATCCTTGTATAGTGTGACATTTAATGGTGTCATAATTATGTGATCTGCTTTATCATAGAATCTAACAGTATATGTTACATTAACTATTTCATGTGTTGGCTTTTGTTGTGGAGTTAATCCGTAAATTATTAAGACTACTGCTATAACTATGAGCATGATAGGTATTATAGCTTTTCCCAGTCTCATACTGTATCAAAATACTCACACGCATATTTTTATAAACTTTACCATATACTAATTTGTTATTTGTTAATTGTTGACTGCTCTCTCATTGGAACTTAAACTATTGCTAGAACAGCAAATCTTGATTTTTATTATGATAAAGCTTTTATACTTGGTGTTTCTAAGCTATAGTGATGATGAGAGCTTCGTTATTAAACTTCTTAAGAATTAAATCCAATGAATATAATGGTGCACACAACAATAATATACACCAAAGAATAATTCTTAAAACTTTATGGTGGAGGGAGTGTATATGAGTGTTCAGAAAGTTCCTGAAAGAAGACTTCGAATAAGAAGAAAGGAAAGTGTAAAACCTGGTAAAGCACATATAAATCCTACTACAATGAAGGATTTGAAAATAATAAACAGGGTTGAAATAGTTTTAGTAGGTAAGAGGCGGTTCATTTTTGATTCAGTAGAGGATAGCAATGTTCCTACACATGAAGTTTGGATTAATAGTGATGATGCAAAGACTAATGGTATTGCTGATAATAGTATAGCAACAGTACGTGCAGGACATTGACAGCTCTCTGCCCTGAAGGACGAGTGTTCTTCTAATCTCACTTGTTCCTAGAAGGAATGAATTCCCTTTTCATTTCGCGAACTAACATATGAATAGATTAAATCAACAAATTTCAAAAACTCAAGAAAAAGTTCATAATAAGAAAGAGTATCTGGGTATGTAGACATGCTATGGGGAGCATACGGAGTACTTGGTTACGAAGGAACAAATGGTGAGAGAGCTAAGAAAGCTCTAGAAGCGATGGAGGTAATATTAAATGAGCTTGAAAGAGAATCAGGAATACGATTTAAGTAGGCTGATAGAAGTAATATCCTCAATTAACGAAGTGATAGCAATAATACTATTTGGTAGTGTAGTTAGAGGAGATTACGATGAGTATTCTGATTATGATTTGCTAGTAGTGTTTAGGGACAAAAATAGCATGTGGAAAAGATGGGATGAGGTTTTTGAAAAGGTAGGAGAGTTAAAATTGTTACTCCATGTGATTCCAAAAAGTTTAGACGAGTTCTTTAACAGTGAACCAACGTTCCTGGAAGAAATATTTAAGTACGGAAAACTACTTTATTCCAAATATCCATTTCAATCTTACATGAGACCTTTTAACTTGAAACGCATGTGCTTGCTCGTTTACAATATGAGGAACCTGAAACAAAAAGATAAAATGAAACTTTTCTACAAGCTTTATGGAAAAAGAAAAAACAAGGATAAAAGTCTTGTTAACAAGTTAGGTGGTTCAAGAATAAACAATGGGTGCATAATTGTTCCTGAAGAGAATATTGAGACTATTTTAAAGATTTTGCGAGAATATGGAGCAGAAACAAAAATATTTAAAATTTATTTAGATTTATGATAACAATATGATTAACTTTCTTATTTAATTTATAGCTAAGGTGCTTTGTTGCATAATTCGTGCGTGGTTTTGTGGAGCGTTTCGCAGTCTCCTCCAATCTCATGATGCTTTCTGATGTGGTTTGGTATATGTTAGTTGGGAGTGTTTTAAAACTGTGAGAAAACGTTATCAAATTATCAACTCATAAGAATTCTCAACATGAAAAGCTCATCAAAAATACATCAGAATTATACAACAAAGCAAAAATACATAGAATATTCTAATAATTCTAGTACGTTTATGTACAACTTTTTCTGTATATTGTTTAAAAAGATTTTGCTCCTCTTTAGTGTTTGCGATAACCTGTTTTACTTTATCTGGCCAGTATCTTGTTTTGTAAAAGTTAACTTTAAATTAGAATATTTTGCATTAATGTTCAGCATAATGGTGGAATGCGATGTATGAGAAAATAATGGAGCTGTCAAAACGTAGAGGATTCCTTTGGCAATCGTTTGAAATATATGGTGGTATGGCTGGTTATGTTGATTTTGGACCATTAGGGACAAAATTAAAAAGGAATATAGAGAATAGCTGGAGGAATTTCTTCGTTAAACAGCATGAAGATTTTATAGTAGAAATAGAGACACCAATAATAATGCCTGCTGTAGTTTTTAAAGCATCAGGACATTTAGATCATTTTACAGACTTTATGGTTCAATGTACTGTGTGTAGTAGGATTTTTCGAGCAGATCATCTAGTGGAGGAGGCAATTAAAATATCTGCTGAAGGGTTATCAGCAGAAAAACTTGAGGAAATTATAAAGGAGAAAAATATAAGATGTCCTGAGTGTGGTGGAGTTTTGGGATCAGTTCAAACTTTTAACCTTCTCATGAAGACTACCATTGGTCCGTATACAGGTAATGTAGCTTACGGAAGACCTGAGGCTGCTCAAGGTATGTTCATAAATTTTAAGCGTATATATGATTTAATGGGACAGAAGTTGCCAATTGGTATTGCTCAAATCGGTAGGGTTATGCGGAATGAGATTTCACCGAGACAGGGATTACTACGTATGAGAGAATTCACAATAATGGAGCTAGAGCTTTTTTATGATCCTAACAATCCATCATGTGATCTAATTCATAAAGTAAAAGATAAGGTTATCAATATTTTATTGGTTGGTCATAAAGAACCGATTGAAATATCTGTAAAGGATGCTTTAGAACGTAAGATTATATTAAATGAGTGGAATGCATATTTTATGGCTATAAGTCAAGACTTTGTTGAGAGTCTTGGTGTATCTAAAGAAAAACAACTTTTCTTAGAGAAATCTCCGAGCGAACGTGCTCACTATTCATCACAAACATTTGATCAGATGGTTTATTTAGAGGATTTCGGATGGGTTGAAGTCTCTGGACATGCTTACAGAACCGATTATGATCTTAAATCTCATATGGAACTTAGCGGTAAGAATCTAAAGGCCTATAGAAGACTTGATAAACCAAGAATAGTTAAACATTATAAAGTATCACTTAGAATGGATATAGCAGGAAAAGTATTAAGAGATAAGGCTCCGATAATAAACAATAAGCTGCAATCTCTAGATCCTGAACGTATAATGCATAATTTAGAAATTAACGGATTTATAGAGATCAATGGTATAAAAGTTGATAAAGATATGTTAAGAATAATGAGCGAAGATGAAGTTATTAATGTTGAAGAATTTGTTCCACATGTAGCTGAACCTTCTTTTGGAGCAGAACGTTTAGTTTATATTGCACTTGAGAACGCTTATACAGAGATTGAGGGAAGAATCGTTCTAAGATTACCAAAGCATTTAGCACCATATAAAGCGGCAGTATTTCCATTAGTAACAAGAGACAATTTAGATATGAAAGCAAAAGAAGTTTATGAGTTATTAAAAGCAAGCAATATTGATGTTCTCTATGATGACACAGAATTCATAGGGCGACTCTATGCACGTGCCGATGAAATTGGAATACCAATATCAATAACAATCGATTACCAAACACTACAAGATAATAGCGTAACACTACGCGATAGAGATACTTGGACACAAGTAAGAGTACCAATACCAGAATTACCTAAATTATTGTATGAATACCTTAATAATAAAAAACGGTTCCTAGAATTAGGGCCTATTTTTAAAGAAGGACGAAAGTAAGCTACTTCGTTCTTCAGGGCTAGGACTCCACAAGTATGATCCCACTCTGCACTTCCCAAAACGTTAAGGGAAGCATTATATAGGAGCTGAGGTTAATGAGAGACTCGATGAACCCACGAGAGTCTCGAGACTATTGAAACTCAAGAGTTATGTGTCTATCAAAGACCACGCAACTCAGGAACCTCAAATAAAATTTCAGTTATAAGGATGTTTAATAAACTTTAATAGTTAAAATTATTAAGAAATAACAGTGTATTTTATTAAGGAAAGAATAACACTATGTCAGACAAAAAAGATTTATACGAGATACTTGGTAGTGATGTGAGGCGTAGGATCATAGTTTTTGTGGGTGAGAGGGGTAGTGTACGTTTTACTGATTTAAAGAATTACATGGGTATTAGTGTTGGTTCGCTCTATTATCATCTGAATATTTTAGAAGGTCTTATCACGCAAACACAGGATAAGCGCTACACACTCACAGAGAAAGGCCTCGAAGCCTACAAAATGTTAGTAGGAAAGAATATAGAGATTCCCAAGCAGGGTGTGATAACAAGAGTCTTGTATGGGATGATGCTTTCATGGCTCATCTCTAAGATGAGCGAGAAGCGTTCAATAAGACTGCCCCTCATACTCTTGTTGTTCACCTCTTATGTTTATGTTCCTTATACTGTTCGTTTGGTACCTTTGGGGTTCTTCTTTGGGTTT
>JBMFIF010000068.1:0-7712 GCA_049976445.1 Thermoprotei archaeon | reverse complement strand
TAGATCGTAGGATTGTGCGCATGGTTTGCATAAACTTTGTAATACTGTCCTGCACTAAAAAGTTTTGAACTACTGTTCAGGGCGGGGAAGAGGTCAGATGATTACTGAGAATTCACTAATTGTAATCATGTAAAATCCAAAGTTTATAGCATTTTCTAATGTGGTACCGCTACTCCAGAATGCAAATGAGAATGCGATGAATTTAATGAAGACTATTATTATACTAATCAATGCTCCTATCATGACTAGTTCGAGGTTGATATTAACCGGAAAAGTTAGCCCTATTGATGAGAAAAACATAAAAGCAAAAAGATCACGCATCCATTTACCTTTTACTATGAATTCTTCTCCTATTTTTGTTTCAGCAAAGATTAAACCTCCAATGAATGCTCCTAAGGTATCTGATAATCCTATTTCTATGCCTAGCCATGAAAATACCATAACAACAGCTAATCCAATTAATAATACAAGTTCTTCACTAGATATGTAAAGTTTATCAATAAATTGTTTAATAAAAATTAATCCAAACCCAATCATTGCAATCATGATTATGATAATATGCAAAATTATTTTAAAAAGATCATAAAATATTATTTCACGTGTAGCTAATAATGTTGGTAAAATGGAAAGACTAATTATTGCTAATAAATCTTCGAGTGTGGCCACACCTAATAATGTTCTAACTTCAGTAGGATACTTTTTGTTAACACCAGTTTCCTCCATTAATTTAAAAGACATCACAGTACTTGTGTTAATAGCTATTAAAGCTAAGACAACAGTATTTGCCCACGATAAATTGATCATTAACCCCGCCAGATATGAAAGCAGTATCACAACAATTAATTCTACGATAAGTATTGAGCTAACACTTAAAATCTCTTTTCTTAAAAACCTAACTTTCATCGATACACCTATTTCAAAAACAATCAATAAAATGCCTAATTCAGCCATGAATGATATAAAATCAGATTTTGGATTAATAATTCCAGTAAGAGGCCCAAGCACAATACCTCCAATTATGTATCCTATTACGCTCGATACACGAATTTTCTTTAAAAAATATGCAAATAATCCAGAAACCCCCACCAAAATACCTAGTTGAAATAAGACACTATACGTATCCACATTTACTCGCTAAACATACGTCTGTATAAGATAAAAACTTAAATTTATTATAAATCTGTTAAATTGTTAATGTTATTAAAAATTGAATCATTTAAATAAAAAAATATTTTGTTTCTTAATATGCATTCTCATTCTTAATGCGATATCGAATAATTAATTATGTTATATATTTTTAAAATTAGATTCTCATAATTACTATTTTCTTACTATCGGAGGTAATATCATATAACCTTCATCGCTTATTCCTAATGCACTATAATTATTTTCAGAATACATTTTTGCAACTAGTGCACAAGTTATGGCATCAAGTTCGTCTTTGCTTAATTCTTTTGAGTTTATTTTTATACCGATTTTTATTAATCCATTTTTCAAGCCTATGGGATCTTTTTTCCTTGGAATGCCTAATATGTCTTGTGCTGCGCCTGGGTATGTTTCTATTACTTTATATCCTGATGTTTCTAATATTGTTCGTAATTTTATTCCTCTTTTTGTTAACATTCTCATTGGACCTAAAGTTATTGGAAAGAATTTAATACCCATTCTTAATAGTTCTTTGTCGCATTCCCTTAAATGTACAGGTTCTTTTGTATCTAAACTTTTTCTTTCTTTAGGCAAAAAAAGTGGCGCATCAATAGCTATAATTGTTGGTTTAACTTTCTGAACAAGTTTAATAATATCGTCATCAGAGTACACTATGAATGTCTCAGCATTCATATCATCACTTAACACACAAATTCCTGTTGGTCTTTTAGGGCTACCTGCTAGATCAATACCGAAGTAGTGTTTCATTACTTTAGTTATGCGCAAGCCTATATATAGAAATTTCTATTGCAATATATGTGGATGAACAAACTTCGTCCTTTAGAGTAAAGCAGCTTTCATTTTAAGACAAGGAATCATAGATCAAGATTTTATACTATATTTAATCAATTAAAAGTGGGAAAAAATCTATATTTTGCTTTGGCATTTTGTTATTGGGTGAGTGTCATGTCAGCATCGATAGTACCAATTGAACCTGCCAGTACAAAACGTTTTGAACGAATAGGTACGCATAGTCACATTAAGAGTTTAGGTTTAGATTCTAACGGTAAAGCATTGAAAGTAGCAGATGGTATGGTTGGTCAAACTGAGGCTAGAGAAGCTGCTGGTTTTATTGTAAAATTGGTTAAAGAGGGAAAAATGGCTGGAAGAGGAGTGCTGATTGTGGGTCCTAGTGGAACCGGTAAGACAGCTATAGCTGTAGCTATAGCTAGGGAGCTTGGGTCTGATGTACCTTTTATGATACTTAATGGTTCTGAGGTCTATTCTACGGAGATGAAAAAGACTGAGGTTTTAATGCAAGCTATGAGGAAAGCTATTGGTATTAGGATAAAAGAAATGCGCAAAATATATGAAGGTGTGGTTAAGCATATTGATTTTCAAATGGGCACGAGCCCTTATAATCCATATCAACAAGTGCCTAAAGGTGCTAGGATAACATTAAAAACGAAGTCTGAAGAGCGTGCGTTAAGAGTTGGGCCTGAAATTGCTGAGGAATTGATTTCCAAAGGTGTTGAAGTTGGTGATGTGATATGGCTGGATGCAGAGACTGGAAGAGTAACTAAAGTGGGTAGAGCTAAAGATGCACCGGTGGAAATTCCGATAGGTGAAGATTATGATGTGACTTCCACTAAGAGTGTAGAAATTCCAGGTGGCCCTATATACAAAGATAAAGAATTTGTTTACACATTAACACTTCATGATCTAGATGAGTATTATGCCCAAAGAGGAGGAGGCCTGATCAGTATATTTTTTGGTGCTGTAGAAAGAGAGATTTCATCTGACATCAGACAGAAAGTTGATGAGGAGATAAAGAAATTGATCGAAGAAGGTAAAGGTGAACTCCTGCCTGGAGTCCTTTTCATAGATGATGTACACATGTTGGATATAGAAGCATTAAGTTTTCTGAGCAGAGCTATTGAGAGTGAATTTTCACCAATAATAATATTAGCTACAAATAGAGGAATGACAAAAATAAGAGGAACTGATTTAGAAGCTCCACACGGCTTGCCACTAGATCTTTTAGATCGACTGCTCATAATTTCAACAAGACAATATCAACCAGATGAAGTAAGGGAAATATTGAAAATCAGGGCCAAAGAAGAAAGCGTAAAATTAAGCGAAGAAGCTCTTGAAAAGTTGACTAAAATTGGCGCAGAAACAAGCTTACGTTATGCTGTACAACTTATCACACCAGCAAACATTGCTGCTAAGTCAAAAGGTAGAGATCTAGTGTCCGGAGATGATGTAGATTACGTAAAGAATCTATTCTTCGACGTGACACACTCAGTAAAATATGTTAAAGAATATGAGGAAAAGTTACTAAAGTAACTATACTTTATTTCATTATTTAAAATCATGTAGATAATAAAATAGTAGCAATAATTGCTAGAATAATACCTATTAGTTGTAATGGCGTTATCTCTTCACGTAATATAACATATGAAAGTATTACAGTAATGGCAGGATACATTGCTGTTAATGGGACAACAATCGATGCTTTACCATCTTTAAGAGCCATTATGAAAAATACGTATCCTAAAGCTCCAGCAGTGCTTGACGCTAATATCACAAAAATATCTCTTTGGCTTATTAATAAATGATCTCTATAAATTATTGCAGCAATGCTTGAGATCATAATGGTAATCAGACTTCCTATAACATATATTTGATACCATTCAACGTTCTTTGAAACAAGCTTTAAAATAAAACCCCAAAGACCCCACATGATTAAAGATAATATTGCGACAAGTTGCCACATTTCCAAACACCATACTCAATAAAAAATTAGGTATTATTAACTTTTCTTAATAGATTTTCGATAAACTATTCTGCATGATAATCAGTTTGAAAGTAACAACTTTATCAGAACTTATAGCTTATTTCATAACCTTTATGTAATGCTTTTTTATTTATTTCACGCCATTTTGGATTTACTTCGGAATCTATTGCTTTCTCAAGGGCATCTAGTGTGATAAGTTTTGTTATTGCTGAAAATGCGCCTAACATTATCATGTTTGCTACCGTTGGCATTTTGAATTCATCTCTTGCAATATCACTAGCAGGTATTCCATACTTGATGCCTTTTGAAGGTTTTACAAGCGAGCTGTCAAAAATGATTATGGTTTTTTCGTTTATTTTATCTACTAAGCGATCCCATACTTGTTGAAACATGAATATTGCTATGTCAGCTTTACGAACTTTAAAATATTCTAGCTCGTCCTGATGATCACTTATGACTAGTTCTGTATAGGATTCTCCACCCCTTGTGGATGCTCCATATTCCTCAGTTTGAACTACATATTTTCCACTGTATTTTGTGAAAGCATATCCTAATAAATAACCCATTAACAGTATACCTTGCCCTCCCCTTCCAGCAATTAAGATTTCAGTTCTCATTTTTTATCACCTTGTACTTTTGCTTTTTCTATAATTTGATTTAGCTGGTCTAAATATGTCGGTTCATCTTTGCTAACGAACTCACCTAAGGTAATTTCACTATTCCAATCATACTTAGCCTCAAATGGTCCAATATTCCTTCTGATCACCCCTACATCCTTAATTTTTTTAAGAAGATCATAAGGCGTCTTAAATCCGTTTAATCTACCAAAAATTTCAGGACATTGTGAGATAACTTCGATGAATGAAAAACCACGATGCAATAATGCTTTTTTGATGCTTTCTTTTAAAAGAACAGGATATGCTGTTGACCATCTAGCAACATACGTTGCTCCAGCTGCAGCAACTAGCTGTATTATGTTAAATGGTTTGCTATCAGGATTGTACGGTGAAGTGTAGGTGAAGGTTTCTTTCGGTGTTGTTGGTGCAACTTGTCCACCAGTTAAACCATAAATAAAGTTATTAACCATGATGACAGTTATATCTGCATTTCTCCTTGCAGCATGTATTAGATGATTTCCTCCAATAGATACTATATCCCCATCGCCTCCGAACACTACAACTTTTAGATCTGGTCTTGCTAATTTAATACCAAGAGCCACTGGAATTGCCCTACCATGTAACACATGTGCACCATCAAACTTCAAATAAAGTGGTATTCTACCAGTACAACCTATTCCACTTATGGTTGCCATCTTCTTAGGATCTATTTTAAGTTCATCAACAGCTTTTATAAATGCTTGCATTACAGTCCCAATACCACAACCAGGACACCATATATGAGGGAGCCTATCGCTTCTTAAATATTGTTCAAGCGGATGCAATATTGCTTTTTGCATTAAACTAACACCTCCTTTTCAGCTATTTGTCTAATATCATCAGGCGAAGGAGCAATGTAGCTTAACCATGGTATATGTCCAATTTTTACATTATTTTTAACACTCCAACGTACAGGATAGATTAATTTCCCATAACTCATCTCAACAACAATTACGTGAGAAGCGTTCTTTATAGCTTTATTAAGCTGATTTTCTGGAAAAGGCCAAACAGTAATAGGTCTAAAGAAGCCCCATTTCAGACCTTCTTTACGAGCTTCTCTTACCATTGACAAAACAATTCTAGCCATGGGGCCTACAGCTACGAAAACAACCTCTGCATTATCAGTAAACTTCTCATCCCACTTCTGAATCTTATCTGCATTACGCCTAATTTTTTCGTTTAAAAACCAAACCCAATGGGCTTGAACTTCAGGCTTTTCAAGATAATATCCACGTTCATCGTGAGCTAAACTATCTCTTATAATAAAATAACCATCGCCAAACGAAGCTATTGTTGGAACCAAATTCTCATCACGGGAATACGGTCTGTACACTTCTGGCGATACTGTTGGCTTTCTGCGCTCTATGATCTCGACTTCATCAGGTGATTTTATATATAAACGTTCTCGCATCCTGGCTAATATACCATCACTCAATAGAACAACGGGCGTCATGTATTTTTCTGCTAAATTAAAAGCTTCTATAGTGAGATCAAAAGCTTCTTGAACACTCCATGGATAAAGAGTAATGATTTCATAATCAGAATGAGAACCAAATTTAGCCTGCATTATATCACCTTGCCAAGGCTTACTGGCAATCCCAGTACTAGGGCCTACTCGCATAACATCCACTACAACTATTGGAGTTTCTGTAGCTATAGCAAGTCCTATTCCCTCCTGCATAAGACTGTATCCAGGTCCCGAAGTAGCAGTCATGGATTTCATTCCAGCCATCGAAGCACCAATAATCATGTTTATAGAGGCTAGTTCATCCTCACCCTGAACATAAATACCACCAAGCCTAGGCAATCGCCTTGATATCTCTTCTGCTATCTCTGACGATGGTGTAATAGGATATCCAGCATAAAACCTACAACCTGCAATCAAAGCACCCTCAACGATAGCCTGATTACCATGAGTAAAAACGACTTTATTTTCATCAATCATTTGCTCACGCTCCTTACAAAAATCGCAAACTCAGGACAAATATTCTCACAAATCTTACACCCTATACAATGATCCCTATCTTTTAAAAATGTAGGTCTATATCCATACGCATTATATGTATTCTCTCTATCCAAAACCTTCGTCGGACATAATTCTATACAAAGACCACACTCTTTACATCGATCCCTAATTACTATAATGTCAAAAACCCGTCTCCCAGATTGAATAACCCCTGACTGTAAAGCCATTAGTATCAACATTAATAATAACCTTAATAGTTTTAAATTTATCGAAAATTATAATAACTCATATTAATGCATTATTAATTATATAATTATTATATGAAAAATAAAAATATATGATTTAAAGATAGTATTTTATTGTTTACCAAGCTTTTTCTCAAGCTCCGCTATTTTTTCATTAACATACTGCAGTTCAAGTTCCAAATGTTTCTTATAATCCTTAAGCATTTCAAGTTCCTCTTCAGTAGTTAAATAATGTCTATACCAATACCATGGACCATGCCAATGCCACGGACCATAGTGCCTGTAACACCACATTTTTCTCACCACATACTTATACAGGTATCTAATATATAAAGGTATCTTTGATACCTAAGTATAAAAATATTAAGTTCGAAAATTATACAAAGTATGCTAAACCCCATGCACCATAGATTTCATCATTGGGTCATGCCTGTAGGCGGACTTTTACCACTACTAGTTCTCCGCATGTTATACGATAAGCCTAGACATGGTTATCAACTTGAAGAGGATCTATCAAAAATTTTGGGTCGTCAAATACCAGAGGGTTTTATATATGGATTACTCAGAAGATTAGAAGTAAGAGGATTGGTGACATATACCTGGGAAATGCCCACTAGTGGACCAGCAAGAAAAGTTTACAAACTAACTGATGAAGGTAAAGAGTATTTAATATTAAGATTAAAATCTATCATCTCCATAAAACAAATAATAGATTATCTGTTAAAGGATATGAACAATATTTAATAATCAATAACTTCTCACAAAAGAGTTCGGCCTTCATCGTGACTAATAGTCACTTTTAATGACTTTAATCACTCGGCCTCATCACTCCTTCTTTCCTCCTCATGCCGTCTACGGGACTACCTCCCTTCGAGAACATGGGGGGTTTCATTGGGTGC